>JBBQJG010000057.1:0-22657 GCA_038325725.1 Polyangia bacterium | reverse complement strand
GGCGCCGTCGCACGCGAGCTCATCGACGACGGCGACGCCGTCGCACTTGCCGGCCTTGCAGACGGTGCCCGAGACCCAGCGGCGGCAGGCGCTCGCGCCGTCGCACGTGCCGTCGAAGCCGCAGCTCGTGGTGTCCGTTTTCGTACAGGCGCTCGGGTCGCGCGGCATGGTGCCGGCGACGCGCGAGGTGCAGGTGCCGACGGCGCCGGGCGCCGCGCACGTCTTGCACGACTCGCCGCACGCGGTGTTGCAACAGACGCCATCGACGCAGTGGTTGGTCGTGCAGTCGGCGTCGCAGCCGCAGGTCTGGCCTTGGTTGCGCTTGACGCCCGCGTCGCCGCATTGAGCGTCGGGCGTCGTCGAGACCGTGTCGGCCGCGGCGTCGACGGGCGCTTCGGCGGCGACGTCCCGCGCGTCGGACGGCTTGGAGGCGTCGCCGCCGCCGTCGGGGTGAGACGCGGGCGTCGGATGCCCGCTGCACCCGGCGCCGACCGCGCCCACACACACCACCAATACGACTGCAAAGCGCATCATGGGGAACGTCCACGGTATCACGCGCGGGCGTCAATCGAGCCGCGCCGCCCTGCAAATGCAGGGGACTCGACCTGCGCCATTGGTCGCAATCTGAGACCACGGATTGCGACTTCGTCTGACGGGAGCTCTAAAGAGCGTGCGTGCGCATGAAGGCCGCGAGGGCCGTCGCCTCGGTCGTATCAGCGGCCGCGAGGCCGGCGATGGTGCCCGCGCGATCGGCGGCGCTTCGGTTTTGGCTCAGCTTGAACTTGGCCTCGAGCCGGTCGACGGCGAGCTCGAACGACACGACGGCCCCCACGAGCTTGTCGGCGAAGTCGGGCGGCAGGGTGGCCTGACGCCACGGCGCCGGGCCCGTCTCGTGGCGCACGACGAGCTCGTCGAGCAGCGCGCGCGTGAAGGCGTCGTCGTCGATCGCGCGCGCCTTGCCGTGCGCGTGAACGGTCGCGTAGTTCCACGTGGGCACAGCGGGCCCCGCGGCGTACCAGGTTGGCGAGACGTAGTCGTGCGGGCCCGTAAAGATCGCCAGCGTCGGCGTCGCGCCGTCCATGAGCTGCCAATGAAGGTTCGCGCGCGCGACGTGCCCGACGAGCACGAGGCCCGCGGGCCCGCGGCGCGCGACGACGGGCACTTGCGTCGCGACGAGGTCGCCGCCGGGTGCGCTCACGATCGTCGCGAAGTCGTAGCGGCGCAGGAACGCCTCGATCGTCGCCTCGTCTCTCACCTCGAATGACGTCGGTACGTACATCGCGGCCCCTTTCCGTCGGCGCAGCATACGAGCAAACTCGCGCCATGCGCGTCCGTGCCGCCGCCACCTCGGATCTCCCCGCCGTCAGCAAGCTCGCCGCCGAGCTCGTGCGGCAGCACCACCGGCTCGACGCGGAACGCTTTCTTCTCGTCGAGCCCATCGAAGACGGCTATCAGTGGTTCTTCTCGCGCGAGCTGCACCGCAAGGACGCGCTCATCTTCCTCGCCGAGGACGACGCGGGCGCGCTGCTCGGCTACGCCTACGCCACCGTCGAGCCGCGCAACTGGAACGATCTCCTCGACGCGTGCGGCAAGCTCAACGACATCTACGTCGACGCCTCCGCCCGTCGGCGCGGCGTCGCGCGCGCGCTCGTCGTCGCCGTGCGCGAAGAGCTCGGCCGGCGCGGCGCGCCGCGGATGGTCCTCATGACCGCCTGGCGAAACCCCGACGCGCACCTCTTCTTCGAAGCCATGGGCTTCCGCCGCACGATGCTCGAGATGACTTTGGAGCTCGCGCATTGAGGCCCGCGCGGGTGCACTCGATCCCGGGGGCGGGTGAGGCTATTCTCACCGACCGATCGCCCCTGGCCGCCGTTACGGCGGGTACGTGCGGTCCTTTTTCTATTTTCAACTAGGAGACTAGATGTCGGCCGACTTCGTCGCTTCGCGCGGAGGGAGGATCCTCGGGTTCCTCGGCTTGGCTTTCGTGGCGAGCCGTTGTGGCGGACCCGAGGCGGTGCACCCGAAGCAATTCGCCGGGACGAGTGGACAGGCGGGCGCCGCGGGCGCGACGGCCGGCGCGACGGGGAGCGCGGGCGCGGGCGGCGACACCGGGGCCGCGGGCGCGGGTGGTGACATCGGCGCCGCGGGTACGACGGGGAGCGCGGGCACGACGGGCGCTGCCGGCACGACGGGCATGGCGGGCACGACGGGCATGGCGGGCACGACGGGCATGGCGGGCGCGACGGGCATGGCGGGCGCGACGGGCATGGCGGGCGCGACGGGCATGGCTGGCGCGACGGGCATGGCGGGTACGACGGGGGCCGCGGGTACGACGGGGACCGCGGGTACGACGGGCACGGCTGGCAAAACGGGCGCGGGCGGTGCGGCGGGCGCGGGTGGCGGCGGCGCGGCCGGGACCGGCGGCATGGGCGGCGCGGGCGGCACCGGCGGCGCGCCGTGCAACTGCATGCTGAAGGTTCAATACGAGTGTCGACAGAACGGCGCGAGCGTCCTCGGCGCCGAGTTCTCCATCAAGGTCGTCAACACGGGCACGACGGCGATTCAGCTCAACACCGTCAACGTTCGCTACTGGTACACCGTCGACGGCACGGGCGCCCAGGCGGGGACGTGCGCGAGCGCCGCGCACCCGTGCACCATCGCGTTCCAGAGCGCGACCCCCGCGAAGGCCAACGCCGACGAATACGCGGTGATCTCGTTCGCGAGCGGCTCGCTCGCGCCGGGCGCCGACACGGGCGAAGTCCAGATCGTCGTCCAGGGCACGGGCGCGTTCACCCAGGCGAACGACTATTCGTTCTTCAACTCGGGCTCAAACTATCTCGATCGGACCCAGCTCACGGGCTACGTGTCGGGCAAGCTGCTCTGGGGCATGGCCCCGTAGCGGGGATCTCCACGGAGGCCTCTGCGGGTCAGAGGATTCCGCGCGCGACGATGAGCTTCTGGATCTCCGTCGTGCCTTCGTAGATGCGCATGGCGCGCACGTGGCGGTACAGGCGCTCGACGACGGCGCCCGCGGCGAGGCCCGCGCCGCCGTGCAGCTGCACGGCCGCGTCGACGATCCGCGCGGCGGCCTCGGTCGCGTACCACTTCGCCATCGACGCCTCGACGTCGACGCGCGCGTCGGGCGGCGACGTCTCGCGCAGCCAGGCCGCGCGGTACACCAGCAGCCGCGCCGCCTCGAGCTCGGTCGCGAGCTCGGCCAGCTTCATGCGCACGCTCTCGTGCTCGGCCAGCGGCGCGCCGCCCCGGCGCCGCGCTTTGACGAGCGCGCGCGTCTCGGCGAGCGCGCGCGCCGCGATTCCGCACGCCGCCGCGCCGACGGTGGGCCGCATCGTCTCGAGCGCGCGCAGCGCGAGCGCGAGGCCGTCGCCCTCGGCGCCGAGGCGCGCCGCGACGGGCACGCGCACGCCGTCGAGCGTCACCGTCGCGACGGGGTGATCGCCGAGCACGGGCGTGTCCCGCACGGACAGCCCCCGCGCGTCGCGCGGCACGAGCAGCGCCGACAGCGGCCGTTTGTCGCCCGCCTCGCCCGTGCGCGCGAACACGAGGATCACCGTCGCGTCGCGCGCCCCCGAGACGAGCACCTTTTCGCCGTCGAGGCGGTAGCTGTCGCCGTCGCGCCGCGCCGTCGTCGCGAGCGCCGCCGCGTCCGAGCCCGAGTCGCGCTCCGTGAGCGCGAAGGCGGCGATCTCGTCGCCGCGCTCGAGCCCGGGCAGCCAGCGCGCGCGCTGCTCGTCGGTGCCGGCCCACCCGATCGGCAGCGCCGTGAGCGCCTGCACGGCGAGCAGCGCGTCGGCGGCCACCGAATCACCCGCGAGCGCCTCGCGCGCTGTTGCGATCGCGAGCGACGAGACGCCGACCCCGCCGCGCTCCGCCGCCTGCGGCACGCACAGCTCGAGCAACTCGGCGCGCGCGAGCGCCGCGATGATCTCGCGCGTCGACGCGCCCGGCATCAGCGACGCGCCCAGCGCGCCCGCGGCGGCGCGCACCTCATCATGTCGCTCATCGGTGAAGGGACGCATCTCAGCCGCCTTTCCACGGTCGATTCACGGCCGCGCGGAACTCGTCCGTCTGCAGGCACGCGGCCTGCGTGCGCGCCTCGGCGTCGATCGCCTCGGCCATGTTCATGTGCAGTTGCTGGTTCAGCATTCGCTTCGTGATGCCGAGCGCCGCCGTGGGCCCCGCCGCCAGCTTGGCCGCGAGCCCGCGCGCCGTCGTCGCGACGTCCGCGTGGGGCACGAGGGTGGTCACGAGCCCAAAGCTGTCAGCGACGTCGGCGTCGATGATGTTGCCGAGCATGAGCAGCTCGGTCGCGCGCGCCGTGCCCACCGTGCGCGACAGCAGCCACGCCGCGCCCATGTCGGCGCCCGAGAGGCCCAGCTTCGAGAACACGAACCCGAAGCGCGCGCGGTCCGAGACGACGCGGAAGTCCGCCGCGAGCGCGAGCACGGCGCCTGCGCCCACGGCGACGCCGTTGACGGCGGCGACGATCGGCTTGCCGAGCTCGCGCATGGCCAGCACCGAATCGCCCGTGAGGCGCGCGAAGGCGAGCAGCTCGTCGGCGCTCATGGCCGCCAGCGCGGGCACGATCTTCTGACGATCGCCGCCCGAGCAGAACCCCTCGCCCGCGCCCGTGAGCACCACGGCGCGCACGCGCGCGTCGGTCTCGAAGCGGCGGAACGTGTCGCGCAGCATCGCGTAGCCCTCGAAGGTCAGCGCGTTCAACGTCTCGGGCCGGTTGAACGTCACCGTCGCGACGCCGTCGTCGTCGCCCTGGCCGTGCTCGACGAGCAGCTCCGGCGTCATCGTCATGGCAGCACCGCGAGCGCCTGCACCTCGACGACGGCGCCCTCGTCGACGAGCCCGCTCACTTGCACGAGCGTCATCGCCGGGTAGTGCGCGCCCGCGCGCCGCCGCCACACTTCGCGCAGCTCGGGCCGCGCGCGCGCATAGGCCGCGAGATTCGTCACGTAGATCGTCATCGACACGACGTGCTCGAAGCGGCCGCCCGCGGCGCCCACGACCTCGACGACGTTCGCGAGCGCCTGCTCGAGCTGCGCGAGCAACCCGCTCGCGAGCTCACCGTCTCGCCTCCTGCCGATTTGCCCCGCGACGGCCAGGAAGCGCCCGCTCGCGAGCATCCCGTCCGAAGAACCGCTCGGTCGGGCCCACCCCTCGGGCCGAATCACCTCGGGCATCGTGCGGGGAACGTACCGCGATTCGCGCCTCGTTGGTGGCCGCGACATCCCTCCGCGCGGCGCGCGCATTTTTCAAGCTTCCACCGTCGCGGCAGTTCGCTACCGTAACGCGCGCATGGCCCCCCCGACGCTTCACACGTTCGCGACCTGGCTCGCGCAGCAGCACCCTCAGATTCCGCTCGCGGGCGCGAACGCGATCCTCGCGCTCGCCGAGGGGGGCGCGACGGTGCCTTTCATCGCGCGCTACAGAAAAGAGCAGACGGGCAACCTCGACGAGGTCGCGATCCGCCACGTCATCGACACGAAGGAGCGCTGGGACGAGGTGCTCAAGCGCCAGGCGTTCATCGTGGAGGAGATCACCCGACAGGGAAAGCTCACGCCCGAGCTCGAGGCGGCCGTGCGCGGGACGTTCGACGCGTCGAAGCTCGAGGATCTGTATCTGCCTTACAAACAGAAGCGCAAAACGAAAGCCGAGATCGCGCGCGAGGCGGGCCTCGCGCCGCTCGCCGAGTGGCTGTGGGCCGGCGGCCACGGCGAGGCGACCGTCGAAACGCCCGAGGCGCGCGCCGCCGCCTTCGTGAACGCCGAGACCGGCATCGCCGACGCTGCCGCGGCGCTCGCGGGCGCGGGCGAGATCGTGATCGAACGGCTCGCTGAAGATGCAAGCCTGCGCCAGACGGTGCGCACGAAGTTCTTCGAAGAGGGCCAGTGCCGCACGCGCAAGTCCGACAAGGCCAAGACGCCGAGCCGCTTCGAGCCGTACTTCGACCACCAAGAGTCCGTCAAAGAGCTGCTCAAGCCCCAAAGCTCGCACCGCTACCTCGCCATGCGCCGCGGGTGGATGGAAGAAGAGCTCGTGCTCTCGCTCGGCGGCCGGCTCGACGAGGAGACCAAGGGCGATCCGCTGCTCGACGCGCTCGGCGCGATCTTCGAGGCGGCGGCGTGCCCCGCACCCGCGGCGACCTTCGCCGGCACGCCGCTGCTCAAGCGCTGCGCGCGCATGGCGCTGCGCGCGTACGTCGCGCCCGCGATCGAGACCGAGGTGCACCGCGCGCTCCGCGAGATCGCCGACGTCGCCGCGATCGCCGTGTTCGCTGAAAATGTCCGCAAGCTACTGCTGTCGGCGCCCTTTGGCTCGAAGGCCGTGCTCGGCGTCGACCCCGGCATCCGCACTGGCTGCAAGCTGGCGCTCGTCGACGCCTCCGGCAAGTACGTCGGCTCGGGCCTCATGCACCTCGAGTCGCCCGCGGGCAAGGCCGCCGCGGCGCCCGTGCTCGCCGATCTCGTGCGCAAGGGCGGCATCCGCGCCGTCGCCGTCGGCAACGGCACGGCGGGCCGCGAGACCGAGACCTTCGTGCGCGAAGCGCTGCGCCTCGCCGAGATCGACGTCCCCGTCGTCATGGTCAGCGAATCGGGCGCGAGCGTCTACAGCGCGAGCGACGCCGCGCGCGAAGAGTTCCCCGAGCTCGACATCACGATCCGCGGCGCGATCTCGATCGCGCGCCGCATGCAGGATCCCCTCGCCGAGCTCGTGAAGATCGATCCGAAGAGCATCGGCGTCGGTCAGTACCAGCACGACGTCTCGCCGACGGCGCTCAAGAAGAGCCTCGACGAGGTCGTCGACTCCTGCGTGAACCAAGTCGGCGTCAACCTCAACACGGCGTCGTATCACCTGCTCGCGCACGTCTCGGGCATCGGGCCGGGGCTCGCGCGCGCCATCGTAGACCGCCGGGCCGCGAACGGCCTCTTCACAACGCGCGCCGAGCTGCTCGAGGTGCCGCGTTTTTCGCAGAAGACCTTCGAGCAAGCCGCCGGCTTCCTCCGCATCCCGGAGGGGGAGAACCCGCTCGACAACACGGGCGTCCACCCCGAGCGCTACGGCGTGCTCGAGCGCCTCGCCAAGCGCCTCACCGTGTCGCCCGCCGAATTGCTGGGCGCGGGCGTCAAGCTCGTGAAAGAGGCGCGCGAGCTGAAAGAAGAGCTGGGCGCGTTCACCTTCGACGACGTCGTGCGCGAGCTCGAGAAGCCCGGCCGCGATCCGCGCGCGGGCTTCGTGCCCTTTTCGTTCCGCGCCGACATCCACAAGCTCGAGGACCTGCAGCCCGGCATGGTGTGCGCGGGCATCGTGACGAACGTGACCAACTTCGGCGCCTTCGTCGACATCGGCGTCCACCAAGACGGGCTCGTCCACATCTCGCAGCTCTCCGACAAGTTCGTGAAGGACCCGGCGCAGGTCGTGAGCGCGGGCGATCGCGTGAGCGTGCGCGTGCTCGAGGTGAAGCTCGACAAGAAGCAGATCGCGCTCACGATGAAGGCCGAGCGGAGCGCGACGACC
Source organism: Polyangia bacterium (assembly GCA_038325725.1). GTDB lineage: Bacteria > Myxococcota_A > Polyangia > Fen-1088 > Fen-1088 > DASZFV01. Next base: position 15,106 of record JBBQJG010000057.1, on the reverse strand, counting down.
GCGCCCCCGCCCGGGCCCCGCCCCCCTGGAGGTCGGCCCGCCCCCGGAGGTCGGCAGGAGCCGTTCCGTCCGGCGCCCAAGCCGGCGACGCCGTTCAACAACCCGTTCGCCGCCCTCGGGCAAAAAAAGTAAGCCCCGAAAGGGCGAAACCTGGCTCTTTCAAGGCCTTGAAATTGCTAATGATTACCTGTTAATTCTGGCACTCTCTGCCATCGCTTGACAGCATCGGCGCCGTGTTTAAGCTCCGGCGACCGCAAATGCGAGAGAACGCCTGATGCCCATCTACGAGTACGCCTGCGGCGCGTGCGGCCACCAGTTCGAAGAGTGGCAGAAGATGTCGGATCCTCCGGTCCGCACTTGCCCCAAGTGCAAGAAGAAGAAGGTCGAGAAGCTCATCAGCCACACGAGCTTCACGCTCAAGGGCGGCGGCTGGTACTCGGACCTCTACGCAGGGCCGAAGCCCGGCGCCAGCAAGTCGAGCGGTGACTCAGGCGGCTCGAGCGACAGCTCGTCGTCTGACAGCGCTTCGTCTGACGCCGCTTCGGCCTCTAAGTCCACCGAGAGCACCACGAAAGACACGAAGCCCGCCGACAAGAAGCCGGCGAAAAAAGCCAAAGCCGGCTCCGCGTAGCCGCGCGCATTCAACGAACGAACCAAGGAGACCGAGCGATGAAGATCAAGCCCCTCTACGACCGTATTTTGGTGAAGCGCCTCGAAGAGCAGACGAAGACGGCCGGCGGCCTCTTTATCCCGGACTCGGCGAAGGAGAAGCCGCTCGAGGCGCTCGTCGTCGCCGTGGGCGCTGGCAAGGTCCAGGAGAACGGCACGCTTCGCAAGCTGGAGGTCAAGGCGGGCGACAAGATCCTCTTCTCCAAGTACTCGGGCAGCGACATCAAGATCGACGGCGCCGAGCACCTGATCCTGCGCGAGGACGACGTCCTCGCGGTGCTGGAGTAGTCCGACCTCGGACGCCAGCCTCAATCATTTTTACAAAACCGAACTGAACGGAGCATTCCCATGGCAGCCAAAGAGATCGTTTTCGCGCAGCAAGCCCGCCACAGCATCGCGGCTGGGCTCAACCTCCTCGCCAACACCGTGAAGGTCACCCTGGGGCCGCGCGGGCGTAACGTCATCATCGAGAAGTCGTGGGGCTCGCCCACGGTCACCAAGGACGGCGTCACCGTCGCCAAGGAGATCGAGCTCGAAGACAAGCTCGCCAACATGGGCGCGCAGATGGTCAAGGAGGTCGCCTCCAAGACGTCCGACATCGCCGGCGACGGCACGACGACGGCCACGGTCCTCGCGCAGGCGATCTACACCGAGGGCAGCAAGCTCGTCGCCGCGGGTCACAACCCGATGGACATCAAGCGCGGCATCGACGCCGCCGTCCTCAAGATCGTCGCGAACCTGAAGGATCAGGCCAAGCCCACCAAGGGCAAGGTCGAGATCGCCCAGGTCGGGACCATCTCGGCGAACGGCGACACGCTCATCGGCGACATCCTCGCCGAGGCGATGGAGAAGGTCGGCAAGGAAGGCGTCATCACCGTCGAAGAGGCCAAGTCCATGGAGACGACGCTCGACGTCGTCGAGGGCATGCAGTTCGACCGCGGCTACCTGTCGCCGTACTTCGTGACGGACGCGGAGCGCATGGAAGCGGTCCTCGAGGACGCGTACATCCTCATCCACGAGAAGAAGCTCTCGAACATGAAGGATCTCCTTCCCGTTCTCGAGCAGGTCGCGAAGTCGGGCAAGCCGTTCATCATCGTCGCCGAGGACATCGACGGCGAGGCCCTCGCGACGCTCGTCGTCAACAAGCTCCGTGGCACGCTGCACGTCTGCGCCGTCAAGGCGCCGGGCTTCGGCGATCGCCGCAAGGAGATGATGAAAGACATCGCCGTGCTGACCGGCGGCCAGGCCATCACCGAGGACCTCGGCGTCAAGCTCGAGAGCCTCACGCTCAAGGATCTCGGCCGCGCGAAGCGCATCACGGTCGACAAGGACAATACGACGATCGTCGAGGGTGCCGGCAAGAAGGTCGAGATCGAGGCGCGCGTGAAGCAGATTCGCGTCCAGATCGAAGACACGACGTCCGACTACGATCGCGAGAAGCTCCAGGAGCGCCTCGCGAAGCTCGTCGGCGGCGTCGCCGTCGTCAAGGTCGGCGCGGCCACCGAGTCCGAGATGAAGGAGAAGAAGGCCCGCGTCGAAGACGCGCTCCACGCCACGCGCGCGGCCGTCGAAGAGGGCATCGTCCCCGGTGGCGGCGTCGCGCTCATCCGCGCGCTGTCGTCGGTCGAGACCCTCAAGTTCAGCGACGATCGTCAGTACGGCGTCAACATCATCCGCCGCGCTTGCGAAGAGCCGCTGCGCCAGATCGCCCAGAACGCGGGCGTCGACGGCTCGATCGTCGTCGAGAAGGTCAAGAACGGCAAAGGCGCGTTCGGCTTCAACGCGGCGACGGAAGAGTACGAGGACATGGTCAAGGCCGGCGTGATCGACCCGACCAAGGTCGTGCGCGCGGCGCTGCAGAACGCGGCGTCGGTCGCCTCGCTCATGCTGACGACCGAGGCGCTCATCGCCGAGCGTCCCAAGAAGAAGGCCCCCGGGGGGCACGCCGGTCACGGCGGCGGCGGCATGGGCGGCATGGGCGGCGAAGAAGACTTCTAGCCGCTGAGCTCGCGTAAGGAAAAAGGGAGGTCGCCTTCGGGCGGCCTCCCTTTTTTTTAGGGCATGTGGCTCGCGACGTTGCTGAAGGCGTTGTTGACCTTCTTACCTAGAAGGAAAACGACGACGATGATCAGACCGGCGATCGCCGCGACGATGAGGCCGTATTCGACGGCCGTTGCGCCGCTTTCGTCCCTTACCAGGGCCCGCAAGGTTTTGGACATCTAGCAGCGATCATCGGTCGTCGTCCCGCGGCCCTTGAGGTGTCCGATGGGCCACAAGGTCCAGCGTTGGGCGCTGACCGGCCTTTTCCCGGAGTTTTGCGTGCAAGAGCGGCGTGTCGATTGCGCCGCCGGGGCCCAAGGCGCTTGTTAGCGTGGGGGCATGCGAAATCTTGCGCTGCCCTGGGTGTTGCTGGCCGGTGGTCTCGCGGCGTGCTCGTCGCCCGGAGGCGGACCCGCCTCGGGGAACGCCGGCGCCGGGGGCAACAATCCCGGCACCGCGGGGGCCACGAGCGCCGCGGGCGAGAGCGGCAGCGCCGGTCAGAACGGTGGCGCGGCAGGCGATACGGGGAGCGCGGGCGTCACGGGGAGCGCGGGCGTCACGGGGGGCGCGGGCGCGATGGGCGCGGCCGGCTCGACGCCGACGGGCGGCGCGATGGGCACGGCCGGGGCAGGCGGCACCGCTGCCGATCCCGGCGACCTTCCGCCGTGGCGGCCGCTCAACGTCACGGCGCCGGCGGGCTTGCACGTTCACAACAACGCGGGCGTCGACACGCGCGCCAAATCCCTCGGCAAGCTCGGCATCAACCTCGGCGTCTCGAGCGGCGGCTACTCGTCGTGGCTGGGCCGCCACGGGTATCACGTCATGGGCGCGTCGTTCGGCGAGTGCAACGCGCCCAACCTCGGCGCTGGTCGCGACGCCGTCGGCACCTGCCGCCTCGGCGAGTGGATGATGATCAAGACGCAGGTGACGGCGAACCTCAAGACGCTCGCGACGACGTACCCGACGGAAGATTGGGGCTACTTCTTCACGGACGCGAAGATGACGGACGTGCGCTGGACCGACGTCGCGTTCACGGGCGTTTCGCACGGCGCGACGACGGCGGCGCTCATCGCGCGCATCGGCACGCGCGTGTGGCGCGCCGTTTCGTGCGCGGGCCCGCGCGACAACACCTGCGGCAAGGGCACGGGCACGGCGCCGTTCGATCCGGCGAACCCGCCCTACGATCCCGCTTGCCCGGTCGCGAACATCGCGTCGTGGCTCGACAAGCCGTCGCTGACGCCGATGGATCGCTTCTACGGCCTCACGGGCACGACGGACGGGCAGTACGGCGACATCATGTTCAACATGGAGCGCACGATGTATCCGGGCAAGCCCATCCAGTGGAATGTGGCCGGCACCGATCTCACGGGTGGGCACCGCTTCTACTCGAGCACGGGCGGTCACCTCGACTTCCTCAACGCGGCCGACAACGTCAAGCCGCCGCGCACGGAAGAGGTCCTCTTCATCGCCTTCGGGATCCCGCCCGAAAATCAGCACCCGAATTTCTGATCGAGGAAGCTACGAGTTCGACTTGCCGCGCGCGGCCCGGCGACGTTCACCGGCCGTCGGGCCGGGCACGGGGCCGAGCGCCTCTTGCAGCTCGCGCAGACCGCCGGCGGCGCGCGCTTCGATGAGCTCGTGCGCGGCGAGCAGCTCGGCGATGAGCGTCAGGCGGCGGCCGTTGCGCGCGTCGGGGGGCAGGGCGCGCAACGCGGCTTGAAGCGCGGGCGCGAGCGACGCGCCACGCGCGAGGACGTCGAGGCCGTGGTCGGTGCGTCGAGGACCGACGGCGCGCCCGAGGGCGGCGAGCTTGTGCCGACGGTCAGCGTCACGCAGCCCGAGCGTCGCGGCCAGGTAGCGTGCGGGCGTCGGCGCGCACGCGAAGGCGCGCACGGCGGCCGCGGCGGCGCGCGCGTCGGCTGGCGGCACGTCGGTGAGCACGCGCGCCGCGAGACGCAGGAGGGGCGCGGCGAGGGCGTCGCCGTTCACTTGGAAGCCACCGAGCCGATGGGCACGAGCAAAACCTCGATGCGGCGATTCTTGCGGCGGGCGGCTTCGTCGACGTTGGCGACGCGCGGGTGCTCGGCGCCGAAGCCAGCGGCGACGATGCGGGTCGAGGGCACGCCGGCGCTCACGAGCACGCGCGTCACGGCGAGCGCGCGCGCGGCCGAGAGCTGCCAGTTCGAGGCGAAAGGAGCGTCGCCGCGCAGCGCGCGATCGTCGGTGTGGCCGCCCACGAGCACCATCTGCGCGGGCTCCGCCTCGAGCAGCGTGACGAGCGGCGGGGCGATGCGCTCGAGGAACGCGCGGCCGGTCGCTCTCAGCTCGTCGGAGCCCGAGTCGAAGAGCACCTCGCCCTGCAGGATGACCTTGCCCTCCTCGACCTCGATCGTGCCGTTGGACGCGAGGGCGCGCAGCCGGCGCTCGATGCGTTCTTTATCGGCGCGCAGCGTGACGAGCGCGCGCTCGCCGTCCTGCAGCCGCTCGAGCAGCGCGCGCTGTGCCGCGAACGCGAACACGGTGAGCAGCACGAACGCCGCGAGCGCCAACACGACGGCGTCGATGAAGGGCGGCCACGGATTGACGGGGAAGAGCTCCGCCCCGACGCGGCGGCGCCTCACGATTCGGCCTGCGGGGCCGGCGCGGAGGCGACCAGGCGCTCGACGTCTTCCCCGAGCCGCGCGAGCTCGTCGAGCACGGCGTTCGCCTGTTCGGGGCTGTCGGCGCGCGCCGCGAGGAGCGCGACCTGCGCCGCGAGCGCCTCCAGCTGCGGCGCGAGCTCGGCGAGCGTGGGGGCGAGCGTCTCGACGGTCCCCGCGAGCTCGGAGGCGGCGGTCGTCAGCGCGCGCGAGGCGCCCCCGAGATCGGCGCGCAGCTCACCCAGGGCGGCGACGGCGGCCGTCGTCGAATCGGCGAAGGCCTCGGAGGTGCGCGCGCCCGTCGCGCCGAGGGCGGCGACGGCGGTGGACGTCGCGTCGGCGAAGGTCTCCGAGGCGCGGCCCGTCGCCGAGAGGAGAGCGGCGACGGCGGTGGATGTGACATCGGTGAAGGTCTCGGAAGTGCGCGCGCTCGCCGCGCCGAGGGCGGCGACGGCGCCGTCGAGCGCGGTGGTCGCGTGCGCCGCGAGCGCGGCCGCCTCGGCGCGGGACGCGGCGGCGGCGGTCTCGACGGCGCGGGCCACGCGCTCGGCGTCCTGCCGCATCTGCGCGGCGCTGGCGCTCGCCGTCTCGGCGATCGTGGCCGCCGCCTGGGTCATGAGCGCGGCCGTCGTCGTCGCGAGCGCCGTCTGTGCTTCGCGCCCCGCTCTCGCGTCGCGTTCGATGGCCTCGTGCGCGGCGCTCGCGTCGCGCTCGATGGTCTCGCGCGACGCGAGCGCCGCGACCGTCATCGCCTCGCGGGCCGTGGTCGCGGCGGTCGTCATCGCCTCGCGGGCCGTGGTCGCGGCGGTCGTCATCGTCTCGCGCGTGTGTGTGGCGGCGGCCTGCAGCTCACCGGCCGCGGCTTTCGACGTCACGAGCAGGCCGTCGGTCATCGAGGCGCCGACGCGCTCGAGCGCCGCCGTCTGGGCGGCAGCGGCGCCGCGCGTGTCGGCGCCGACCTGCTCGACGAGGCGCTGCACCTCGACGCGCACGACGCTCGCGATCTTGGCGGCGTTCGCCGCGGCGCCGGTCTCGAGCGCGTCGACGACGCGGGTGCGCAGCTCGTCGAGCGCGCGCACCGTGCGCTCGGCGGCGCTCTCCTGCGTGGGCCACAGCTCGGGGACGAGCACGTGCCGCGTCCGCTCCTGCAGCAGCGCGAGCAGGCGCTCGTGGTGCAGCGTCACGTCGCCTTGAACGAGGCCGAGCGCGAGCGTCACCATGATGGCGACGACGCTGGTCCCGAAGGTGACGTGCAACCCCGCGAGCGGTCCCGCGATGAGGCCGAGCGCGCCCGCGGCCCCGTTGCCGCCGAGCTCGCCCTTGAGCAGCGGCGCCACGCGCGCGAGAGTCTCCATGAGCCCGCCGAACGTCCCCACGAGCCCGATGAGCACGGTCGTCGCGACCAGGTACTTGCCGGTGTACGCGCGCTCTGCTTCATCAGCCGCCGTCGCGTCGGCGAGCACCTCGAGATCGGGCACGACGCCGTTTCGTCGCAGCTCGAGCATTTGCCGACGGCGCGCCTCGTAGAGCGCGCCCGCGGGCGGCTGCGCGGCGAGCGCCCGCAGCTCGCGCGCGATGTAGCGCCGCGCGCGCGCGAGGCTGACCAGGCCGATGGCGAGCGCCCCCGCGAGCACGAGCACGCAGACGACGCCGACGACGAGCGCGCCGGCGCCGATGAGGCCGCCCGTGAGCCACCGCGCGCGCGTCATCGCCACGCCTCCGCGACTTCGTGCAGCGCGAGGCCGAGGTCGAGAAAGGGGCGCCCCTCGGGCAATAGGTCGGGCGTCGCCGAACGCAGCCGCAGGCGCAGCAACGCCGCGAGCCGCCGCTCGACGATGCGCACGAGCGCGATCGCGGCGTCGACCACCAACAGGCCCTCGAGCGCGATCGCGCGGTCCGCGGGCGTCGCCGCCGGGGCGGCTTCGGTCGCGAGGCGACGTCGGAGCGCCGCGACGTCGTGTTCGAGCTCTTCGTCGAGCACGGTGAACGAGTCGGCTTGATCCCACTCGGCGCGCGCGCGCTGGAGCGACGCGGCCAGCGCCGGCGCGGCGCGCTGGGCAAGCCGCGCCAGCAGCGCCGCGATCTCGGGCCGCAGCGCGCCGGCGTGCAGCGCGGGGGCGCTGGCGTTAAACGCGGAAGCGCCGGCGTCGGCCGCGTTGGCGGCAGCACGCGCCAGCTCCTCGGCGTAGGAGATGACTCCACGCATCTGGGAGGTCTGCGACGTGGGAGGGCTCACGAGCGGCAACCCGCGCGCCGTCTCGACCAGGGCTCGAACCGCGTTCCGTCGAATGGGGCGCCGACGATACGGGCCGAGATCCGGGGTGTCAACGCGAAGCTAGGCCGCTCAAGAAGGGGCCTTGACAGGAGCCTTCACAAACCGAGGGCGCGGAGATCGAGCCGGCCTTCGGAGGTGACGGACGGGCACCAGAAGTAGCCGCCCGTCACGGCGCGCGACATCGTGAGGAGCGCGTCGGTCACGCCATCTTCGAGGCCGATCATGCGCCGCAGGATGGCCTCGAACGGGTCCAGGCTCGCGCCGTAGGCGACGAAGTACAGGCCGTGCTCGCGCACGTCGCCCGGCCGAGCGCGCGCGCGAGCGGCGCCCCCACGCCGATGATCGTGCGGGGCTCGAGCGTCAGCGCGGCGAGGCGCGCGCCGAGCGCGCGCGCGTTTCCTTCGAGCGTGAGGCTGAACGTGAGGAAGCGGCCCGCGGGGGGCGGCGGCATCAGGATCGCGGATTGCCAGGTCGACACGGGTGCCATGCTAGCGCGCCCGTGGAGGCGCGCGCCACGCTCACCAGGGGAGCTCCTGTCCCTTGGCGTGCCAAAACCGTCCGCTGTCGTCGGGGCCCAGTCGATCGATCTTCGCGACGATGCGCCCGACGGTCTCGTCGATCTCTTCGAGCGCGCCCGCGCCACCCATGTCGGTCTTGACCCAACCCGGGTGCAGCGCGATCGCGACGCCGCCGAAGCCGCGCAGGTCGTGCGCGAGGTTGCGCGTCGCCATGTTGAGCGCCGCCTTCGCCATGCGGTAGCCGTAAGCGCGGCCGCTGCTGTTGTCGGCGAGCGAGCCCATGAGCGACGTCATGTTGACGACCTTGCCGCGCGCCGCGCGCAGGTTGCCGAACAAGGCGCGCGTCATGCGGATCGCGCCGAGCGCGTTGATGTCGAACATCGAGAGCGCCTCGGCGGCGTCGAAATCGGCGAGGCCCGCGCGCCACGCGCCCGCGACGCCCGCGTTGTTCACGAGCACGTCGACGGGCGCGTCGCCGAGGGCGGCCGCGAGCGCGGCTACCTGCGCGTCGTCGCGCACGTCGAGCGCGTGGAGATGCACGCGGCCGGCCGACGCGCGCGCGAGCGCCGCGAGCTCGGTCGCCTCGGCGGGCCGTCGCGCCGTCGCCCACACCTCGTCGCCGCGCGCGGCGCACGCGCGCGCGAGGCCGAGCCCGAGCCCGCGGTTGCCGCCCGTTACGACGAGCCGCACGGAAATTCCCGTCGCGTGAAATTCATGGATGCATGTTGCCACAACGCCCGCGCGTCAACGGCCGTCGTGATGCACGCGACGAAACGCCGCGCGCGTGTGCGCGACGTCGCGTGATTCGCGGCACGAGCGCGCGGGTTCGAGCGAATTGCGCGCGATCGGTCGTAGCAAAAAGCTCGCGCCTGCTCATACTCGTCGCGTTCCTGTGAGAGCCCGCTCGCCCCACGTCGGCTTCCGCTCGCGCCTCGTCGTCGGCGTCTGCCTCGCCGTCGCCTTCGCGATGACGGTGCCGCGCGCGCGCGCCGCGCCCGAGGCCGCGTGCTCCGATCGCGCGGTCGCGTCGACGCTCATGAACCTATTCACGGGCGCCGCGGCGGCGCAGCGGCGCGCGGCGGCGATCGAGCTCGGGCGCTGTCGCACGCCGGGCGCGGAGGCCGCCCTCGCGCTCGTGGCGCGCACCGACGAGGACGGCGAGGTGCGCGTCACGGCGACGCGGGTCCTCGAGGTCGTCGACGGGGCCGAGGCGCGCGCGGCGTTGGCGCAGCTCGCGCAGGCGAGCCCCGATCCTTCCGTGCGCATCGAGGCCGTGCGGGGGCTCGGAAATTTGAACGATCGCCCCGGCCTGTGGGCCGTCGTCGGCGACGAGCGCCTCGCGCCGGCCGAGCGTGCGTTGGCGTTCGATCGCCTGGGCGCCCCGATCTCTCCCGAGGAGAGCGCGCGCATCGAGGCGTTGATCCCGACGGCGCCTCCCGTGCTCGCGCGGGCCGCCGAGGCCAGGCTCCGTCTGGCGCGTTCGCGCGCGCCGTCACCGCCCGCCGTCGTCGAAGGCCCGCGCGCGCCGTCACCGCCCGGCGTCGTCGAAGGCCCGCGCGCGCCGTTGCCGCCCGGCGTCGTCGAAGGCGCGCCGACGCCGTTCCCCCCCGGCGTCGTCGAAGGGTCGCCGGCGCCGACGCAAATGCCGTCGCTCGAAGAGCCGAGGCTCGTCGAGCCGCTGCACGTCGAGCCACGCGCCGACGCACACGACGGCCTTCCCCTCGCTGTCGCCGCGAGCGGCGTCGCAGGCGGCGCGCTGTTTCCGTTGCTCGCGCTCATGAGCGGCCTCGATTCGCCGGGCGCGCTCGTGCTCACGGGCTCGGCGGGCGCCGTCATCGGCGCGGGCACGACGTGGGGACTGTCGCGCTTCGGCTATCGCCCGACGCTCGCGCAGGCGGCGTGGTACGCGACGGCGACGACGTGGGGCACGCTCGCGGGCGCGACGATCTCGTCGAGCGCCGGCTTTCAAGGCGCGCGCCTGCGCTACGGGTCCATCATGGTGGGCGAGGTCATCGGCCTCGGCACGGGCATCGCGACGGCGAAGGCGGTCACGTGGACGGGCGGACAGGTCGTCGTCGCCAACAGCCTCGTGCTGGGCGCCGGGCTCGTCGGGCTCGGCGTCGATCGGCTGCGCGATTCGAACGGGCCTCCGAGCCGCATCGCCGCCGTCGCCGTCGTGCCGTGGATGATCGGCTCGGCGTTCGCCGCGCACGCGCTCGATCCAACGTCGAACGATCTGAACCTCATGTTCGTGAGCGCGACGACGAGCGCGTGGACAGGCGGTCTGCTCACGAGCGGGCGCGAAGGCCAGTCGCTATGGGGCTCGCGCGCGGGGCACGGCGGCCTCGCCCTCGGCGCGGGCGGCGGGTACCTGCTCGCGGCCGGCGCCGCGGCGTTCAGCGACGTCCCCGCGGCGCGCACCTGGGAGTCTGCGCTCATGATGCCGCTCGGCAACGTCGTCGGGCTCGGCGTCGAGAAGCTGGCGCGGCCGGGTGCCCCCGAGCGCTGGAACTTCGGAACAGGCCTCGGCGGCGCCGCGTTCGCGCTCGGCACCTTCGTCTATCAGCCGTACGCGAAGTTTGGCGAGAGCGCGCCGTCGATGGGCGTAACCGGCTTTCTGGGCGCGCCCGCGGTCGCGGCCGCCGCCTTCGCCGCGCGCGACGGCGTCTCGCTCCACGGCGACGCGCGCACGCAGCGCGACGGCGCCGTGCAGGCGACGGCCATCGTTGGCGCCGTCACGGGCGCGATCGCGTCGCGCCGCTTTCACCCCGACGCTGGCGACGAGCTGACGACGATGGCCTTTTCGGGATTCGGAATGAGCGGTGGGCTCGGCCTCGCGAAGCTCGCCATCGGCACGCGCGGGAACGCCGACGCCTTCGGCGTCACGGCGGGCGCGGGCGTCGGCTTCGTCGGGGGCGCGATCTTTTCGCACTATGCGCGGCTGCGCGCGCAAGAGGTGGGCGCCGGGTTTGTCGGCGCGGGCTACGGCGCGCTCGGTGGCGCGCTCGCGCTCACGCTGCGCGAGCCGACGTGGCAGGGCTCGCGGCGCGACGGCGCGGGCCTCGCGCTCGGCGTGCCGATCGGCGCGCTCGCGGGCGGCGCGCTCGCGCGCGGCCTCGACGCTGACGCCGGCAACGTGCGCGAGGCGATGTGGGCCGGCGTCTTGGGGCTCGGCACGGGCGCGGGCGTGGGCTTGTTGTTGCCGGGCGACGCGCACGACTCGCGCGCGCTCCGCGAGGCGGCGCTCGCGGGTACGGCCGCCTTCATCGCGGGATCGATCTTGCTCGAGCCGAAGCTCCACCTCGGCGCCGAGGGCACGGGCGCGGGCGGCCCGTCGCTGTTCTTCGAGGGCGCGTTCGTCGGCGCGACATGGGGCTTGATGGCGGGCCGCGTGCTCGACGCCGACGCGCAGTCGCGTCACCTCGACGGCGGCCTGCTCGCGGGCGCGTCGCTGGGCGCGACGTCGGGCCTCGTGCTCTCGAAGGTCATCGAGCCGCGCCCGCAGGCGTACTGGCTGACGCTTTCGACGGGCACGGCGGGGGCGCTCGGCGGCTGGGGCGTCGCGGATCTCGCGTACGCGACGGGCGGGCGCCACGACACGAGCCTCGCGCTCGTGGGCTCTGTCGCCGGCTTCGTGGGCGGCGCCGCCGCGTCGCGCGCGCTCACGCTCGACGCCGTCGACGCGCACGCGGGGCTCTTGGGCGCGCCGTACGGCGGGCTCCTCGGCGGGCTCGCGCTGTCACTCGCGGCGCCGTCCGGTCCCCACCGCACGCGCGAGATCACCGGCGGCGTCCTGATCGGCGCGAGCCTCGGCGAGCTCGGCGGCGTCGCGCTTCGCCAGGCGACGCAGGCGAGCGATCGCGACGTCGGCCTCACGGCGCTCGGCGGCCTCGATGGGCTCATGGGTGGCTTCGGCGTCGGCCTCATGCTCGACGACTCGCGCGCCGAGCGCACGGGCGCGCTCGTGGGCGGCGTCGCCGGGCTCGGCATCGGCGCCGCGCTGTGGCCGCGCCTCCACTTCGATGACGGCGATACCTCGTTCGTCGAGGGCACGGGCGTCGCCGCCGCGTGGACCGGGATGTGGTTGCCCGCGCTCGGTGCCTCGCGCTGGGACGACGTCTCTCGCGTGCGCATGGCCGGCGGCCTGCTCGCGGGGCTCGGCATCGGGACGATGGGAGCGTCCGCGCTCACGCCGGCCCTCACGATCGACGGTGATCTCGTCGCCAACGCGCTGTGGATGGACGCCGTGTTCTCGGGCGCGGGCGCGGGCGCGGGCGTGCTCTTGAGCGGGCGCGCCGATCGCCAGGCGACGGCGCTGCTGGTCGGCGGCACAACGGGCCTCGTGCTCGGCGGCGCGCTGCACGACCGCATCGATCTCAACGGCGACGACGCCCCGTGGGTGACGTTCGGCGTACTCGAGGGCGCGTGGCTCGGCGCTTGGGCGCCCTACGCGCTTTTCCCGCGCGCCGACGTCACGCGCGGCCGCGAATTCGCCGGTCTCGCGGCAGGCACGCTCGGCTTCGCGGGCGTCGCGGCCCTGTCGTCGACCGCCGTGCGCCTCGACGGCGGCGAGACGGCGCTCGCGCTCACGGGCAGCGCGATCGGCGGCGCCCTCGCGGGCGGCGTCGCGCTGCTGTCGACGCAGGTTCACGATCAGGGCAGCGCGGGCGTCGTCATGGGCGGCACCGTCGTCGGCGCCGTCGCGGGCGTCGCGCTCGCGCCTCACCTCGACTTCGAAGGTCGCGCGTTCCCGTACGCGCTGCTGGGCGCGACGCTCGGCTCGTCCGAGGCGAGCTTGTTCGCGTGGGCCTCGCGCGGCGCCACGAACGACGAGTACGGCGGCGCCGCGCTCATCGGCGCGGGCGCGGGCGCGACGCTGGGGCTCGCGGCGGCCACGCATCCTTTCATGACCGCGCCGAGCGCGCTCGCTTCGTCGGGCTTCGCGGCGTGGGGCGCGTGGATGGGCGCGTTCGCGGGCGCCGCGTACGATCCGCGCGCGCCGCGCGTCTCGGGCTTCGGCATGGCCGGCGCCGACGTGGGCTTCCTTGCGGGCTACGGCCTTCTCAAGCTCGACATCCTCGAGCCGCGCGACTTCGGTTGGATCTCGCTCGGCGGCGCGCTCGGCACCGTCGGCGGTGGCATCGCGGGCGCGGTCTTCACGAAGTCGACCGATCGCGCGCCGCTGTGGGTGGGCCTGGCTGTCGGCCCCGTCGTCGGCATGATCGCGAGCGGCATCGCGCTGCCCGCGCTGCGCAGGCTGCACACGGTGCCCGTCGCTTCGCACTCGCCGCGACGCGCGCGCGACCCGGTCGCGAGCGTTGGCGACCACAAAGACGAAGACGATGGAGGCCCCCTCACACGACCCGCGCGGTTGAGCCAAGTCGTCGCCGTCGAGCAGGTCGCGCCGTTCTTCGGCGCGCTGCCGACGACGCCCGACAACCCGGCGCCGCCGCCCGTGCTCTTCGGCGTCACGGGCCTGTGGCGCTGACTCAGGCGATGCGGATCGCGACGCCCACCACGTCGCGCGTCGTGTCTTCGATGAGGCGTCGCAGGTCGATGCCCTGACCGCGATCGTCCATCCACGCGGCGCTCGTCGCGTTCCAATCGAAGTGCCACGCGCGATCGCGAAAGGCGACCCACAGCTGTCGCGGAGACGGCTGCGGCGTCAGCATGAAGCGCGTCTTCTCCTCGAACACGATCGTGAGCGAGCCCTGCGCGACCGTCACCTCGGCGAGGTCGGGGTCGACGTCCTCGAAGGCGCGGTCGACGCGCGCGTAGGTCTCATCCAGCAATTTGCGGTAGGTGCTCTCTTCGAGCGTCGTCGTCGTCGTCGTCATGATGGTCGTCAGCGGGGGATCGCCGTCCAGAAATCATACCCCGCGCGGCGCGCGAGCACGGGGATGCTGTCGCCCGTCTTGTAAGTCGCGAGCGCGGCCTTGAATTCCTGCGGTGTGCGGATGCCCGCCCGGCCGACGCGCAGGATGACGTCGCCCGCCTTGAGCCCCGCGTCGGCCGCGGAGCCGTGCTCGGCGAGCTTGTCGATGACGACGCCCCGTCCGCCCGGCAGGCTCGCGCCGCGCGCCGCGGGCAGCTCTCGCACCTCGACGTCGGCGCCGCCCGTCGCGCCTCCGTCGCGGGCCAGCGCGCAGCTCGAGGGGTGCGGCGGCGCGGCGGCCCTCGGCGGCGCGAGCCGCGGGACGACGTCGCGCACGAGCCGCTTGCCCTCGCGCAAGAGCGCGACCTTGATGCGCACGCCGGGCACGCTCAGCTGCGCGTCGATCTTCAGATCCTCGTTCGTCGACACGGGCGTGCGGTTCCACGCGACGACGACGTCGCCCGGCTCGAGCCCGGCGGCCTCGGCGGGCGAGCCCTTGCCGACGCTCGCGATGAGCGCGCCGCGCGACGACGGCAGCTTGAGCGCCGCCTCGAGCCCGGGCTCGATGGGCTGCGCGTCGACGCCCAGGATCGACCGCGGCGCCGAGCCCTGGTCGTGCAGACGCGGCAGCAGCGCCTTTGCGATGTTGATGGGGATCGCGAAGCCGATGCCCTGCGCCGGCTGTAACGGGTGGCCCGCCCAGAAGGCGGCGCTGATGCCGATGACGGCGCCGTTGCTGTCGAGCAGCGGTCCGCCCGAGTTGCCGAGGTTGATCGATGCGTCGGTTTGGATGAAGAACGAATACAGGTCGGGATCGCGCGCGTCGCTCGAGGTCGGGCGATCGACGACGCGTTCCTTCGCCGAGACGATGCCCGCCGTGACGCTGTGGTTGAAGCCGAACGGGTTGCCGATCGCGATGACGGGCTCGCCGACGCGGACGGCCTCCGAATCCCCGAGCGGCAGGATAGGCAGCTGTCCGGGCGCTTCGATCTTGAGCAGCGCGATGTCCGTGGCCGCGTCGGCGCCGACGACGCACGCCGCGAGCTCGCGGCCGTCGTACAGGCGCACGCGCAGGTCGACGACGTTGCGC
>JBBQJG010000056.1:0-22841 GCA_038325725.1 Polyangia bacterium | reverse complement strand
CGCAGCTTGCGCTCAGCCGTCGCGCAGCTCTGGGCGGCGAACAAGGCGCTCGCCGCGTGGGCCGCGAGCAGGTCGAGCAGCTCGCGATCGTCGGGGCCCAGATCGCGGCGGTGGCCGAGCAGCCGCAGCAGCGTGAGCGCGCCGACGGTGCGGCCGTTGACGTTGAGGGGTACGGCGGCGACGACGGGAGAGCCCGTGCCCTCGCCGCCGAGGCACAGCCGACCGTCGATGAGCGCGCCGTCGACGTGCGGGTCGCCGCCGCCGTAGGCGCGGCCCGCGAAGCGGATGAGCGAGCGGTCGGAGAGCTCCTCGTCGAAGCCGTGGCGCAGGACGATGGAGGCCGGCCCGCCCGCGGGGTCACTCAGGATGAGCACGAAGCGATCGGCGCCCACGAGGTTGAGGACGATCTCCGAGATGTTGCCCAGCACCTCCTTGGGGTCGAGCGTCGCGTGCAGCTCATAGGTCGCGACGTACAGGCGCATGAGGCGATCGTGCTGCCGTTCGGCGTGCGCGACGCGCGCCTCGAGCGCGAGCACCTCCTCCTCGAGCGCCGCGACCTGCGGCGCCTGAGATGGCGGGGGCGAGGGCTCGCGCGAGCGCAGGATCTCGAGCAGGAACTGCGCGCGGTCGAGAATGAGCGCGAGCTCCCCGCCGGTGGCCTTTCGGGCCTCGTGACCGCCTTCGTCACTCATGGGACGCCTAAGCGGCCTCGGGTTGCCAGAAGAAGACCGTGATGGCGAGGCAATGAAATGACTCGTCCGAGGACTGCGTCACGACCGTGTCGACGACCGTGCGGCGCGGGTCGTCGCGCAGCCACGCCGTCACGCGGTCGCCGAGCGCCTCGCGATCGCGCGCCATCGTCGCGGTGAACGTCTTGACGCCATTGAAAACCTCCGGCGCGTTGTCGTTCTGGGCCTTTCCGTCTTGTTTCATTCCCATGGTGTGCCTCCCCCAAGTTCCCTGTGGTGTCGCGATTGTCCAAACGCCATTTGTTCGTGCGACAATCCGCGCGGCAAATGGCCGATAAAACCAAGACGCGCATCGTGCTGGCCGACGACCACGCCGTGGTTCGGCAAGGTCTGCGCCTCGTCATCGCGGCCGAGCCCGACCTCGAGGTCACGGGCGAGGCCGCGAGCGCCGTCGAGGCCATCGAGCGCGTCGGCGCGCTCAAGCCCGACGTGCTGCTGCTCGACGTGTCGATGCCCGGCGGCGGCGGCATCGGCGCGCTCGATCGCATCCACCAGGCGAACCCCGCGACGCGCGTCCTCGTCCTCACGATGCACGACGAGCCCGAGGTCCTGCGCGTCGCGCTCGTCTCCGGCGCGGCCGGCTTCATCCTCAAGAACGCGGCGGGCCCCGAGTTGCTCGCCGCGATTCGCACCGTCGCGCAGGGGCGCACGTACGTCGACCCGACGCTCGGCGGCGCCGCCCTGCGCGGCATCCTCGCGGCGGCGAGCGCGCGCGGCCAAGGGGGCGTCGAAACCGCCACGGACCGGCTGAGCCCGCGCGAGATCGAGGTCCTGCGCCAGCTGGCCCTCGGCTACACGAACAAGGAGATCGCGAACCGGCTGTCCCTGGGCGTCAAGAGCGTCGAGACCTACCGCGCGCGCGTCTCGGAGAAGCTGGGGCTCTCGGGGCGCGCGGAGCTCTTTCGCTACGCACTCGAGAACGGGATGATCTTGCCCGGCAAGGAGCCGCTCGAGCGCTGAGGGCCGCCCGCTCACGCCGCCCTCGGCAGTTGGGCGTTGAGCACGTCGCGCACGCTGCGCACGAGCGCCGTCGGATCGTAGGGCTTCGCGAGGAACAGCGTGCCGGGGCCTGTGAGGCCGTTGAGGATCGCGAGCTCGTCCGTGTAGCCCGAGGTGTAGAGCACGCGGGCCTCGGGGCGCACGGCGCGCAGTTGCGTCGCGAGCTCGCGGCCATTCATGCCGGGCAGCACGACGTCGGTGAGCAACAGCTCGATGCGCCCTGGGTGGGCCGCGGCCCGCGCGAGCGCCCCCTCTGCGCTGCCCTCGGACAGGACCTTGTAGCCGCACCGCTCGAGCACCTCGGTCGCGATCTCGCGGACGCGCTCCTCGTCCTCGACGAGCAGTACGGTCTCGGTGATGGGCGCGGCGCTCACGGGCGTCGAGAGCGGGGCGGGCGCGGCGATCTCGCGCGTGAGGGGGAGCGACACCAGGAACGACGTGCCCCGCCCCGTTTCTGTCGTGCACGCGATCGTGCCGCCGTTCTGCGTGACGATGCCGTAGACCGTCGACAGGCCGAGGCCCGTGCCCTTGCCGCCTTCCTTCGTCGTGAAGAACGGCTCGAAGAGGTGGGCGAGCGCCAGCGCGCTCATGCCCGTGCCCGTGTCTGAAACCGTGAGCGTGACGCGCTCGTCGCCCCCCTCATTGGCCGTCGTGATGGTGAGGCGGCCGCCCTCGGGCATGGCGTCGCGCGCGTTCACCGACAGGTTGAGGATCACCTGCTGCATCTGGCCCGCGTCGACCTTGACGTTGCCGAGCTCGGGGGAGAGGTTCGTGACGAGCTCGAGGTCCTCGCCGATGAGGCGGCGCAGGAACTTGTGCGTGTCGAGGACGATCGTGTTGAGCGACGTCACCGTCGGGTTGAGCGGCTGGCGGCGGCTAAAGGCGAGGAGCTGCCGCGTGAGGCTCGCGCCGTGGTCGGCGGCCTCGAGCATGCCTTCCACGTAGCGCAGGCGCATGTCGCCGTCGGGGAGCCGCTTGCGCAGCAGGCCGCCGTAGCCGACGAACGCCGTGAGCAGGTTGTTGAAGTCGTGGGCGACCCCGCCCGCGAGGCGCCCGACGCACTCCATCTTCTGGGCGTGCTGGAGCCGCTCTTCGACTTCACGGCGCTGGCGGCGACCGCGCGCCTCGCGCAGCTCGCGCTCGATCGCGGGCGCGAGGCGGCCCAAACGTTCCTTGAGGATGTAGTCGCGCGCCCCGGCGCGCATGGCCTCGACGGCCGTCTCTTCGCCGATCGTGCCCGACACGATGATGAAGGGCAGGTCGACGAGCTCGGGCGTGTGGCCGGCGGCGCGCTCTTCGTCGAGGACGGCGAGGGCCTCGGTCGAGCTGAAGCCGGGCAGGGCGTGGTCCGACAGCAGCACGTCCCAGCGCGCGTCGCGCAGCGCAGCGCGGAGCTCGTCAGCCGTCGCGACGCGCCGGTGGTGCGGCAGCAGGCCGGAGCGCCCGAGGGCGCGCAGGATGAGCCGCGCGTCGAGCTCGGAGTCTTCGACGAGGAGCAGGCGCAGCGGTCCAGACATCTTCAGACTTCCTCGGTGGGCGGAGGTTGGTTGAGCCCGAGCCAATAGATGCCCAGCTGCGCCGTCGTGATGACGAACTCGGCGTAGTCGACGGGCTTGCGGATGTAGCTGTTGGCGCCGAGCGCGTAGCAGCGGGAAAGATCCTCGCGCTCGAGCGACGAGCTCAGCACGACGATGGGCACGAGCCGCGTGCTCGGCCGCGCGCGCAGGCGGCGCAACACCTCGAACCCGTCGAGGCGCGGCAGCTGGAGGTCGAGGAGGATGAGGCGCGGCAGCCGCTCGGGCTCGGACGTCGTGCTCTCCGATTCGTCGCCGAGCAGGCACGCGAGCGCTTCGACGCCGTCGCGCGCGACGACGACGGACGACCTGAGCCCGTGCTTGCCGAAGGCCCGCAGCGTCAGCGCCTCGTCGTACGCGTTGTCCTCGACGAGGAGGAGCCACTTGTCGTTCTTGTCTTGCGGGCGACGCGCTGGCCGCGGGCCGCCCAGCGGCGCGAGCCGCAGGGTGGGCCGTTCTGGCGAGGGGTCCGACGACGTGCTCATGTCCCGAGTCCTTCCTTAGAAGCGCTTGAAGTCGCCGGCGCCGTTGCTCGCGCCGCGCGACATCCCGTTGCCGTCGCCGTTCAGGCCCGAGTGGCCTTTGTGTCCGGCGGCTGACATCGACGACGACGTGGCGCGCGTGACCGGCTTGCGGCGGCCGATCGCCTCGAGGCCCGCGACGCGGAAGAACGAGACGAGGTCCTGAAGCGCCTCGGCCTGGGCGGACATCTCCTCGGCCGTCGACGCGAGCTCCTCGGAGGCCGAGGCGTTGCGCTGCGTGACCTGGTCCACCTTCGTCATCGCCTTGTTGATCTGCGAGACGCCGGCCGATTGCTCGCGCGAGGCGGCGGCGACCTCCTGGACGAGCTCGGCCGTCTTGCGGATGCCGGGCACGAGCTCCTTGAGCAGCTGTCCCGAGCGCTCCGCGACCTTCACGGACGACGTCGCGAGGTCGCCGATCTCTTTGGCGGCGCTCTGGCTGCGCTCGGCGAGCTTGCGGACCTCGGTCGCGACGACGGCGAAGCCCTTGCCGTGCTCGCCCGCGCGCGCCGCCTCGATCGCGGCGTTGAGCGCGAGGAGGTTCGTCTGGTAGGCGATCTCCTCGATGATCGAGATCTTCTCCGTAATCGATGTCATCGCCTTGAGCGTCTCGGCTACGGCCTTGGCGCTCTCGTTGGCGTCGTCGGCGCCCTTGACGGCGGTCTGCTCGGTCTGACGGCTGTTCTCGGCGTTCTGCGTGACCGACGCGCTCATCTGCTCGAGGCTCGACGTCGTCTCTTCGACGCTCGCCGCCTGCTCGCTCGTGCCCTGCGACAGCGCCTGCGCCGTCGAAGACAGCTGCGACGACGCGGACGATAGGGCGTTCGAGCCCGTCGAGACCTCGCCGATGACCTGCGTCAGGCGCGCCACCATCGACGCGAGCGCCGTGCCGAGCGTGTCACGGTCCGACTGCGGCGTGACCTTGACGTTGAGGTCACCGCCCGCGATCGCCGTCGCGGCCGCCGCCATCCCATCGAGCGCGGCGACCATGCGGCCCAGGGCGCCAAGCAGCTGGCCCGCCTCGTCCTTCGTGCCCGCTTCGATCGAGACGCGAAGATCGCCTTCGGCGACGCGCTCGGCGACCTCGACGGCCTGCTTGAGCGGCGCCGTGATGCTGCGGGTGATGAAGAACCCGACGACGATGCTGAACGAGAAGGCGCCGATGATGACGATGACCATGATCCAGGCCGTGTGCGACATCGACTCGGCGACCTGCTTGTCGATGAGCGCCATCGCCTTCGAGTGGCGCGTGGCGAACTCGAACGCGGTCTCCTCGAGGCGGCGGATGGCCTCCTTGTGGTTCGCGATGCCCTCGTTGCCGCCCTGGGGCGTCGTGATCTCGCCGGCGCGCATGCGCGCGAGGATCTTCTGCATGGCGTCTTCGTAGGTCGCGGTGTCGGCGCGCATCGCGCGCACGGCGTCGTGGTCGCTCTCGCTCGTCGCGAGCTTGTCGACGTCGTTGAGCTGCTCGTGCAACTCCTTCTGGTACTGCTGCCAGTGGGCGAGGTACTCGGCCTCCTTCTCGGCGTTGCCGACGTTGAGGAAGAGATCCTTCTCATAGCGCCTCATCTTGAGCGTCGTCGCGCGGATGTGGTGCGAGGTATCGACGAGTGGCCAGTCGGCCTCGAGGATGTGGGTCGTGAGGCCGGAGGTCGACGACAGGCTGAAGTAGCCGACGGCGGCGACGGTCATCAGCATCGTGAGGACCACGCCGAACCCGAGGCTCAGGCGCTGGCCAATCTTCATGTCTTTGAGCATGGGGTCGGCTTCTGCAACCGCCGCGCCGAAGCGCCGGACGCGCGACAGCCGCGAAAATTGTGGCCTACGCGCTTTTGGGCCGAGGGTTTCGGCGGGCGCCTGGGTACGCCTGACCTGGGTCGTCTCCACCTTCTTAGAGCCAAGTTTTTGCGCGCCGCTGGGCCGTCGGCCCGAGTCGACGCTCGACGCTTTGCGGCCTCTTGCTTGCACAGGACGGGGCGCAACCCAACCGGAGGCGCCGCCGCGATGCTGAAGCCACTCTTTGTCTCGGAAGATCATTTTTGCGAGGCGCCGCCCGCGCTGGTGACGCGCGGGGCGCGTCGGGGCCAGGACGCGCGCGCCCCGTGGCTCGCGCTCGCCCCGCGCGAAGGCGCCTTCGGGCGCGCCATGCGATCTCTTTGGCTCGCCTATCAACCGATCGGGCGCTGTCACGACCGGCGCGTGATCGCCCACGAGGCGCTCGTGCGGTCCGACGAGCCGCTTCTTTGTGATCCGCTCGCGCTCTTTCACGCGGCCGAGCTCAAGGGGCGGCGCGCACCGCTCGGTCGGCGCATCCGCCGCCTCATCGCCTGCGATCTCGTGCGCATCCCCGGCGACTTCTTCATCAACCTCGGCCCCGAGGACCTGCTCGATCCCGAGCTGTACGACGGGGGCGGGCCGCTCGCGCCGTTCGCCTCGCGGGTCGTCCTCGAGATCACCGAGCACGCGCCGCTCGACGGCGTCCCGAACCTGAGCGGTCGTCTGCAGCGGCTGCGCGATCTCGGCTTTCGCTTGGCCATCGACGACTTGGGCGCCGGGTACTCGGGCCACGTCAACCTCGCCATCTTGGAGCCCGAGATCGTCAAGCTCGACGCGGCCCTCGTGCGCGGCATCGATCAGGACGCCGGTCGGCGCGACGTCGTTCGCTCGCTCACGAAGCTGTGCGGGAAGCTGCGGAGCTTCGTCGTCGCGGAAGGCGTCGAGACGATCGGCGAGCGCGACGCCCTCGTGTCCCTCGGGTGCGATGCCCTCCAGGGCTTCCTGCTCGCCCGCCCCGAGCGCGAGCCGCCGCCGGTCTGCTGGTAGCGGCGGACTCCTCTCCCCGGCCCTCTCCTCGCAAGCGAGGAGAGGGTGACTCGTCGAAGTGAGGTCGGCCTCGAGCGAAGCTGCGTCACCGTGGCGCCGCGGAGCTCCGCACGCTCGCGCCGCGAAGCTCCGCACGCTCGCGGCGCGAAGCTCCGCACGCTCGCGCCGCGGAGCTCCGTCTCCCTCTCCCGGCGGAGCGGGGAGAGGGGGCTGCGCTCGTTAGGACGCCGCGAGGCTCTGCCGGGCGATCTCCGCGACGGGCGTCGCTGGATCGAGGCAGAAGCGCTCGAGCACTGACCGCGCGAGCGGCGAGTCCGACTTCGCGAGGACGCGCGCGACCTCGGCGCGCACCGCCGGATCGGCGTCCGCCGCCGCCGCCGCGACGTGGCGAACGGCCGTCGCCGACGCGAAGATCCCGAGCGCCGCGACGGAGGCCTGACGCACGGCGGGCGCGGGCGCGCTCAGGAGGCGGACGAGGGCGGGCACGACGGCGTCGTCGTCGAGCGCGGCGAGGGCGTGAATGGTGTCGACCTGACCCGTGGCGTCCTCTTCGAGCGCCTGCAGCAGGATGCGCCGCGCGAGCGTCGAGCGCGTCGCCGCGATCGCCATGAGCGCCGTGCGGCGCACCGACGGATCGACGTCGCGGATGAGCGCCGCGAGCCGCGGCACGCCGCCGTCGCGCTGGGCGGCGAGGGCGAGGACCGCCGCGCGCCGCACGCCCGCGCTCGCGTGGCCGAGCTGCGTCTCGATGAAGGGACGCTGGTCGACGTGAGGGTTGGCGCGCATGATCTCGAGCGCCGTCGTGACGTGCGGCTCGGTCTGCGGGCGCGACGCGAGCAGCAGCGTCGTGAGCCCGCGCGGATCGAGGCGCGCGAGCGTCTCGAGCGCGGCCCTTCGCACGGGCTCGTGTGGGTCTCGCAGCAGCGGCACGAGGCGGTGCGCGTGCCGCTCGCCCGACCCGCGCGTGAGCGCGCGCAGCGCCGCGACGCGCACCTCGGGATCGTCGTCGCCGAGGCGCGCGCCGATCGACGCGTCCTCTCCGTCGACGGCGAGCGCGCCCAGGCATTCGCAGGCGAGCCGGCGCACGTTGGCGTTGCTCACCGAAAGGCCGAGGCGCAGCGCGGGCACGATCTCGTCGCCGAGCGACACGGCGTAAAACGTCAGCATCTCTCGCAGCGCGCCGTCGCGTCCCGCGAGGACGAGCGCCGAGTAGAGGGAGCGCAGCCGCAGCGCGCGGATGAGCGCGGCGGCCGCCCGCCGCGGGTCGCGCCCCGGATCATCGTCGCCCCCGCGCGGCGCCTCTGTCGTCAGCACGCGGACGAGCCTCGTGTGCAGGGCCTGCGCCGCCTCCGAGCGCAGCGCGGCCCAGGCGGGCCCGGCGCTGGGCAGCTCGTGGTTGGGCGGCCGGTCGAGCGCGTCGCCGATGGCGCGCAGGCACGCTTCGAAGACGACCGGATCGGTGCTCTCGCGCAGCGCGTGCGCGAGGTGCTCGAGCGCCGCGGGCGAGCCGATCTTGCCGAGCGCCTCGATGACCCCATCGCGGACCTCTTCGTCGGCGAGCAGCTCGGCGAGCGGCCCCACGGCGCGCTCGTCGCCGATCTCGCCGAGCGCGTGGATCGCCGCGAAGCGCAGCCACGGATCTTCCCCGAGCGTCGCGAGGAGCGCGCCCACGGCGGCGCCCGAGCGCAGCTGCGCGAGGCTTTCGATCGCCTGTTGCACGACGTTGACGTCGAGGTGGGTCAAAAGGCCGATGAGGTGAGGGATCGCCGCGCGCTCGCGCGTCTTGCCGAGCACGCCCGCCGCGAACATGACCACCTCGGCGTCGGGATCCTGCAGCGCGCGCACGAGCGCCGAGAGGCTGCGCGTCCCGCCGCGCGTGAGCGCGTCCATGGCGGCGTTGCGGCTGATGCTGTCGGCGTGGTCGCCCATGAGGGCGACGAGCGCCTCGGGATCGGCGCGCTGCGCGGCGTCCCGGATGGCGTCGGCGCGCTCGTCGCGCGCGTCCGTGCGTAGCGCCGAGCGGAGCGCGTCCTCGAGCGAGCCGATTCCGGCCTCGGCCATGCTCACGGCCCCGCCTGCACGCGTGGGGCCGTCGCCGGCGCGAGGTACGACCGCACGATGTCGTGGAGCTCCTTGGGCTTGAACGGCTTGCGCAGGTAGCCGTCAGCGCCCGCGTCGAGCCCGCGCTGCAGGTCATCTTCGCGGCCCTCCGTGCTGACGACGATGACCGGCGCGCGACGGATTGGCAGCTTGCGCAGCCGCGCCAGAAACTCGAGCCCGTCCATGACCGGCATGTTGATGTCCAGGACGATGACGTCGGGCTCGCCGTCCGCTTCGATCTTCCGCAGCGCCTCCTCGCCGTGGCGCGCGAAGCTCAGGCGGGCTTCGGGCAGGCCGCTCAAAACCTGGCGGTAGTACGCGTGCATGAGACTCGAGTCGTCGACGATCAAGATTCGTGGCATGGCGTGCGGGTTCCTTTCATTTGATGAGCTCGGCGGCGGCGGGAGCGCCCGCGTTCGTGAGCAGCAGGTAGGGGATGCGGTGCAGAGGCGCGATCTCGTCGACGGCGTGGCGGGCGATCGCCTCCTTGGGCATGCCGAAGACGACGCACGAGGCCTCGTCCTGCGCGATCGTGCGCGCGCCGGCCTTTTTCATCTCGAGCAGGCCGTCGGCACCGTCGTCGCCCATCCCCGTGAGGAGCGCGCCGACGGCGTTGGGGCCCGCGGCCGCCGCGACCGATCGGAACAGGACGTTGACGCTGGGGCGGTGGCGCGACACGAGCGGTCCGTTCGAGACCTCGGCGAAGTAGCGCTTCCCCTGACGATGAACGATGAGGTGGCGATTGCCCGCGGCGATGAGGACGCGACCCGCGACGATCTCGTCGCCGGTGGCGGCCTCCTTGACGGAGAGCTGGCAGCCTTGATCGAGCCGGCGCGCGAAGGCCGCCGTGAAGGTCTCGGGCATGTGCTGCACGATGACGATGCCCGGCGCGTCGGGCGGCAGCCGCTCGAGGATCGCGCGCAGCGCCTCGGTGCCGCCCGTCGACGCGCCGAGCGCGATGATCGACTCCGTGAGGATGCCCTTGCGGGGCGGGATGGACGCCATCATCGCCGGCAGGGGCATCGGCGTGGGGATCGCGGGAAAGGTGCGCGTGATGGTCGAGCGCGCGCGGCGCGTGCGCGCCTCGGCGGCGCCGCGCACGGTCTCGACGAGCAGCACCTCGGCGTCGTCGAGGAACCCGCGCACGCCGAGGGCCGGCTTCGCGACGACGTCGACGGCGCCTTCTTCGAGCGCGCGCAGCGCGACGTCCGTGCCGCGCCCCGCGAGGTTCGAGCAGACGACGACCGGGATGGGCCGCTCCTCGCGCAGCTTGCGCAGGAACGTCAGGCCGTGCATGCGCGGCATCTCGAGGTCGAGCAGGATGACGTCGGGCAGCGCGTGCGCGATCTTGTCCATCGCGATGATGGGGTCGGCGGCCGTCGTCACGTTGAACTCGCGGCCCAGCACGGCGCTCATGACCTCGCGCGCGACGGCGGAGTCGTCGACGACGAGGACGTTGAGGCGGCGCCGCGCGCCGCCCGAGATCCGCGGCAGGGGCTCGGCGAGCCTCACGCGGCCTCGTTTCGGCGCGATGAGGCGCGCGCGTCGGGAGCGGGCGCGGCCGCGTCGACGCTGGTCCTGCGGTAGACGGTCGGAATCACTGTCTCGAGCCCCGGCGTTCCGCCGAGGCTCTCCGAGTGGCCCACGAAGAACAACCCGCGCGGCTGCAGGTTCTCCAGCAGCTGCCGCACGATGCGCTCGCGCGTCGTGCGCGAAAAATAGATAAAAACGTTGCGACAGAAGATCGCGTCGAACAATCCCCCGATCGAATACGCCTCGTCGTTGAGGTTGAGGTGCTGGAACGAGATCACCGACTGAAGGGCCGGGGAGGCCTTGACGTTGCCGTCCTGGGTCGCGAAGCCCTTGAGCATGAAGCGCTGGAGCATCGCGCGGGGGATCTCGGCGGCCTTCTCGGTCATGTAGATTCCCTGGCGGGCGCGGTCGAGCACGCGCGTCGATAGATCAGTGGCGAGGATCTCGATCTCCCAGTTCTCCTCGGCGGGGAGCTCCGAGAGCAGCAGCATGGCGAGCGAGTAGGGCTCCTCGCCTGTCGAGCACCCCGCGCTCCACAAGCGGATGCGCCGCGCGCGATCGCCGCGAGCTGCCTCGGCGCGCCACGCGGGGAGCAGCGTTTGCGAGAGGAGCTCGAAGTGGCGCGGCTCGCGGAAGAAATGCGTCTCGTTCGTCGTGATCGCGTCGAGCATGAGGCGCAGCTCATCGTGATCCTCGATGACGTGACGATAGTAGGCGCCGTAGGTCGTGAGGCCGAGGTCGCGGATGCGCCGCAGGAGGCGGGCGGCGACGAGCGCGCGCTTGACGTCGCCGAGGTGGATGCCCGCCTCGCGCTGGACGAGGCGTTGGAAGAGGCCGAACTCGCTCTCCTCGAGCGGCTTGACCTCGGAGGGGCCGACGGGTGTGGCGTCGCGCGCGATCACGCTGCCTCGATCTCGGCGGTCGGCGTCGCGGGGTCGGAGGTCTCGGGCGCGCCTTCGCTCGGGTCGGTCGTCGCCGCGGCGACGGCTTGCAGGTCGTTCGCCGACAGCACGCCGTCGATGTCGAGGATGTGGACGAACTTCTTGCCGACCTTGCCCATGCCCACGATGTAGTCGACGCGGATGCGGGTGCCGAACGGCGGCGGCTCGCTGATCTCGTCGGGGCCGAGGTCGAGCACCTGGCTCACGGCGTCGGCGGCGACGCCCATGAGCGTGAGCTCACCCTCGAGGTCGGCCTCGACGATGACGACGCAGGTCTGGCTCGTGAGCGGCGTCTCGCGAAGGCCGAACTTCGCCGCGAGATCGACGACGGGCACGACGAGCCCGCGCAGGTTGAGCACGCCGCGGATCCAGCGCGGCGTCGACGGCACGCGCGTCACCGTGTCGTAGCGAATGATCTCCTTCACGCGCAGGATGCCCACGGCGTACTCCTCGCCGTCGATGAAGAAGCTCAAGTACTGC
Organism: Polyangia bacterium; assembly: GCA_038325725.1. Classification (GTDB taxonomy): domain Bacteria; phylum Myxococcota_A; class Polyangia; order Fen-1088; family Fen-1088; genus DASZFV01. The sequence goes on along the minus strand of JBBQJG010000056.1, from coordinate 11,121 downwards.
GACTGCTGCGGGTCGATCGTTCGCGCGTCCATGGTGGCGCTCTCCTTGCGGGGGTGGGCGTAGGTGGGGGTCACGACGTGAGCTCCTGCGAGGCGTCGCGGCGCAACGTCGCCTCGCGCAGGAGCGCGGGCACGTCGAGGATGAGGGCGACGCGCCCGTTGCCGAGAATCGTCGAGCCGGAAACGCCGGCGACGCCCCGGAACATCTTCGACAGCGGCTTGATGACCGTCTGGCTCTGGCCGTAAAGAGCGTCGACGGCGATGCCGGCGAGCCGTTCGTCGTGCCTCACGATGACGACGTTCTGTCGCTCGTGCGCCGACGTCGGGGCGCCGAACAGCTCGCCGAGCCGCAGAAAAGGCACGGCCGCGCCGCGCACGTTGATGACGCCGCAGGCGGCGCCGCGGTCGCCCGTCTCGGGCGGCAGCTCGAGGCACTCGACGATTGCGTCGAGCGGCACGACGTAGGTCTGGTCGCCCGCGCCGACCTGGAAGCCGTCGATGATCGCGAGCGTCAGCGGCACGCGCAGGGAGATCGTCGTGCCGTGCCCGAGGCGGCTCTCGACGGCGATCGAGCCGCGCAAAAGGTCGATGTTGCGGCGCACGACCTCCATGCCGACGCCGCGTCCAGACAGATCGGTGACCGTCTCGGCGGTCGAGAAGCCCGAGCCGAAGATGAGGTCACGCAGATCGGCGTCTCGCAGGCGGGCCGCGTCGATGCCGCTCGCGAGGGCGACGGCGCGGATGCGCTCGAGGTCGAGGCCGCCGCCGTCGTCCTCGATCTCGATGAGGATGCTGCCCGCGTCGCGGCGCGCCCGCAGTGTGATGCGGCCACACGTGTTCTTGCCGCGCTGGGCGCGGACGGCGGGAGTCTCGATGCCGTGATCGATCGCGTTGCGGATCATGTGCGTCAGCGGATCGCGCAGGTGTTCGATGACGGTCGTATCGACCTCGACCTCTTCGCCCTCGACGATGAGCACGGCCTCCTTGCCGTGAGCGAGCGCGACGTCGCGTACGGTCCGCTGGTGGCGCCGAAAGGCCGGCCCCAGGGGCACCATGCGCGCCTGCATGATCTGCTCTTGCAGGTCCAAGAACAGCCGGTCGGCCTCGCGGTGCGTCTCGAGAGCGTCGAGGACGCCGGCGCCGCGTTCGAGCATGTCGCGCAGCCGGCCGCGCGAGATCGCGATCTCGCCCGCGAGGCGCAGCATGCGGTCGAGGCGCTCGACGTCGACGCGGAGGGTCCGGCCCTCGAGGCGCGGCGCGGGCTCGTGGGCGCCGACGGCGGCGTCGGGTTCGGCGTCGTCGCCGCTCGGCGCGGCCGTGGGCGTCGACGCGTGGTCGACGGGCTGCGCCGGCGCCTTGGAGGCGTGCTCGCCCAGCTTGCGCAAGACGGCCACATGCATCGGCATCAGCTCGGCGGCGCCGCCGACGGCCATCGGGATCGCCTCGCGTAGGACGTCGACCGCGCGGAGGAACAGCGACGTCAGGTCCGTCGTGAGGGTGATCTCGTGGGCCCGCAGCCGCGCGAGGACGTCCTCGAACACGTGCCCGAATTCGGCGACGGCGTGGAAGCCGATCGTCGCCGCGTTGCCCTTGATCGTGTGGGCCGCGCGGAAGACCGCGCGCAGGGCCTCGTCGTCGGCGGGGTTGGTCTCGAGCGCGACGAGGGCGTCCTCGACGGCGTCGAGGTTCTCTTGTGATTCGGCCGAGAAGGCCTCGAGCAACATGTCGCGATCGATGTCCATTAGAGCCTCCACACGAGCGCCGTGCCGTCGACGGTGTTGAAAGCGAGCTTCCGCCCCCGCGTGCCGCCGACGTCCTCCGAGATCACGGAGATGCCCTCGGCGCGCAGTCCCTCGACGGCGACGAGGACGTTGTCCCCGCCCAGCGTGCGCGCGCCGGGCGCCTGCGTCGCCAGGACGTGGGCGCCGCCGAAGATCTTGGCGCGCAGATCCCCGCGGGCGGCGCCGAGGCCGAGCAGGCGCGAGATCAACGTCGGGATCGCGACGTCTCCGTAGCGCGCCGTGCGGGCGGCGCCTTCGGCGCAGCGCGGGAGGAGGTAATGCGTCATGCCGCCGCCGCGTCCGCGGCGATCCCACAGGCAGACCGACACGCAGGATCCAAGGACGGTCGTCAACGTGCGTGGCGCGTCTCCCCCCGCAGCGACGAGATCGGCCGGCAGGAGGTAGACGACGGGGAAGCCCGAGTGGTCGACGCCGCGCAGATGTCGCGGTACGGGGACGATCGTACCGCCCCCGGTCGGCTCGGCGGAGGTGTCCTCAGTGCCCGCCTGGACATGATCGAGGCTCACGATGGCCTTCATTCGCCGAGGTAGCTGCTGACTTTCATGAGCAGCTCGTCTCCGTCGATGGGTTTGATGACGTAGTCGGTGCAGCCGTGCAGGAAGGCGCCCTCGAGCGCCTCGCCTTCGCTGTGGCTCGTCACGAGGATGATGGGCGTCTGGCTCGTGAGCGGCGAGAGGCGGAGGCGACGCGCCGTCTCGAACCCGTTGATGCCGGGCATCTCGAGGTCGACGAGCACGAGATCGGGCGGATCGGCGATCGCGCGGCCGAGGCCCTCCTCTCCGCTCGAGGCGGTGACGACGTCGAAGCGAGGTCCGAGGATCGCCTGCTCCACGAGCAGGATGGTTTTCGAGTCGTCGACGGCGAGGATCTTCTTGCGGCGCATGTTGCGGAAGGACATCAAGCATCGTCCGTGCCGTCGCCGCTCGAGCCGGCCGACCCGCGCGGGGGCGACTGTTTGGCCCGATCGGCGGCGCGGCCTGGGTGGGGACGACCCTTGAAATAGGTGAGTGAGGTCGACCCCTGGGTAGACCCAACCCGCGAGCCCTTGCGCGGGGCTAGGTTCCCGATACCGTAGAGCGCGATGTGGACTAGGTTGGTGGCGGGTGTGGCGGCTCATGACATCAACAACGCGGCGCAAGGCCTCTCCAACCTGCTGACGCTGGCCGCGCGGCCCGGCACCTCCGCCGAGGCGCTCGCGCGCTACGCGGCGCTCGCGCGCGATGGGCTCGCCGACCTGAGGCGCCTCGCGGTGACCCTCGGGACGATCTCGGACGGGGGCGCGAGCGCGCAGGGCACGCGGCTCGATCTCGTGTGCGCGGACGCCGTGACCGAGACGGAGGTCCCCGAACGGAGCGTCGAGCTCGCGTCGGCGCCGCAAGAGGTGTTCGTGCGGGGCGGGGGCGCGTCGCTGCGCACGGCGCTGAGCCTCGTGCTGCGTTATTGCCTCTCGGCGAGCCCCCACGGCGGCACGGTCATCGTCACCGTCACGCGCGAAGAGGATGCCGGCAGCGTCGCCTTCGACGCGCCGGACGCGCCCACGCCGCGCGTCGCCGCCGCCCGGCCGCTCGCCGAGCTCGTGGGCTCGCCCGAGCGCGAGCTGGGCGGAGACGGCGGCCTCATCCTCGCCGGCGCGATCACGCGCGAGGGTGGCGGCACAATTGAAGTGAGCTCGCCGGCGGGGGGGCTGCGATTCAAGTTGAGTTTCCCGCGCGCCGAGAAAGCAACCGACAATGCCCGAAGCGCGTAACCGGCTGCCACGCGTCGCCCTCGTGGACGACGACATCATCCTGCTCGAGACGTGGCGCGAAATCCTCGAGCCCGACTTCGAGGTGCGCACCTACGGCGACGCGCCGTCGGCGATGAAGGCCTTCGAGCGCGAGGCTCTCGACGTCGCGCTGCTCGACGTGCAGCTGCCCGGCAAGAGCGGTCTCGAGGTGTTGGCGCACCTGCGGCGGGTCCAGCCCGGGGCCGAGGCCATCATGATCACGGGCAACGCCACCGTCGAGATGGCGGTCGCGGCGCTGCACGCGGGCGCCTTCGATTTTCTGCAAAAGCCCATCGAGAACCCCGATCGACTCTTGCGGCGGGTCGCGAGCGCCGTCGAGCGCGTGCGCAGCAAGCCCGCGGGCGGAGGCAAGGGCGCCGCCGAGGCGCGGCCGCTCATCGTCGGCGTGAGCGAGGCGATCGGGCGCGTGCGCGCCCTCATCGAGCACTTCGCGAATTCGTCATCGGCGACGCTCATCACGGGCGAGAGCGGCACGGGCAAGGAGCTCGTCGCGCGCGCGCTGCACGCGGGCGGCCCGCGCAAGGATCGCCCCTTCATCGCCGTGAACTGCGGCGCGATCGCCGAGTCTCTCATCGAGAGCGAGCTGTTCGGCCACGAGCGCGGCGCCTTCACGGGCGCGCACGCGCGACACGCCGGTCTCTTCGACGCCGCCGACGGGGGTGTGCTGTTCCTCGACGAGATCGGCGACATGCCGCCGCAGACGCAGGTGCGCCTTTTGCGCGTGCTGCAGGAGGGCGAGGTCCGCCCCGTGGGCGCGACGCAGAATCACACCGTCGACGTACGCGTCATCGCGGCGACGAACGTCGACTTCAAGCGCGCGCTGCGCGACGGCAAGTTCCGCGAGGATCTCTACTACCGGCTGTCGCCGCTGCGTATTGATTTGCCGGCGCTGCGCGATCGCCTCGAGGACATCCCCGTGATCGCGCGGCGGCTGCTCGAGCGGCACGGCCGACGCACGGGGCGCGACGGCGTCGCCTTCTCGGAGGCCGCGATGCAGGCGCTCACGGCCTACCCGTGGCCCGGCAACGTCCGCGAGCTCAGCAACGCGATCGAGTTCGCCCTCACGCTGACCTCGGGCGACGTCATCGGTCCCGAGGCGCTGCCCTCGTACGTGCCCGCGAAGCGCGAGGCGGCCGCGCCCGCGCGCCCCGAGGGCGACGCCGGCGTGCCGAGCGTCGGTCTCGGAGCGCTCGGTGCGTCGGTGAGCCCCGATGTCACCTACAGCCAGGCGCGCGCCGACGTCCTGCGCGACTTCGATCGCGCCTACCTCGAAGAGCTCATGCGCGCGACCGACGGAAACCTTTCGGCGGCCGCGCGCCGCTCGGGGATCGATCGCTCGAACCTCCGGCGCATGCTTCGCCAGCTCGGGCTCGTTCCGGCCAGCGGCCCCAGCTCCTAGCCGCGCACGCACCGCGACGCCCCGACGTCTGTAGGGGTAATTGCGGACAGCGGCCGCGAAACGGGGCGCGCGCCGGGGATAACACCGACGCCGTTCGTCTCAACGGGCGGTGCGCCGACGTCGATGTTGATTCATGGAGGTCGGAGCCCATGCGAGTGCTGATTGTCGACGATTCACGGACGGCGCGGATGATGTTGAGGCGGGTGTTGCCCCCCGCGCTCTTGACCGACGTGCTCGAGGCGGAGGGCGGCGACGAAGCGATTCGTCGCGTCGAGTCCGAGCAGATCGATCTGATGTTCTTGGACCTCACGATGCCAGGGATTGACGGCTATCAGGTCTTAAAGACGCTGCAGGACGGCGGGCGCACGCCGCCGACGATCGTCGTGTCGGCCGACGTGCAGCCGCTCGCGCAGCAGCGCGTGCGCGCGCTCGGCGCGATGGCCTTCGTCAAGAAGAGCCTCTCGCGGAGCGACCTGACCTCGGTCCTCACGAGCGCGGGGCTGCTGTGAAGGCCGCGATTCTGTCCGAGGCGAAGCGCGACGCCCTGCAGGAGGTCGTCAACATCGGTATGGGCACGGCGGGCGCTGCGCTCGCCAAGGTGCTGGGCGCGTTCGTCGAGCTGGCCGTGCCGCGGATCGACTTCGTCGATCGCCGGCGGGCCGCGACGCTGTTCAACACGGGCTCGTGGTCCGAAAACGAGATCGAGACGATCCGCCAGCCGTTCTTCGGCGGCATCGTCGGTGAGAGCCTCATGCTCTTCGACGGCGCCGAGCCGGCGCACCTCGCGGGCGTCGCCGGGATCGTCGGCACGCCGTCGCCCGAAGAGCAGCAGGAGTTGCTGCTCGATCTCGCGAACGTCGTCATCGGCGCCTGTGTCCTGGGCATCGCCGAGCCGCTCGACGAGGTCGTGAGCTTCGCGCCGCCGTCTCGCCTCGGCGGGCGGCTCGACGCGAGCGCCTTCGTCGTCGAGGGCGCGGGCCAGTGGAGCGAGGCGCTCGTCGTGAGCGTCGACTTCAAGCTCGAGGACCGGAAGTTCCGCAGCGGCGTCATGGTGTTCCTCACAGAGTCCTCGTTGGAGCGCATCGACCAGGCGCTCGATCGGTTCCTCGATGCCCTCGCCGCCAGTTAAGTTGCACGTCGTGGGCGACGAAGCCGATCACGCGCTCGCGGGGTTGGGCCCCGACCTGCTCGGGCTGCTCGTCGATCGCATCAATGTCGGCATCTTCACGGTGACGGCCGACGGCACGGTGTTGCAGTGGAACCGCTTCCTGCACGCGCACACGCGCCTGGCGCCCGAGGAGGTCGTGGGTCGCAACATCTACGAGCGCTTCCCCGAGCTGCCGCGCGAGTGGCTCGAGCGGAAGCTGCGCGGCGTCTTCATCATCAAGAACTTCGCGTTCACGTCGTGGCGGCAACGTCCCTATCTGTTCAAGCTCGAGGAGCACCGCCCGCTCACGGGGGGCGTCGCGGCGATGCGACAGGACTGCGCCTTCATCCCGCTCGTCGTCGACGGCGAGGTCAGGGCGGTCAGCGTCGTCATCATCGACGTCACCGACACCTACGAGTCGACGAAGCGCCTCGACGAGACGCTCGTGATGTTGGCGGCGCAGAGCGAGCGCGACGCGCTCACGGGCGTCTACAACCGCCGCAAGCTGACCGAGATGCTCGACAACGAGGCCAAGCGCGCGCTGCGCTACCACCAACGCTTCTCGCTGCTGATGCTCGACATCGATCACTTCAAGAAGATCAACGACACGCACGGGCACCTCGTGGGCGACGAGGCGATCAAGCACGTCGCCAAGCGCGCCGTCGCGACGCTGCGCACGACCGACTTCGTCGCGCGCTACGGCGGCGAAGAGTTCGTCGTGTTCCTCCCCGGCGAAGACGCGACGGGCGCCGCGCTCGCCGCCGAGCGCCTGCGCGAGGCCGTGTCGCAGCCGTTCACGGCGGTCGGTGACCTCCAGCTCCAGCTCACGATCAGCTTGGGCGTCACGACGTTTCGGCCCGACGCCGCCGATCCGAAAGCGCTGCTGGGCGAAGCCGACCACGCGCTCTACGAATCGAAGAGGAACGGCCGCAACCGCGTCACCGTCCACGCGCTGGCGTCGCTCCCTTCCGCCGTGGGGACCGAGCCCCAAGATTGAGGTCGTGAGAATCCGTCGGGCCGGAGATGCCCGGGAGCCAGTCTTGGTCCAAGCGAGGGGGCGGGCAACCTGCTCGACAACTGCGGTATCCTCGGCTTCACCGCGTGGACAGAGGGCCGGTCGCACAACGCGCAGAACCAACCGGGGATCCCGATGCTCATCGCGGGTCGCGCGGGCGGCAGCCTCGTGCATCCGGGGATCAATCGCGCGTCGCCGAACAAGGGCGACGCGGCGTCGGAGACCCGGGGCCGCGTCGTCAGCTGCGTGCCGCTCACGTTGATGCAGGCGGTGGGCGCCGGGATCCCGACGTGGGGCGCGGGCGCGGGCCTCGCGACGAAGGTCATCTCGGAGCTGCTGGTCTCACCAACCCCCTCGTCCTTGCGCGCCTCGCGTTCGCCTTCTCGACGGTGGCGCTGGCGGCGTGCTCGACGGGGCCGTACATCGTTGGCGCGATCTGCCCGAGCGGCGCCGGGGGCACGGTCCTTCGCGGCTGTGGGGCAGGGGGCGCGGGCGGCGCGGTGTCTCCGAACGCGACGTTCGCCGTGGGCTTCGATCAGTCGGGCGTCTCGCTGCTGGGCGCGTCGCTCGACCTGCCGGCGGGGCCCGTGGCGCCCGCGCTGCGCCTGCGCGGCGAGCGCGCGTCGCAAACCGGATGGCCGGCCGAGGCCGGCGGCGGGTTCGGCCTCGGCGTGGGCGCCGCGCTGCTGCCGTTCGACGCGCCCTTCACCGACGGCACAGCTGCCGCGGCGTTCGACCCGACCGCGCCTTCGTACGTCGCGGCGACAGCGACGACGGGGGCTCTCGGCGGCGATGACTTCGCCGTCGAGATCGTCCTGCGCGCCGCCGCGGGCGGCGTCGTCCTCGCGAAGACGGCGGCCGCGGGCGGCTGGACGCTGGGCGCCGACGCCGGCGGCGTGCTCGGGCTCGCGCTCGACGACGGGACGCCGGCACACGCCGCGCGCGTCGCGACCGAGCCGCTCGTCGACGGGACTTGGTACCACTGCCTCTTTTGGGTGAGCCGGGCCGCGGGCGCGCGCGTCGACTGCGACGGCCGCGCGGGCGCGCCGCTCGCCGTGGCCGCGCTCGGCGCCGTCGAAGCGCCCGTCGCTGCGAGCCTCGGCGGCGGGGCCGCGACGCAGGTCGCGCTGCTGGCGCTCTATCGCGTCGCCGCCGGCGGCCTCGGCGCCGCGAGCACGTGGCTCGACGTGAGCCGCCGCCGCTTCGCGACGCTCACGGGGGCGCGCCCGAACGTCGCGCGCGGAACGGCGCTGCCGAGCCCCGGTCTGCGCGCGACGCCCGCGTACCTCGACCTCCAGCTCACGGCGAATGGGGGGCGTCTCTTGTACGCCGTCGGACCGGACTGGCCGCGCGTCGCCTGTCGCTTCGCCGCCGGCACGCGCGTGTGCGGGTTCCTCAGCGAGCCGACTCGCGCGCGGCTCGTGCCCGCCTCGGCGCTCGACTGGACGCCGAGCCAGCTCGCCGTCGTCGGCGGCAGCGCGATCTTCGTCGACGGCCAAAACTCGATGGTGGCCCTCGTGCCCTCGGCGATGAGCGCCGCGCATAGGCTCTCGGTGAACGCGAACGCGGGCCCAGCCCATCAGGTGTTCTCGTTCTTCGTGACGGGCTCGAAAGCCAGGTACGTCGGCGCCGAGGTGATCGGCGTCGGTCGCGCCGTCTACGATCTGACCGCGGGCCTCGTCGTCTCGTCGCCGACGGGGGTGCGTGCGACGATCGAGGACTGGGGTCAGAAGATCTATCGCTGCTCGTACACGTTCGTCGCCGCCGCGGGGCCGACGACGTATTCCGTCGACGTCCTGTCGACGGCTGACGGGGCGCCCTTCGCGGGCGATGGCGCGACGCCGTGGGCGCTCGTCGCGGGGTTGCAGCTCGACACGGGCCTCGTCAACGCGGGCTCGCTGCTCACCGACAACACGCAGGACGGGGACGAGCTCACCTTCGTCGGAGACGATGGGAACCTGCCGACGACGACGGCGGCCTCGGTCTCGTTTCGGGCGCTGCTCCCCGCGGGCCCGCGCATCACGGATCAGGCGTTCGTGAACCTGAACCTCGGCGGCTCGTTCATGGATCAAATTCAGCTTTTCCTCACGGGCGACACGGGCCAGCTGAAGTTCTGGGGGTTGCGCGCCAACGTCACGCACTGGTCGTTCAATCACCCGACGACGACGCTGATCGACGGCGCGCCGCACACGGTCGTCGCCGATTGGGACGCGACGTCCGCGCGCGTCGCCGTCGACGGCGTCGTCGCCACGGAGAAGGCTCTCGTCGCCAACACGCCGTTCGCCTTCGATCGCATCGACGTCGGCTTCTCGGGCCACAGCAGCGGCGCCCTCGAAGGCCTGATCGCGGGCCTCGAGATCGGGAGTCGGTGACGTCATGATTCTGTCGATGCTGTTTTCCGTGCTGTTTGGAAAACGGATTTCCGCGGCCGGCGCCACTACCGGGGGCATCAAGGCGGAACCCCAGAATGAAGACGCGACGCGACAGGATCCGAAGCTCGCGAGCGCGATCTCGGGCGCGGCGAAGCCTCCCGAGTTCGCGCGCGTGTACGACGAGTACTTCGGCTTCGTGTGGCGAAACGTGCTCAACCGCGGCATTCCCCACTCGTCCGTCGACGACGTCGTGCAAGAGGTCTTCATCGTCGTTCACCGCAAGCTTCCCGCGTTCGAGGGCCGATCGTCGCTGCGAACGTGGCTGGCCGGCATCGCGAGGCGCGTCGTGAGCGACCACGTGCGCAAGCGCGGCAACGCGCCCGCGGGTGATCCGCTCGAGGTCGACGTCGCGAGCGTGCTGGCCGATCCCGCCGAGGCGCTCGACAACAAGGTCGCGGCGCGGCTCGTCGACGGGCTGCTCGCCCTCATGACCGACGACCAGCGCGAGGTCTTCATGCTGCACGAGCTCGAAGAGATGACGGGGCGCGAGATCGCCGAGACCACGGGCACGAACGAGAATACGGTTCACACGCGCCTCCGCGCCGCGCGTAAAATCTTTCAAGAAGGCTTGTCGCGTCTCGAAGGACGCACATGAGAGGACCCTTGGACACGGACCAGCTGAACCCGAAGGCGAAGCGGCTCATCGAGGCGACGCGCGCGGCGCGAACGCCGGGCGAGGCCGACAAGCGGCGCGTCGGCGCGGCGCTCGCGCTCGCGCTGGGTGCGTCGGCGACCGGCGGCGCCGGCGTCGCGGCCTCGGCGACGGGCGCGGCCAAGGTCGCGGGCGCCTTGTCGGGGCTCAAGGCCGCGATTGCGATCTTGGTGCTCTCGGCGACGGGAGTCGGGGTCGCGATGCTGACGCGGAGTCATCCGGCGCCGAGCGCGACGCCGGTCGCAAGCCCAGTGACCGCGCCGGTCGTCGTGCCGCTGCCCTCCGGGGCGATGGCCCCGACCGAAGCGGAGGTCGACGACCCCCTCCTCGCCGAGGTCACGCTGCTGCGCCGCGCGCAACGCGCGCTCCACGACGGTCAGCCCGCCAAGGCGCTCGAGCTCGCGGCGCGCCACGCCGCGCTCTACCCGAAGTCTCAAGTGGGCGTCGAGCGAGACGGCCTGCGCGTGTTCGCGCTCTGCGCGCTCGGCCGCAAGCCGGAGGCGCACGCGCTCGCCGCCGAGCTGCTCACGCGCGCGCCGCGTTCGCCGCTGCGCGCGTCGCTCGCCGAGAGCTGCGCGATGAAATAATGGTCGCGCGTCCCCGCGATCGAGTCGGGCTCCGACTCGCGAGCCTGCTCGCGGCGGGGCTCGTCTCGGCCGCGGCCTCCGCGCGCGCGGACGCGCCGCTCGACCTCCACTGGCTCGCGCCGACGGGGTGCCCCACGGCGGATGATGTCCGTGCGGAGTTCGCCCGCCTCGTGCGCGCGCCCGCGCCCCCGGCCGCCGCCGCGCCCGGGCTCTTGGCCGACGCGCGCAGCGAGGCGCGCGGCACGCGCTTCGTCTTGCGGCTCCACACGGTCCGCGACGGCCGGCAGGGCGAGCGCGAGTTC
>JBBQJG010000055.1:0-23014 GCA_038325725.1 Polyangia bacterium | reverse complement strand
TCGCGCTCACGAGCAAGGCCGTCGCCTTCGGCACGCTCGTCATCACGCACGCGTCGGGCTCGACGACCTGCACGGAGGCGCTCAGCGCGCCCGTCACGGCCGGCGCGAAGTCGCTCAGCGCCGATCTCGTCGTGCGGCCCTTCCAGTGGAAGGGCGCGAACGCGTTCATTCGCGACTTCGTGCGTGGCGCCGAGCACAACGAGGTCGGTAACCAGGGCACCGAGCTGCTCGGGTCGCCCACCGTCGATCCGGCGACCGTCGACGGCGACGGCGACGGCGTCAAGAACGAGCTCTTCGTCGGTGACATCACCGCGCTGACGCTGTATCAGGCCGGTCAGCCGCGCCCGACGACGCGCCAGGAGCTGGCGAGCCTCGGGAAGATTCCGGCGCTGTCGTCCCAGGAGAACTCCGACATCGCGGCGGGCTCGACGGTCTTCGATTCGCTCGGCTGCCAGACGTGCCACGTGCGCCAGCTCGTCGCCAACGACGTCATCTTCCGCGAGCCCAGCGCGAACCCGAGCTTCCGCGACGCGGGCAACTTGTTCCCGAACGGGCGCTCCTATGGCGCGTCGGCGCTCGACATCGCGCACCCGGTGTCCTTCGACATCACGCGCGATTCGCCAGAGAACGCAGTGACCCACACGGCGAACGGCCAGACGCTGGGCTCGTTCGTGCGCGACGCGCAGGGGCACGCCGTCGTCGCGCTGTTCGGCGATCTGCGGCGCCACGACATGGGCCGCGGCCTCGACGAGGAGGTCGACGAGGTGGGCACGGGCAAGGACGTGTTCATGACCGAGAATCTGTGGGGCGTCGGCTCGACGCCGCCGTACATGCACGACGGGCGCTCCGTCACGTTGACCGAGGCCATCCTCGAGCACGGTGGCGAAGCGCAGGCGGCGCGTGACGCGTTCGCGGCGGCGGGCACGACGTCGCAGAAGCGGCTCGTCACCTTCCTCAAGAACCAGGTCCTCTTCAAGGAATAGACGCCATGTCGAAGAACAACAACGAGACGGCGCGGAGAATTGGGTTGGCGTTGCTGACGCTGACCGCCTTGTCCTGCGCGAAGGGCAAGGGAGACACGCCCACGGGAGACGAGACGGCGACCGTCACGGCGGCGAAGCCGGCGGCGAACAACGCGCCCGCGACGGCGAGCGCGGCGACGCAGGCGGCGAACAAAGTGGTGCCGGTGTCGAACGCAACCGCGCCCGAGACGACGCCGACGACGCTCGTCGAGACGCCGGCGGCCTTGCCGTCGCCGGCGGTCCTGCAGGCCGTGACGGCCGTGCAGGGCAGGCTCGACGGTCTCGCGTCGAGCGTCGCGGGCGCGCGGATCCGGTTCGTCGACTGCAACGAAGCCGGATCGTGCACGACGCGGCTCGAGGCGACGACGCTCACGGGACTGCGGGATCTGCTGCAATCGGTGAGCGGCACTCAGGGCGCGATCGACTTCACCGCGCGAGAGCAGCTCGACGGCTTCACGGGGCGAACGTTCGTCGCCGACGTGACCCTCGGCGCGGCGACGCCGCGCGCCGTCCCCACCAATGAGAACGATCTCCTCGGCGTCACGCCGTGAGCTAGCCGAGAGGCCGAAAACCGCGCCTGATCTTTTCGGGCGCGGTTTGTTGCGTTCAAGGTGAGTCGCGGGAATTCCGTTTTCGCCACCCGAAATCATTTTGATGAAATCTTTCTTTGAGCCAATTTCTATTCATTCGTCGTTCGTTCGGAGGGCGCTGAATGGGACGATAATCCTCCCCGATGTCGAGCTCCCACACCGACCCCCGGGCGTCGGTGAGCCCGGTCGGTGAGGGCAACGGCGCAACGGCCGTCTTGATCCTCGCCGGTCACGCGCTCCGATCGCTCCCGCAAGACAGGCCCCGCATCTCCATCGTCCACGACGACATGGAGCTGGGGCGGGACAGTGCCAACGACTCGTGGGCGACGGACTTCGACGATCCGTTCATGTCGCGTCGCCACGCGCGCGTCGTGCGCGGCTCGACGGGCACGGTGTTCGTGTCGGATCTCGAGAGCACGAACGGCACGTGGGTCGACGGTCGGATCGTCCCCAAAGGGCAGGCGCTCCCGCTGTCGCCGGGCTCGGTCATCATGATGGGCGGACACATCTTCGTGTTTCGGCTCGTCACGACCGACGAGCTCACGGCGATCCGCGAAGATTGGCAATGTCCGTTCGGCCCCGTGCCCACGCTGTCGCCGACGCTCGCGTCGTTCGTCCGCAAGTTGATCCGCCTCGCGCCCGCGCCCGTCGACGTGTTGTTCGGCGGCGAGACGGGCGTCGGCAAAGAGGTCCACGCCGAGGCGCTGCACCGCGCGAGCGGCCGCAAAGGCCCGTTCATCGCCATCAACTGCGCCGCGATCCCGGAGACCCTCGTCGAGAGCGAGCTTTTTGGTTACGCGAAGGGCGCGCACTCGACGGCCGAGCGCAACAAGGCCGGGCTCATCGAGCAGGCCGAGGGCGGCACGTTGTTCCTCGACGAGATCGGCGAGATGTCCCCGGCGGCGCAGACGAAGTTGCTGCGCTTCCTGCAGAGCCGAGAGTTTGTCTCGCTGGGCGGGACGCGCCCGCGCACGCTCGACGTGCGCGTCATCGCGGCGACCAACCGCGTGGAGAACGTCGACGAACCGACGCGCGGGCTGCGCTACGATCTCATGGCGCGCCTCGGCCCCGAGCCGCTCACGGTGCCGCCCCTGCGCGAGCGCCCCGAGGACATCGGGCTGCTCACGTCCTTCTTCGCGAAGGGCGATCTCCCGTTCGTCCCCGAGGCGTACCTCGCGCTGTTCCTGCATGCGTGGCGCGGCAACGTGCGCGAGCTCGAGAAGGTCATCACGCTCGCGAAGGTGCTCGCGGGCGAGGGCGTGGCGATCGGCTTGCCGCACTTGCCCGTGCAGATGTCGACGGCGCTCGAGCGACTGCCCGAGGCGCCGCCCCCGCGACGCAAGCGCCCGACGCGCGACGAGCTCGCGACGCTGCTCGGCCGCCACGCCGGCGACGTCGCCCAGCTCGCGCGCGAGCTCGGCCGCCAGCGCACGCTCGTGTGGCGCTGGCTCCGCGAGAATCACCTGAGCCCCGAAGACTACCGGCCGTAGTCGCTCGAAGATTTCCTGTCACCTTTGCGGCGGGCCGTTCTCTACAGTTGGAGAGCCCATGCCGACGCCCGTCTCCGTCCCGCAGATCCTCGCCGGTTCGGCCATCCAAGCCGACGCGCGCTCTGAGCCGACCGACGAGGCCTTGGCGGTCCGCGCCACCGGGGGCGATCGCGCGGCCTTCGCGCTGCTGATGCGGCGGCACAACCGCCGCGTCTACCGCGTTGTCCGCACCGTGCTGCGCGACGCGACGGAGATCGAGGACGCCATGCAGCAGGCGTACGTGCAGGCGTTCACGCACCTCGCCCAGTTCCAGGGCGCGTCGGCGTGGTCGACGTGGCTCTGTCGGATCGCGTTTCACGAGGCCCTCGCGCGCGTGCGCGGGCGGCGCCATTTCGTTTCCATCGACACCGGGAGCGAGGATCTCGTGGAGCACAGCTCGAAGGCGCCGGGGCCCGATCCGGAGCGACAGGCGAGTGATCGCGAGCTCGGCCACATCATCGAGGGCGAGCTGGATCGCCTGCCCGAGATGTACCGCGCCGTCGTCATGCTCCGCGAGATCGAGGGCCTCGACACGCGCGACACGGCGGCGATCCTCGACGTCGAGGAGCCCGTCGTCAAGACGCGGCTGCACCGGGCCCGCGCCCTCCTGCGCGCCGCCGTCGAGCGGCGCGTGGGCGAGAGCCTCGAGGCCGTCTTCGAGTTCGGCGCCGAGCGTTGTGACCGCGTCGTCGCGGCCGTGCTGGCCGTCTTGCCGCCCACGCGCTGAACCTCTGTCACCTTTCGCGGTGAGGTCCCTCTGGGAGCTGGCGCGCTCGAGCGCCGCTTGGAGGACCCGATGATCCCGATGCGCTCCGTTTCCCGCTCCCTCGTCACGCTCATCTCCGCCGCCGCGCTCAGCGCGTGCGCGACGACGTCCCCGCCATCCGAATCGCCGGCGGCCGCGTCACCGGCGTCCACGCCGACGACCTTCGCCGAGCAGGTGGCTGCCGGGGGGACGCTCTACGGTCAAAACTGCGCGAGCTGCCACGGCGACGCGGGGCAGGGCGGCAAGGCCCCGCGCCTCGTCGGCCTCAAGGAGGGCGCGTTGCCGCTCGACCCGCCCGCCGAACGCCAGTTCCGAAAGACGCGCTTCGTGACCGTGGCCGACGTCGCCCAGTTCGTCGTCGCGAACATGCCCCCGAAGAAGGGCGGCAGCCTGCCCGCCGATCAATACGTCTCGATCCTCGCGTTTGATCTCAGCGCCAACGGCATCACCCTCCCGTCCCCGCTCACACTCGCCGTCGCCCAGACCCTCACGATCCCCCGCTGACCTCCGCCCTGCGCCTCCCTCTCCCGTTCGGACGGGAGAGGGCCGCGGAGAGGGTTTCCGCCCTCCTACTCCTTCAACCACTCTGAGTGCACGAACCCGAGCTCCGGCTTGTCCGTGCGCTCGTACGTGTGCGCGCCGAAGGCGTCGCGCTGCGCCTGCGTGACGTTTTGAGGCAGGCGCGCCGTGCGGTAGCTGTCGAAGTACGCGAGGCTCGCCGAGAAAGACGGCGTCGGGATGCCCAAGTTCTGCGCGATGCCGAGCGCCTTGCGCCAGTTCGGCTGCGCGCCGTGCATACGCCCCTCGAAGTCCTCGTCGAGCAGCAGGTTCTTGAGGTCGGGCGCGCGCTCGTACGCCTTCATGATGTTGTCGAGCAGGCGCGCGCGGATGATGCAGCCGCCTTTCCAGATGCGCGCCGTCTCCTTCATCGAGATGCCCCAGTTGTACTTGTCGCTGCCTGCGCGGATGAGCTGCATGCCCTGCGCGTAGGAGCAGATCTTCGCCGCGAGGAGCGCGTCGTGCACGGCGCTGATGAGCGCCGCTTTTTCGGATGCGGCCGGCTTGCCGCCCACGACGCCGCGGATGCGCTTCTCGGCGGCGACGCGCTGGTCCTTCATGCTCGACAGCACGCGGCCGTCGATGGCGGCCGTGATCGTCGGGATCGGGATGCCGAGGTCGAGCGAAAGCTCGGCCGTCCACTTGCCCGTGCCCTTCTGTCCGGCCTTGTCCTGCACGAGGTCGACGAGCGGCTTGCCCGTCTCCGCGTCCTTGACCATGAGCACCTTCGCCGTGAGCTCGACGAGGAACGACGCGAGCGGGCCCTCGTTCCACTTGCCGAAGACCTCACCAATCTCGGGCGCCGTCATGCCCGCGCCGCGCGACAGGACGTCGTACGCCTCGGCGATGAGCTGCATGTCGCCGTACTCGATGCCGTTGTGGACCATCTTCACGAAGTGGCCCGCGCCGTCGGGGCCGCAATGAGTGACGCACGGGCCGCTGTCGGTCTTTGCAGCGATCGACTCGAGCACCGGCTTGAGCCGCTCCCAGGCCTCGTTCGTGCCGCCGGGCATGAGCGCGGGACCGAAGCGGGCACCCTCCTCACCGCCCGAGACGCCCATGCCGACGAAGTTGATGCCGAGCTTCGCGAGATCGGCCTCGCGGCGTCGCGTCTCCTGAAAATGCGTGTTGCCGCCGTCGATGACGATGTCGCCCTTGTCGAGGATCGGCTTGAGCTGCTCGAGCACCGAGTCGACCGGCTTGCCGGCCATGATCATCATGAGGATGCGGCGCGGGCGCTCGAGCGCGCCCACGAGCTCGACGAGCGACTTGGTGCCCGTGAGCGTGCGGCCGGCGTTGTCGGCGAGGAACTTGTCCGTCATCGGCTGCTCGAGGTTCCACGCAGCGACGGAGAAGCCGTGATCATTGATGTTGAGCGCGAGGTTGCGGCCCATGACGGCGAGGCCGATGACGCCGAACTCTGATTTTCCTGGGGTACTCATGTGATGGCTCCTGAAGCGTCGTGGTCCTAGGCGATCTGCCAGGGCGGGTTGTGCGGAAGTAGGGTCATGAACTCTTCGATGAGGGCCTTTTCGTAGTCCCCCGCGTAGGTCTTGCCGAAGAAGCGCCCGATGCCTTCGTTGACGAAGCGTTCCCACGACGCCTCTTCGGCGCCGGGATTGATCGGGTAAAAGAGGGCGCCGACGTCGCGCGCCGCCTTCAGGTCGCCCGGCGCGTCGCCCACCATGAGGACGTGGTCGGCGGCGTACTTGCCCTTCGCGGCGATCGTGAGGTGCTCGGTCTTCGAGCCCATCTCCTGACCCGCGATGAGCGCGACCTGCTTGTCGATGCCGTGCTCGGCCCACTCGCGAATCAGCGCCTCGGCGGGCGTCGCCGAGACAACGAGCACGTCGGCCTGCTCGTTGAGCTTCGGGAGCGCGAGGCGCAGGCCCGGGAACGGCGGCAGGTTGCGCACGGTCTCCTCGACGAACGAGTTGACGAGCTTCGACCACTTCATGAGGTGATCGAGCTCGACCTTCTCGTCGCCCGTCGCGGCCGCGGCGACCTCCTTGAGGCGCGCGTTCGACAGGTTGCTGTCGGCCTTGACCCACGCGCGCGTCGCGGCGAGCTTGGGCACCTTGACGCCCGCGAGCTTCACGCGTGGCATCTGCTCGAGGTGGTCGAGCACGAAGAGGATCGCCTTGAAGCGGTTGCAGCCGCGGTTCTGCGAGTAGAGGTTCACGAAGTCCCACGCCTCGTGCACCTGCCGTGAGACGGCAGCCAGGCCGTATTCGCGCACGAGCGCCACGGAGAAGCAGTCGTTGTGCTTGACCTCCATCGAGTTGAAGGCACAGCCGTCCGAATCGATGCCGACGAAGAACTTCTTCTGCGGCTTGAACGTCTTGAGCTTCACTTGAGGATCTTTGGCGTCGGCCATGTCGGGTCTCCTGAGGGCGAAAAAGAGGCGACGCACAGATTCCGCGAGGAGCCGGCACGGGTCAAGCCATCCGGCGCAGTTCTCCGCCGCGAAAGGTCGAGGTCGATGTAGAACAGCACCGATGAGGAGCGACAGGGCCCGCGAGACACTGTTTTCGGGGCTCGTTGCTCTCGTCGTCGTCGTGGTCGCCTCGGGCTGTGCGTCGGGCCGGCCCGTCGTCGAGCCTCTCGGCCCCGAGCGCTTCCACCTCAAGTGCACGACGGAGCTGCCGGGGTGTCTCAACGAGGCGGCTGACGAGGCCTGCCAGGGACACCACTACATCGTCGAGCGCGCCGTGAACGAGGTCAACTGGCGCGGGTCGACGCCGAATCAGATGGCGTTTCGAACGAGCGAGGCGATCATCCAGTGCGGCGGCGCGAACGGCTGGGGCCCGCTGGGCCCGCCCATGGGTCCGCCCGAGACGCCGCCCAAAGAGAAGGCCGCGCCGGCGCGCGTGTGCGCGCCCGGCTCGACGCAAACCTGCGTCGGCGCCGGCAGCTGCAAGGGCGGCCAAGCTTGCGGGCTCGACGGCGCGGCCTACGGTCCTTGCGACTGCGGCCCCGCGCCCGCAGCCCCCGTCTCCGATCCGACGCGACCCCCGAGCTGACAAAAAGTTCCGTCGCGCGCGTCAGAACCCGCGCGGCGGCGCGGTGTCCTCGGAGCATGTCCATCTCCACGGGGCCGAGCGGCGGGCGTCACCGCCGCGAGGTCGACGCCGACCTCAACCTGACGCCGTACATCGATCTGCTCACCTGCATGGTGGCGTTCCTGCTGATCGCCGCCGTGTGGACGCAACTCGCGCGTCTGTCCGTCGCGCAGAAGGGCCAAGGCGACAGCGAGTCCACGGCCATCACGGAGCTGCCACGGCTCGCAATCGCCGTGCACGGCGACGGCTTCAACGTCATCGTGAAGGATGACCAGAAGCCGATCCCGAAGACCCCCGCCGGCCTAGACTTCGCGCGCCTCACTGACGAACTCAAGCTGGTCAAGCACGCGCACGAAGATCAAACGACGATACAGATCATCTCTGACGACACCGTCGTCTTCGAGATCCTCGTCCGCACGATGGACGCCGCGATGACTGCCGGCTTCCCCGACGTGAGCCTCCTCGACTCGGGCGCGGGGAGGTAACGCCTTTCCTGATCCGGGTGGTTGCGGCGGCTCGCCGGCGAGCCTTACAGTTGCGTCCGATGGCAACGCGGACGCATGCGCAGAAGGTCGCTCACCTGATCGGATCGCTCGCGTCGGGACGTTCGGATCTTGCTGAAAATTGTCCGGCGATACGTTCGAGAATCGCTTCGCAGAGCCAAGCACCTCCTGCTACCCAAGGCGTGAACGCGTCCCCGCAGGTTCATCTTGACGGCGTCGGCGAAGCGCGGGACTTCTAGACGGCCGGGTACGCCCCCATGAAGATCGTCGACGCCAAGGTCATCGTCACCAGCCCGGGGCGCAACTTCGTCACGCTCAAGCTGACGACGGAGGACGGCGTCACGGGCCTCGGCGACGCGACGTTGAACGGGCGTGAGCTCGCCGTGGTCGCTTATCTCGAAGAGCACGTGCTGCCGTTGCTCATCGGTCGCGACGCGCGCCGCATCGAGGACACGTGGCAGCTGCTGTACAAGGGCGCGTACTGGCGGCGCGGGCCCGTGACGATGACGGCCATCAGCGCGATCGACTGCGCGCTGTGGGACATCCAGGGCAAGGCGCTCGGCGTGCCCGTGTATCAGCTGCTCGGCGGCCGCTCGCGCGACGATGTCATGGTGTACGGCCACGCGAACGGTGCCGACCTCGAAGACACCGTGCGCGCCGTGCACGAGTACGTGAAGCTCGGCTACAAGGCCGTGCGCGTGCAGTCCGGCATCCCGGGCCTGCAGGGCGTCTACGGCATCGGCCGCGGCAAGATGAGCTACGAGCCCGCCGAGCGCGGCGCCCTGCGCGAGATGGAGTGGTCGACGGAGAAGTACCTCGCCTTTGCGCCCAAGCTGTTCGAGCGCGTGCGCAAGGAGGTCGGCCCCGATGTGCACCTGCTGCACGACGTGCACCACCGCCTCACGCCCATCGAGGCCGCGCGGCTCGGCAAGGAGCTCGAGCCGTATCATTTGTTCTGGATGGAGGACCCGACGCCCGCCGAGCTGCAGGAGGGGTTAAAGCTCGTCCGCCAGCACACGACGACGCCCATCGCGATCGGCGAGGTCTTCAACACGATCTACGACTGCGAGGCGCTGCTGCGCGGTCAGCTCGTCGACTACCTGCGCACATCCGTCGTGCACGCGGGCGGCCTGTCGCACCTGCTCAAGATCGCCCACATGGCCGAGCTCTACAACGTGCGCACGGGCTGCCACGGCGCGACCGACCTGAGCCCCGTGTGCCTCGCGGCGTCGCTGCACTTCGATCTCGCGATCCACAACTTCGGCATCCAGGAGTACATGCGCCACAGCGCCGAGACCGACGCCGTCTTCCCGCACGCGTACACCTTCGCGAACGGCGCCTTGCATCCCGGCGACCAGCCCGGCCTGGGCGTTGAAATTGACGAGACGCTCGCCGCAAAGTACCCCTACGAACGCGCGTACCTTCCCGTCAACCGCAAGCTCGACGGCACCGTTCACAGCTGGTAGCGCTGAAGGTGTAAACTGGGCGCATGAATCGCCGCGCGCGGTCGATCGGGACGCTGCTCCTCGCGGGGGCGACGCTCACGGCATGTGGTGACGGGAGCGGCCTCGTCGGCGGTGGCCCGTCCAGCGTCGACACGGGCGTCTCGCCCACGACGAGCGCGGTGCGTGTCTGCGACGGCAGCGCGGGCGTGCGCCTCGCGACGCGCGTCGGGGGCGGCGGTCCGGTCGGTCTCGGGCGGTACATGCGGTCGGAGAACGGCTTCGAGTTCTTGCTCGTCACGGGAACCTGCGAGGCCTGGGTGCTGCCGGACGACGCGCAGCCTCTGCGGCACCTCACTCTGACGCCCGCGCAGGAGAGCGCGCTCGTCACGGACCTGCGCGTCGCGCGCTGGAGCGCGCTCGCGATGCAGATGTTGTCTGGCGGCTGCTCCGACGCCTCGATGCTCACCTATCGCTTCGATCGAGTTCACTACGATGCCTCGGGGTGCGGCCTCGCTCCCACCGATGAGCGCGAGCTCGTCAACGTCGCGTTCGATGAGAAGTTGCGGGAGCTCGCCGCCGCGGGTGCGCCCGCCGACGGCGACGCCCGCTACCTGCTCATCGAAGGCGACGGCTCCGCCGCAGCGGACTTTTACTACAAGAATCCCGTGACATGGCCGCTGGGGGTCGCGCCGTCGACGGTGGCCGTCCCGCGGGACCAGATCTTTTCGCAGCCGGCCACGGGACGGAGCCTGCGTGTCTCCGGCGACGACGCACGTACGCTGCGCGCGCTGCGCGCCGATCTTCTCGGGGGCCGGGTCGGCAACGTCATGTACGAGGACTACATCCCGATCGTGACGCCAGACGGCGCGTACTACGAGCTCTACGTCCGCGACGCCTCGCCCTTCGAGGGCGCCGACGGTCTCATCGGGCCCGGCATCTTCTGACGTCGCGCTTGACGGATCGGGCCCGGCGCGGGAATTCTAGGCCCCTTCCCGCGGGCCGGTGCCCGCAACCCCGAGAGGAATCCATGTCCCTGACGATCAAGCCCAAAGCCGACTGCCGCTTCGACCTCGTCTCGCTCGGCGAGATCATGCTCCGCCTCGATCCGGGCGACGGCCGCGTCTCGACGTCGCGCCAGTTTCAGGCCTGGGAAGGTGGCGGCGAGTACAACGTCGCGCGTGGCCTCAAGCGCTGCTTCGGCCTCGACACGGCGGTGGTCTCGGCGTTCGCCGACAACCCGATCGGCCGCTTGATTCAGGACTTCATCTACCAGGGCGGCGTCGACCAGTCGTACGTCAAGTGGGTCAAATACGACGGCATCGGGCGCAGCGTGCGCAACGGCCTCAACTTCACCGAGCGCGGCTTCGGCATCCGCGGCGCCGTCGGCTGCTCCGACCGCGGCAACACGGCGGCGAGCCAGCTCAAGCCCGGCGACATCGATTGGGAGAAGCTGTTCGACAAGGACGGCGTGCGTTGGCTGCACACGGGCGGCATCTTCGCGGCGCTGTCCGAGACGACGGCCGGCGTCGCCGAGGAGGCCATGAAGGCTGCCAAGAAACACGGCACGATCATCTCCTACGACTTGAACTACCGCGAGTCGCTCTGGAAGGGCATCGGCGGCGAGGCGCGCGCGCGCGAGGTCAACCGCGGCCTCGCGAAGTACGTCGACGTCATGCTCGGCAACGAGGAGGACTTCACGGCGTCGCTCGGCTTCGAGGTCGAGGGCGCCGACAAGGCCTTCGCGGCGATCGACGTCAGCGCGTATCAGAAGATGATCGAGACGGCGCGCAAGACGTTCCCGAACTTCGCCGTCGTCGCGACGACGTTGCGCCACGCCAAGACGGCGACCGTGAACGACTGGTCGGCGATCTGCTACGCCGACGGAACTCTGTATCAATCGCAGAAGCGCCCCGATCTCGAAATCTTCGACCGCGTCGGCGGCGGCGACTCGTTCGCGTCGGGCCTCGTCTACGGCTTCCTCGCCGGCAAGGGTCCGCAGTGGGCCGTCGAGTGCGGCGCCGCCCATGGCGCCCTCGCGATGACGACCCCCGGCGACACATCGATGGCCTCGCTCGGCGAGGTCGAAAAGGCCATGAAGGGCGGCGGCGCGCGCGTCGATCGCTAAACGGCCGCGCCAGACCCGCCCCGCGGCATCCTTGAAAATCTGATGGTACAGGTATCGTTTTTCAAGGATGAAAATCCTGGCGAGGGAAGGCCTTCGCGGGCGCGTCGCGGAGCTTCTACGCGCGAGCCCCGTCGTCTGATCTACCCGGGGCCCAAGCGATACATGCTGCAGAAAAATGTCGAGGTCGTGCCCGTGGACGAGCTCGACAGCGTGCTCTCCTGAGCCCCCGCCGGTCGCGATCGCAGCGCTAACGAACGCCGCTGAACACCAGCATGAAGACGCGCAGGGCCGCGGCCAACCCGCCGAGCGCGATGCCCGCGATGGCCGCGGTCTTGATCATCTTGAGCTTGTCGGCGAGCAGCTTGGCGTTCTCCGAGTCGCGCAGGGCGCGCAGCACGTAGACGCCGTTGAAGACCGCCGCCGCCGAGATGATCAGCAGCGGATTGAAGACGAACGCGGCGAGCCCGAGCACGGGCGCGAGCTTCGCGATGTTCTTCACCTTGGCGGCGACGCGCGCGTGGCCCTGGGCCGCTTGCCGCTCCATGAGGCAGCGCTGGCAAGTCACCTCTCCGCGATCGTCGTAGAGCGTGTTCGCCGCCGATAGCACCGTCCCGCAGCTCTGACAGGCGTCGGGGCGGCCGCCCCTGAGCGCGGTCGCGACGTCGGCCGATCGCGGCGGCTCGAAGGGATTCGTCATGTAGATGTCGCCGATGTTAGCGGAAGTTCGCGGCGCGGCCGCGCGAAGCTACGGAGAGTTCGCCGGTCGGAAACCGTTCCTTGACCGTTTGTCTGCCACTGTCGCCGCTGGGGGATAGGTGCCTGAACCGACCATAGCGGATCTGACGAGAGAGCTCGCCGACACCAAGCAGCTCGTCCTTTCGGGACAGACGGCGCTCAACATCGTGTGGACCCTCGTCACCGGGTTCATGGTGATGTTCATGCAGGCGGGGTTCGCCCTCGTCGAGACGGGCCTGACGCGCGCCAAGAACGTCGCCCACACGATGGGCATGAACTTCCTCGTCTACTCGATCGGCGTGCTCGGATTTTGGTTCATGGGCTTCGCGCTGCAGATGGGCGGCGTCGGCGCGCTCTCGACCTTCGGCAACGACGCGACCCTCTCGCACGAGTTCTCGATCCACCTCGCGGGGCACGACTTCGGCCTCTTCGGGACGACGGGCTTCATGCTCTCGCCGGCCGTCTACACGGCGCCCGTCGCGGCGCTGTTCCTGTTCCAGATGGTCTTCATGGACACGGCCGCGACGATCCCGACGGGGGCCATGGCCGAGCGTTGGAAGATCTCGTCCTTCGTGATCTACAGCTTCGTGCTGTCGACGATCATGTACCCGATCTTCGGCAACTGGGTCTGGGGCGGCGGCTGGCTCTCGCAGCTGGGCAAGACGTTCGGCCTCGGCCACGGGCATGTCGACTTCGCGGGCAGCTCGGTCGTTCACCTGGTCGGCGGCGTCGCGGCGTTCGTGGGCGCCAAGATGATGGGCCCGCGCATCGGCAAATACGCCCCCGACGGCACGGCGCGCCCCATCCCCGCCCACAACGTGCCCATGGTCGTGCTCGGCACGTTCATCCTCGCGTTCGGTTGGTTCGGCTTCAACCCGGGCTCGACGCTGTCGGGCACGGACACGCGCATCGCCATCGTGGCCGTCAACACGATGCTCGCGTCGGCCGCCGGCGCCTTCGGCGCCTACCTGTACCTGCGCGCGCGCTTCGGCAAGCCCGACGTCAGCATGATGTGCAACGGCATGCTCGCCGGCATGGTCGCCATCACCGCGCCCTGCGCGTTCGTGACGGCGCCCGCGTCGATCTTCATCGGCCTCGTCGCCGGCATGCTCGTCATCGCGTCCGCGATCTTCATCGAGACCGTGCTCAAGGTCGACGATCCCGTGGGCGCTTCGTCCGTGCACGGCGTGTGCGGCGTGTGGGGTGTTCTCTCGTTGGGCCTGTTCGCCGACGGGCGCTACGGCGACGGGTGGAACGGCGTCGCGGGCCCCGTGCGCGGCGCCCTTTACGGCGATCCCGGGCAGTTCTTCGCCGAGTGCATCGGCGCGCTCACCTGCATCGTGTGGGTCAGCGCCGTCACGTACGTGACCTTCAAGATCATCAACACGATCACACCGAACCGCGCGCCCGCCGAGGACGAGCGTGTGGGCCTCGACGTTCCCGAGATGGGCCTCGAGGGCTACGCCGCGGAGTATGGCGAATGAGCGCGACACGAATCGATCACGGCACTCCGATCCCGACGATCCCTGAGGCGACTTCGGGCTTCCACGCGCAGCTCGACGGCGCGAGCCTGTGGGATCTCGTTCAGATGGAGTGCCTCGCGCGCTCGCACCTCGTCATCCAGGTGACGGGCGAGGGCGGCGCGGGCTACCTCTACTTCGACGCCGGGCGCGTCGTGCACGCGACGACGGCGCGCAATCGCGGCGTCGCCGCCGCGTACGAGATCCTCGACTGGACGAGCGGGACGTTCGAAGCGTCGAACCGAAGCTGGCCCACGGGCGCGTCGACGATCGACATGACGCATGAGAGCCTGTTGCTGAACGCCGCGAAGGCCCGCGACGATCGCGAGCGCGGCGCATCGAACCTCGTCGCGTTCCCGGGCCGCGGGCTCGAAGACGTTGAGGACGCAATCGACGAGGTCGAGCTCGAGCTCGACGAGGTCGAGGCCGAGCTGGCCGGGGAGGTCGCCATGCGCAATCCAAACATCGAAGACACACCCACGTCGCCGTCACGCCCGAGCGAATCGTCCGCGGACTTTCCCGTCATGTTGCGGCTCTCGGCCGCGGGCGTCGTCGTCCGCAACAAGGGCGGCACCGAAGAGCTCGCCGAGGCGGCCGCCTACGTTCATCGCCTCGTGCAGCTCACGGGCGAGCTGCTCGGCTTCGAGGACTTCGTCGCGCTCGAGTGCACCTTCACCGAGGGCCGCTGCCTCTTGTTCGGCGAGGGGGACGGCGACGTCGTCGTGCTCAAGCCGCGCGCCGATCTGAATTTGCAGGCGCTGCGAGAGAGGTTGGGGCTGTGACCGGCGCCGACGTGAGCACGAGCCTCGGGACGTTGAAAGATGTTGCCGGCATCATGGGCAGCTTTGTTTTTCTCGGCGACGGCCAGCTCGTCGCGCGCGAGATCCCGCCGATGTTCGACGACGCCGCGCTCTCCGAGGCGAGCGGTCGTCTGTCACGGTTGCGCGACACGTTCGCAGCCGTGGGCGATACGCTCGACATGGCCGTCGTGCGCTTCCGCGAGCACAAGCTGTACTTGAAGGTGCTGGGCGAGGGGATGTTGTGCATCGTCGCCGAGGGCGCCGTGAACATGCCGGCGCTGCGCATGGCCGCGAACCTCGTGGGCCGTCGCATCGCGCCCGCGCTCACGCCGGGCACGCTCGCGCCGATTCAACCGACAGCCGCGGTCGCCGCTCCGGCGGTTCGCCCCGGCGTTGCGCCTCCCGGCATGCGCCGCTTCCGAGGGCGCCCCGTCGAATGACGATCGCGACGTCAGCGCGCGGCTCGCGCGTTCGGCGTCGAAACAGTGGTTTTCTTGCGGTCTCGCGCCCGCGTGTTTCCATGGAACACAACGGAGCGCGAACATGGACATGAAGATCATCCGCCTCCCGTCGGGAGGGCTCGTCGAGAAGCTGGGGAAGGGCCTTCGCCTCACGACGCCGTGCGCGGGCGCGCTCGCGAGCGACGGCCGCACGCGCCTCGCGTGGCAGATGCTCACCGTGCAGCAGGCCGAGGAGGCGCTCGGCTTCCGCCTGCAGATCGTCGAGTGGACGCTGACGTCCGTCGGCGCCCGCACCGTCGCCTATCCCGACACCGACGAGGTCTTCGAGA
Organism: Polyangia bacterium; assembly: GCA_038325725.1. Classification (GTDB taxonomy): domain Bacteria; phylum Myxococcota_A; class Polyangia; order Fen-1088; family Fen-1088; genus DASZFV01. Next base: position 7,569 of record JBBQJG010000055.1, on the reverse strand, counting down.
TGGACCTCGGCCTCGACGCTCCGGGCGCGTAGTTTCGCCCGCGGGTCCCCGGCGATTGACACGAGGGTGACCGCGGAGCGACCGTGCGGCTCGCATGTCGGAAGCTCCGCGCTGGCGTCGCCGTCTCAACGATCGCGTCTACGGGAAGATCGTCGAGCGCTGGCGCGCGGCCGAGCTCGACGACCGCGCGTTCGAGCGGGCGTACCGCTGGCGCGCGCAGTCCCTCATCCAGCCCGTCATGGTCGTCGTCATGGTCATGCCGGCCGTGGGCGACTGGCTCAGCCGCGACCTGTCGCTCTCGGCGCACGTCGAGCGTCTGGGGATGTGGCTCATTTTGTATGCCGTGTTCGCGCTCGCCGTGGGCCTGCGGGTCGACAGCTTCGCGAGGTTCGGGTCCCGGGACTTTCTGCTGCGCCGCAACCGCGAGCGCGCGGAGCAGAACCCGGCGCAGGGCATGGTGCCGGCGTCCAAGTCCAAGTCCACTTCGACGAACGGCGGCGCGCCGCTGGCGTACGGGCGCTATCCCATCGCGCCCCATTTCGCCCGTCGCATTCTGCTCATGGCGGTGGGGGTCGACGTGGTCGCGGGCGGTCTCACCGCTTACCTCGAACGGCCTTCGTTTGCCCTGTTCGCGGCCGCGCTGGTCACGCTGTGGGCCCTCTTTCTTCTCGTCGACCGACGGATCCATCTCGATGTGTCTCCCGAGGGCGTGTGGTGCCGCGCGTGGGGGCCAAAGCGCTATCGGTTCGACCAGTTCAAGACCGTCTACCCGCGAAAGCGGACGATCAACATCGGCGTCGTCCTCGTGCCCCGCGCGCCGGCCGAGCTCGCGACCACGCTGTCGTTCTGGGGCCGCTATCTGATGCGGTCCGGCGAGGGCGTGCCCGCGCACGCCGGCACGCTCACGATCTGGACCAACCGGGTCGGCCTCGACCGCGACGCCTTCCTTCTCGGCGTGCAAGCGGAGATCGTCAAGGCCGCGTGAGGGAAGCCGCTTCCTCGTCGAGGCCGCCGTCGGGCGTGGGCCGCGCGCTGTATCTCGCCTACGGCGCCGTCGTCGTCACGGTGGTCATGGTGACGCTGTGGCTCGCCATGTTCTTCGTGCGCCGCCCGCGCAGCGCGATCGCGCTGCAGCGCGCGGCGTCGCGGCTCATGCTGGCGTGCCTCGGGTGCCGCTTCGTCGTGCACGGACAGGGGCCCGCGCGCGACGGCGCCGCGCGCCTGTTCGTGGCGAACCACACCTCGTACCTCGACATCCCCCTCATGCTCGCCGTCATGAACCGCGACTTCTGCTTCGTCACGAAGCGCGAGCTGCTCGACTGGCCGATCATCTCGCTCATCACGCGCGCGGGCGCGCACATCCCCGTGGCCCGTGAGCGGGTCGAATCGCGCGGCGCCGTCGTCGCGCGCATCACCAAGACCCTGCGCGCCGGCCGCAGCGTGCTCGTGTTCCCCGAGGGGACGTTCTCGCACGACGATCGCCTGCGTTCGTTCCAGCCGGGCGCCTTCCGCGCGGCGCTCACGGCCGGGGTGCCCGTCGTGCCGGTCGCGCTCGTCGGCGTCGCCGGCGTCTGGTCCCCGCACGCGCGCACCCCGCGTCCCGGCGTCGTCGAGGTGTGGATCGGCGAGGCGCTCGACGCCGCGCCCGCCCGCACCCAAGTCGGCGACGCCACCGCCGTCGCCGCGCGGACGGAAGCGCTGCGCGAGGCGGCCGTGCGGTTCATCGACGAACACGTCGTGCACGTCGGCGCGCGTCCCGCCCCGCCCGCGTGATAAGAAACGCACACGATGGGTCGCATCTTCGAGACGCGCAAGGCCACCATGTTCAAGCGGTGGGACCGCATGGCCAAGCTGTTCACCCGCATCGGGAGGGACATCGCGATCGCCGTCAAGGCGGGCGGTCCCGATCTCGGCACGAACCCCTCGCTGCGCCGCTTCGTGCAGAACGCGCGCGCGGCGAACATGCCGAAGGACAAAATAGAAAACGCCATCAAGAAGGCGTCGGGGCAGGGCGCCGAGAGCTACGACATCGTCATGTACGAGGGCTACGCGCCCCACGGCATCGCCATCATCGTCGAGACGGCCACCAACAACGTCGTGCGCACCGTCGCCAACGTGCGCAACGCCTTCAAGACCCACGGCGGCACCATGGGCGCGGAGGGCAGCGTCGCGTTTCAGTTCAAGCGCATGGGCGTCTTTCGCGTCGCGCCCGAGGCGCTCGCGGGCAAGGACCTCGAGGCGCTCGAGCTCGATCTCATCGACCACGTGCTCGAAGAGATCGGCGAGGGCACCAACGACAAGGGCGAGCCGCAGACGATCGTCCGCGGCTCGTTCGCCGACTTCGGCAAGCTGCAGGCGGCCGTCGAGACGCGTGGCATCGCCGTCGTCTCGGCCGAGTCCGAGTACGTCGCGCAGAACCTGATCGCGCTGCCCGAGGACAAGGCCACCGAGGTGCTCGAGCTCGTCGACGCGCTCGAGCAGGACGAGGACGTCCAGCGCGTGTTCCACAACCTCGGTTAAACGGCCGCGGTGCGTTGCGAGGGCACGCCGTGACCTCAGGTCGCGGCGCGTGCCTGACGATGGGGGGCAGGCGAGGGGGGGATCATGGCCATTGGTGTGCTCGCGGCATTGGCGTCGGTCGGCGGCGTCGCGTTCATCGGCTGGCTCGGCCTGTCGGGCACACGTGGGCGTCGTCGCGAGCCGCCGGCCGCGCCCGACATTCGCCGCGAGCGGCGCACGCGCTCGCGCATCATCCCGACGACGGCGCACCCGGCCGAGCTCCAGATCGTCGGCGCGCAGTTCCTCGAGATGCCCGAGATCAAGGACGTCAGCACGACGGGCCTCGCGATTTCGGTCCCGCACCGCTTCAACGGCGAAACGCCGACCCAGGACGTCGAGGTCCTGTTGACGCTGCACGGTCAGGGGACGGTGCGCGCGCGCGCCGCGATCCGCCACGTCTCCTACGCGCGGACCAGCACCTTCTCGTTCGGCGTCGAGTTCGTCGAGATCTCCGACGACGATCGCGACCGCATCGCGCGCTACGTCGACGAGATGGCCGAACAGAACACCGCCCAAAAACACGGCTGACGCGCGGCTGCCGCCGCGCACCTTTTGCCGCGCCGCCGCGCCGCCCGAGGGCGGTTTTCTGCTATGAGTAGGCCATCATGAAGGGCTACCGCAGTCGCACCACGACCCAGGGACGGAACATGGCCGGCGCGCGCTCGCTCTGGCGCGCGACGGGCATGAAGGACGCCGACTTCGAGAAGCCCATCATCGCGATCGCGAACAGCTTCACGCAGTTCGTCCCCGGCCACGTGCACCTGCACGACGTCGGGCAGAAGGTGAAGAAGGTCATCGACGCCAACGGCGGGTGGGGCGTCGAGTTCAACACGATCGCCGTCGACGACGGCATCGCCATGGGCCACGGCGGGATGCTCTATTCGCTGCCGTCGCGCGATCTCATCGCCGACAGCGTCGAGTACATGGTGAACGCGCACTGCGCCGACGCGCTCGTGTGCATCTCGAACTGCGACAAGATCACGCCGGGCATGTTGATGGCGGCGATGCGCCTCAATGTGCCGGCGATCTTCGTGTCGGGGGGGCCCATGGAGGCCGGCAAGATCATCGGCACGCACACGCGCGACGGAAAGCCGCTCGTGCGCAAGCTCGACCTCATCGACTCGATGATCGCGTCGTCTGACTCGAAGGTCAGCGACAAGGAATTGGGCGAGCTCGAGCGCTCGGCCTGTCCGACGTGCGGCTCGTGCTCGGGCATGTTCACGGCCAACAGCATGAACTGCCTCAACGAGGCGCTCGGCCTCGCGCTGCCGGGCAACGGCACGCTGCTCGCGACGCACGCGCGCCGCTGGGAGCTCTTCGAGGAGGCCAGCAAGACCATCGTCTCCATGGCGAACCGTTGCTACGTCGACGGCGACGAATCGGTCCGCCCGCGCAGCGTCGCGACGAAGGCCGCGTTCGAGAACGCCATGGTGCTCGACATCGCCATGGGCGGCTCGACGAACACCGTGCTCCACATCCTCGCGATCGCGCACGAGGCCGGCGTCGACTTCACGATGAAAGACATCGATCGTCTGTCGCGGTTGGTGCCCAACATCTGCAAGGTCGCGCCCGCGGGTCACTACCACGTCGAGGACGTGCACCGCGCTGGCGGCATCTTCACGATCCTGGGCGAGCTCGACACGGCGGGCCTCATCAAGCGCGACGCGGGGACCGTCCACATGGCGTCGATGGGCGCCGCCATCGACGCGAATGATCTCCATCGCGCGTCGGCCTCGCCCGCGGCGAAGGCGCGCGCGCTCGCGGCGCCGGGCGGCGTGCCGACGCAGATCGCGTTCTCGCAGGACAAGTACTTCAAGGAGCCCGACCTCGACGTCGAGAAGGGCTGCATCCGCGACATCGCGCACGCGTACAGCAAGGACGGCGGGCTCGCCGTGCTGTACGGCAACATTGCGCTCGAGGGTTGTATCGTCAAGACGGCGGGCGTCGACGAATCGATCTTGAAGTTCGAGGGCCGCGCACGCGTGTTCCACTCGCAGGACGCCGCGTGCGACGCCGTCATGGCCGACGAGATCGTCGCGGGCGACGTCGTCGTCATCGTCTACGAAGGGCCGAAGGGCGGCCCCGGCATGCAGGAGATGCTCTACCCAACGTCGTTCTTGAAGGGCAAAGGCCTCGGCAAGGCGTGCGCGCTCGTCACCGACGGACGCTTCTCGGGCGGCACCTCGGGGCTCAGCATCGGCCACGTCTCACCCGAGGCGGGCGAGGGCGGCGCGATTGGGCTCATCGAAGAGGGCGACAAGATCCGCATCGACATCCCCAAGCGGACCATCGACGTCGTGCTCGACGACCGGCAGCTCGCCGAGCGCCGCGCGAAGATGGAGGACAAGGGCGCCGATGCCTGGAAGCCGAACCGCGATCGCTCGGTGTCGCTCGCGCTGCAGGCCTACGCGGCGCTCACGACGAGCGCGTCGCGCGGCGCCGTGCGCGACCTGTCGCAGATCATGCCTATTCCGAAATCGCGCCCCCGCGCGTAGGTGGTCTCACCCGCGGCGTCGGCCGCTCACTTGCGGAGGTTAGACATGCGAATCATTCGAGCGTCTCGGGGCTGGCTCCTCGTGTGCGCGCTGAGCGCCTGTTCGAGCAACGGTTCGAAGATCGGCGGCGCCGCGGGGGCGACCGGGAGCGCCGGCACCGTCGGCCAGGCCGGCGTCGGCGGGGCGGGCGCGACCGCGGGCTCGGGCGGCGCGGGCGAAAGCGGAAGCGCGGGCGCCGCTGGGATGACCGGGACGACGGGCGCGGCCGGGGCCGGCGGCACCAGCGCGGGCAGCTCCGGCAGCGCGGGCGGCGGCGGCACGGCGGCCGCTTCCGCGGGCACGACCGGCGCGGCAGGGGCCGCGGGCGCTGGAAATCCAGGCGCCGGGGGATTCGGTTTTCAAGGGTCTAGCCGTTGCGACGGCGCGGGCGTGCTGCTGTGCGAGAGCTTCGAGAACGGCCTCGACGCCGCGACATGGACGACGCTCGTGGACGGCGCGGGCATGGCCGTCGTCGACGACACCCACGCCTTTCGCGGTACGAAGGCCCTGCACATCAAGGTCGTCAACAAGGACCACAAGGCCGCCATCAGCGAGACGAAGACGTTTCCGATCGCGACTAACATTCTGTACGCCCGCATGTTCGTCTGGTTCGACACGTTCACGACGACCGCCCACTTCACGATGGCCGAGGCGCCGCAGACGGTCTCGGGAGCCGCGTGGATTCGTTACGGCGGTCAGGGCGGAAAATACGGCGTCGGCACCGACCACGGCGCCTCCGGCGATTGGCTCCAGCAGGACACGGTGCCCGTGCCCACGAAGCAGTGGACCTGCATCGAATTCGAGCTCGCCGGCGACACGAACGAGTTCCATGTTTGGTTCGACGACGTCGAGCACAAGGCTCTCAACGTCGGCCCGACCCAGCACAAGGGCTTCGTGATGCCCCCGTTCACGTCGCTTTGGTTCGGCTGGCAGACCTACAGCAACCAGGCGCCCGGTGAGTACTGGGTCGACGAGATCGCGATCGACAGCAAGCCGATCGGCTGCGCGAAGTAACCCTTACGGCTGGGGGCGCGACAAGCGGACGTAGGCGGCGCCCGCCATCGCGTCGAGGTCGGTCGTCGCCGTCGGCGCCGCGGCGAAGACGTCGGCGGTCTTGTCGTCGTTGAGCTGACCGCAGGCGACGGCGGCGCCGAGACCATCTTGTTTCGCCGCGCCATAGAGCCGATCGATGAGCGCCAGCTTGAAGCCGAGGCCGCCGCCCAGGAGGTATGTGGCCCCCACGTGGTCGCGACCGATGCGGTTCGCGTCGGGAGCCCCGACCAGGAGGCTGTAGGTCACCGCCGGCCCCGAGCCGTTCGTGCACAGCGCGAGCGAGCTCCCGAAGTGCGCCCCCGTCTCGCCCACGTCCAGCGTCGGCGTCATGAGCGGCTTGAACGTGCGCACGGGCGCCGCGAAGAACGTGTCCTGGTGAGCGAGCTGGTAGACGAGCCCGCGCTTGCCCACGCCGGCGAACGGCGCGCCCACGTAGAGATCTTGCCCGTGCCTCGTCGTGTCGAACGCTTGGATCGCCGCCCCGAACTGCGTGCCGCTCTCGCCCACCATGATCGTCGACGGGGCCGTCCCGATGACTGTCGATGTTGCGTCGTAGGCCTTGGGCATCGTGGGGTCGACGTTGGCGAACATGATGAGAGCGCCGCTCGGGTCGACGTCGCCCGTCGCGACGTGGTCCTTGTCGCCGAGGATGATGTCGAGGCTCGTGCCCGTGCCGTCGAAGTCGCCCGTCGCGAGCGCCGTCGCCGGCACGCCCGCGAAGGTCGGGTGGTCCGGCTGCTCGACGTCGAGGAGAACGTTCGGCGTCGTCGGCATCGCCGGTAGGGCGAGCAAGTGAACCAGGCCCTTCTTCGGCGGCTTGGTCATGTCGCCCGCGAACGTCGTCGCGGGCGCCGACACGAGGATCCGCTCGGCCTTGCCGTCGAAGTTGGCGTCGACGGGGACGATCACGCGGCCGAAGCCGGTCGACGACGTCACCGTCGCGGGCCCCCATGTCGCGTCGGGCATCTTGGCCATGGTGTTGTTCGGGTTCTTGAGATCGACCGTCTTGCTCGTCGCGAGCGCGGGACGACCGAAGACGACGTAGACGCGCCCCGCGCCCGGCGCCCCGACGATGAGATCGTCGACGTCGTCGTCGTTGAGCTTCGCGCACGCGACGGAAGCGCCCAGCTCGTCGCCCGAGTTGGCGCCGAAGAAAGAGAACTGGCTCGACGTGTCGCCGCTCAGCTTCACGTTCGCCGCGGGCGCGCCGAACACGACGAAGACAGCGCCCGTGGCCTTGTCCGAGTCGTTGTGGTCCGCGTGGGGCGAGCCGACGACGAGATCCTGCTTTTTGTCACCGTCGAGATCGCAGACGGCGACCGCCGACACGTTCGCGCCAGGCCCGGGGCCCTGGAGCGTGACGATCGAGTGGTCGGTGCCCAGATCGGTGTCGCGCGTGTTGGGACCGACGGGCGGCTGATCC
>JBBQJG010000054.1:0-23037 GCA_038325725.1 Polyangia bacterium | reverse complement strand
AGCTCACCCCGCAGCAGATGTTCGTGGTGGCGAACCCGGCCTCTATCGGCTCGCGCTTCATCGCGCGCACGACTGTCAAGGCGCTGCGCAAGAACGTCACGGCGAAGTGCTACGGCGGCGACATCTCGCGCAAGCGCAAGTTGCTGGAGCGTCAGAAGGAAGGTAAGAAGAGAATGAAGCAGGTGGGCAACGTGGAGATCCCGCAAGAGGCCTTCCTGGCGATTCTCAAGGTCGATTAGGCGGATCGGAACCCGACCCATGGCGACGACGGAATCAGGACAGGGGCTGGCCGGCTGGTGGCGCTCGCGGGGCGCGTGGAGCCGGGCGCGCGCCGAGGGACAGCACCTCGCGAGGGAAGCGCGGCGCGTGCTTCGCAAGAAGAGCTACCGCATTCCCGAGGCGACCTCGTCTGTCGTCGAGGCGCAGGCCGCCGGCGTCGACGAAGCCCTCAAGGGCGGCGACCTCGAACAGGTGAGGCGCGCGATCGGCGCGCTCGACGACACGATGAACGAGCACCTCGCGTTCGCGCGCAAGTCGACGCTGCGCGAGTATGCCGAGTCGATCGGCGTCGCCGTCGCGATCGCGCTGCTGCTGCGCGCGTTCGTCGTCGAGGCGTTCCAGATCCCGTCGGGCTCGATGATCCCGACGCTTGAGATCGGCGATCACATCTTCGTCTCGAAGTTCGCCTACGGCCTCAGCATCCCCTTCACGAACACGAAGATCCTCCAGCTCGCCGACCCGAAACGCGGCGACATCATCGTCTTCAAGTACCCGCTCGACACGAGCACCGACTACATCAAGCGCGTCGTGGGCCTCCCCGGCGACGTCATCGAGATGCGCCAGGAAGAGCTCTACATCAACGGCAAGGCCGTCCCGCGTGAGCGTGTCGCGCAGCCGTGTCACTACTCCGAGTCGGGGCACGGCGCGGGCGATGACCACGACTGCGAAACCTGGATCGAGTCGCTCGACGGGCGCAAGCACGAGACGATTCAGGAGCCGATGCGGGGGCCGCGCGACTTCGAGCGCAAGATCGTCCCCCCGGGGAATGTCTTCGTCATGGGCGACAACCGCGACAACTCGTCGGACTCGCGCGTGTGGGGAACCGTCGACCGCGACCTCATCAAGGGCAAGGCGCTCATCGTCTGGTGGTCGCGCAACGCGGCCGACGACGCCAGCTTCATGAAGTCGGTCCGCTGGGGCCGCTTCTTCCAGGTGGTTCGCTAGGGCGCGGATCCCGCGGTTGCCGCGCGCGTCAGCGCGCGAGGATAAAGAGCAGCACCGCGACGAGGACGATCGTCGCGCCGATCACCATCGCGACGCGCTTGGCCTCGAACTTGTCGTCGCTGCGGTCCTGCGAGGCGAGCGCCTTGGCGATCGCGGCGCGCAGCTCGCCCGTGTCGGCGAAGCGGTCATCGCGGTTCTTCGCGACCATCTTGACGATGATGTCGTCGACGTTACCGGGGATCTTGATGCCCTCCTTCAGCTTCGAAGGGACGGGCGGCGTCTGCTTCATGTGGAAGTTGATGATCTCGATGGGCGTCTTCGCGTTCTGGAAAGGCAGGACGCCCGTGAGCATCTCGTAGGACATCATGCCGAGCGCGTAGATGTCGGAGCGGCCGTCGAGCGTCTGGCCGCGCAGCTGCTCGGGCGACATGAACTCCAGCGTCCCGAGCGTCTGGCCCACGGCTGTGAGCGCCTGCGCCTCTTTTTCGCCAGACATCATCTTGGCGATGCAGAAGTCGAGGACCTTGACGTGATCCTCGATCGTCGCCGTCGAGCCGGCGCCGACGTTCCTCGATTCGACGAAGACGTTCTCAGGCTTCATGTCCCGGTGGACGATGCCGTTCGCGTGGGCCTCGCCGAGCGACTGCGCGACCTGATCGACGATGCCGAGAACGCGCGCCGAGGGCAGGGGACCGTCGGACTTCTGCAGGTGGTGCAGGCTGCGGCCGCGCAGGAGCTCCATCGCGAGGTAGAGGATGCCGTCCTCGGTCTCGTCGAAGTCGTACGTCGTCACCGTGTGGATGTCGCGCAGCTTCGAGCAAGCCTCGGCCTCGCGCTTGAACCGCGCGATGATCGTCTGGTCGGACGAGTTGTGCGGGTGCAGGATCTTGAGCGCGACCTCGCGGCCCGTCGCGATCTGCTTGCCCCGGAACACGGCCCCGAAGCCGCCTTCGCCGATTTTGTCTTCGACGAGGTAGCGGTGGTTGAGCGTTCGCCCGATGAGGTTCGCGGCGCTGTGGACGGCCGGACGAAGGGCCGCCGCGGCGGGCGCGAGACCGCTCTTGGGCGGAACGAGGGTCGAGGCCGCCAGCCCGCCCATGGGCGGGACGACGTTCGCGGACATGTTTGAGTTCGCGACGCTGGACTTGGCCGACTGAAAGAGCGTCATAGCCGCCGATTCGAGCCCGCCGCTGTGTCCCGGAGCCGTGGTCTCGGGCGCTCTTACGAAAGGACGAATCGTCCCGGAGACGTCGGCCCTGCGGGGAGGCGGCGCGACGGCCGTCTCCTCGAGCGGCGAGACGGGTTTGTCGGCGTCGACCTTCTTGCCGCAGCCGGGGCAGAAGCGGGCGCCCTCTTCGAGCTCCATCGCGCAGTGTGGACAGCGAGTCATCGAGGCGACTTCAGGGGGTGGCCGTCGAATTGTCGCCGTGCGCGGCCCGATCCTTCTCGCACTGCATGACGAAGATGCCGCCGGCGGCGGCCGCGACGAGGGCGAGGAAGAAGAAGCCCAGCAGCGAGCGTGCGCCGCGCTTCGGCTGCGCGACGCGACCCGAGGCGGGCTCGCCCGGATCGGCCTTCGTGACGACGTCGTCGCTGCTCATGAGGCCGGGCGGCAGGCCCGACTGGATCTCGACGGTGGCGGCCTCGCCGGGGTGCGGCCCCTCGGGCACCGGATCGCTGCCCGGATCGTAGGCGAGGAACCCGACCAGGTCCTCGGGCGTCGGGGCGACGAGCCCCTCGCCGTCGAAGCGCGCGAGCACGACGGTGATGTTGTCCGGGCCGTCGCGGTCGAGCGCCTTTTGGATCAACATTCCCGCGGCCTTCTCGAGGTTGGGCTCGGAGACGAGGACGGCGAGCAGCTCTTCGTCGCTCACGGGGCCGTGCAGGCCGTCCGAGCAGAGCAGGGCGACGTCGCCCTTGCGCAGCGACACCTGCGACAGCACGACCTCGACACGCTCCTGGACGCCGAGCGCCTGCAGGATGATGTTCGCGTGCTCGAAGGCCTTGGCTTCTTCGAGCGTCATCGCGCCCGCCTCGATGAGCTGCCAGGCGAGCGACTGATCCTTCGTGACCTGAGCGAGGCGGCCTTCGCGCAGGACGTAGCAGCGCGAATCGCCGATCTGCCCGACGACGAGCGTCGAGTCCATGAGGCCCGCGACGGTGCACGTCGTGCCCATGCCGCGCTCGCTCTGGTTGTCGCGAGACTGGATGAAGATACGCTCGTTCGCGTGCTCGACGGCCCGCCGCACGAGGCGCGCGAAGCCGTCGCGCGCCACCGGCTGCGCGGCCGCGAGCGCTTCGTAGATCGAGTCGACGGCCATCTGCGAGGCGACCTCGCCCGCGGCCGCGCCGCCCATGCCGTCGCACACGAGCAGCAGCGCGCCCTTGTCGCCCACGGTGACCTGCAGGGGCGTCTTGCCGTCGTTCGTGCGCACGCCGGCCGTGACGTCAGCCACGAGGAAGTTGTCCTCGTTGTGCTCACGGATCAGACCGACATCGGTCTTTCCGAAGATCTCGATGTCGATCTGGGGGCCGGCACCGTTGGGCATCACGCCATCCTAGGGTCGCATGGTACTGCGGACCGTCGCTGTCAGCCTACTTCGAAACGGAGAAGCTCATCACCGAGCCGAATCAGGTCACCGGGCATGAGGCCGTGGGGGCCTCTCAGTCGGAGGAACGTACCGTTGGAGCTGCCGAGGTCTTCCAGACGACCCCGGCCATTACGGTACGAGATCTGGGCATGTCGACGCGACATGAATTCGTCCTCGGAGAACACGATGTCGCCGGTTTCGCGTCCGAGGATCTGGTCGGGGCGGGTCAGGTGGTAGACGTCGCGGGTCAGACCGGCCGGCGTCAGCTGGCGCAGCCGGCCCCACGGCGGGCGCACGGGTGTCCCGAAGACGACCATCCCGTGCTCGATCGCGGGCCGGAGCACGCGCTCGGCGTCGGGGATGATCTCGAGGCGCAACACCTGCTTGCCGACGAGGATTTGGTCTCCGTCCTGGAGGTCGATGGGCCCCCGCAGCCGGACGTAGATGCCGTTGCGTGACTCGAGGGGCGTCAGCACGCGGCCCGAGAGGCTGGCCGAGATGCGCGCGTGGCGGTTGGCGAGGTGGGGATCGTCGAAAAGGAGGTCGCCCTCCGTCCGGCCCACGTCGATCTGGTCGCCGAGGAGGTTGTAGGTGATGCCGTCCGAGCCGTCGCGGTGGACGACGATGAGGCGGAAGCCGGGCTCGTAGCTGCCTTGCCGCGCGGCCGGCGCCGCGCTCATTCCGCCGCCCGCGCTTAGATCGTGCGGGCGCAAAGGCAACGCATCGCCCGCCAGCCGAGTCCCACAGAACTGGCAGAAGAGGACGTCGTCCCCGTTCGTGTTACCGCACCGCCCGCACTTGGTCATGTCGAAGGGGTTTGCAAGCGGCGGAATCCTTTGGTAACAGGCGAGCCCAGTTCGGGCGGCGATCTCTTCGCCTCCCGCTGCCGAACCTCCCTGACGTGGGTCAATCAATAACAATTTCCGACGTAAGGGTCAATTGTTGGCCGGTCGCGGCGCGTGTCGCCCTGGTGTTTACGGTGGCGCTGTTTTCCGTCGGGGGCTGCGGCCCGATGGTCGAGACCGCTGTTTTTCCCGTGCGGCCTGACTCGGTTCGGCCCGCGGATCCGCTCGGGCCGTACGACGGGATCGTCATGGACGCGGACACCGAACGGCCGATCGCGGGCGCCGTCGTCGCCGGCTCGTGGGCGTTCGAGCGCGGGATCGGGATGCAGGCGCCGCTCGAGTCGCGCGAGGTCGTGATCGAATCGGGCGCCGACGGGCGCTACGTGATCCCGCGGCTCGCGGACGTGCCGACGGGCGCGTCGACGCGCTTGCGGCGCTTCACGCTCATTGTCTACCGGCGCGGCCACATCGCGTGGCGCAGCGATCGGCGGTTTCCCGATCGGGGCACGCGGCACGACTTCAGTCAGCGGAGCAATCGGGTCCGGCTCGAGAAGTGGACGCCGGGGCTCCATCACGCGGAGCACCTCGTGTTCCTCGGCGGCGGCGCCAAGGTGCGCGCGGCGGCGTCGTGGGAGCTGCAGCCGGCGGCGCTCGAGCTCGACGGCGAGCGACCCTCGATCGCCGACGTGCTCGCTGACCCAGGATTGACGTTGCCGCGCCACGTGACCCCGCTCGACATCGGCAAGCTGCTCAGCGACGACGAGATTCGCGGCGTCACAGGGTTCGTCGGCAAGTTCGACGACGGCAAGCTCACCGACCTGCCGACGACGGAGTTCTACGACAGCCGTCACTTCAAAGCGGTCGCCAAGGCCGAGAGTTTCGATGTCGGGTTGCGCGTGTGGCGGCTCGGCCCTGCCGCGGCCGAGGCCCAGTACCGCAAGCTGCTCGAGGAGTTGCCGGGCGCCCACGTCACCGACGAGGTGGGCGACGCTTCGCTGCGCGCGAAGTCGGGACAGATCAACGGGCTCGCGTTCCTCGTGCGCGAGCGCGGCGTCGTGGCGTCATTGACGTGCGGTGCCGCTCAGTGCCCGGAGGGGGCGCAGCTTCTCAAGCTCGCGAAGCTCGTCGAGTCGAGGCTGCCCGACCTGCCGCTCGAGGTGCCGGCGGCGACGCCGGCGACGCCGGAAGGAAGCTCGCCGTGACGACGAAGAGGACGACGAAGACGACGAAGACGACGAAGACGACGAAGACGACGAAGACGACGAAGACGAAGACGACGAAGAACTGCGTCGCCGTTGCGTGCGCGCTCGCGTGCGCGTGCGCGCTCGTTCCGCGCGCGTACGCCTACGATCCGGCGACGACGCACGCGGGCCTCACCCAGCGCGCCGTGCTGGCGTCGAGCCTGCACAAGGTGCTCACGCGCCGGCTCGCGCGGCCGCTCGGGTTGTTCGAGCCGGTCGTCCTGCACGCGGCGTTGCTGCCCGACGTCGAGCGTCGCTCACTCGCCGCGCGCCTCGGCGCGCTCGATCCGGCGGGCGGCTACAAGGTCGGGGACGACGGCGCCGCGCCGGCGCTCGCCTGGGTCGTCGCGGGCGCCGTCATCGCCAAGACGCCCGCCGAGCGCGGGCGGAACCTGTTTTACGATCCGGCGCGGGGCACGGGCCTCGGCGACGTGAGCACGTCGGCTTCGTTCGGGCAGTCGCTGCGCGAGCTCGTCGACGGGGGCGGCTTCCGCGATCTCGCGACGGGCACCGACTTCAACGGCACGGGCCTGCCCGCGACGGCGTGGCTCGTGTCGCCGCAGAACGACGTCGGGCTCGTCGCGTTTCACGACGGGCTCGAGGCGGCCGTCGCGTCGGCCGAGCCCGCGGCACGCGCCACGGCGCTCGCGCGGGCGCTGCTTGCGCTCGGCGGGTCGCTCGCGATCCTCGAGGACGCGGGCGAGCCGGCGCACGTGCGCAACGACTTCGAGGGCGCGTACCTCGCGCGCGGGCGGGGCGATAGCCCGTTCGATCGCGGCTCGGCCTTCGAGCGCTTCGTCGCCGATCGCTACGGGCAGATCGGCGTGCCCGCGCCCGCGGCGGCCGTGAACCGCCCGACGGCGCTCGCGTTCATCACGGCGGCCGATTCGCAGGGCCTCGCCGATCGCACGCAGCGGCGCTTCTTCTCGGCGGGCACCGTTCCCGAAGACGCGGTCGTCGATCGCGACACGACGTCGGCCGAGGTCATGCGCGATGCGCGCGGCTCGCTCGACTACGGTCTGCCGCGGCTGCCGCGCCTCGAGCTCGCGGCCCTCGGCAAGAAGCGCTACGCGAGCGCCGACGGTCGCCGCCTGCTCGCCTACGAGCGCGTGCCAGGCCGCGTGCGATTTTTTCTCGACGACGGCGTCTACGCCGACACGGCGCGCGCGCTGCTGCCCGAGATCGGCGCCTACGCGACCGGCCTCATCGACCACCTGTTTCGCGCCGAGCTCACCGTCGACGTGAAGCCGGACGGCGTCGCGGTGCGCGTCGCGGGGGCGCGCGGCGCCGTCACGGGGCGCGTGCGGGTGTTCGCCGAGGACGCGCGCGGCCAGCGCACGGAGCTCGGGAGCGCAGCGCTCGCCGCCGGCGACGAAGGTGTCAGCGCCCGCGTTTCTTGGGCGACGGGCGGGATGCCTTCGGGGACGCGCCGGATCGCGGCGGCGTTGCGCGGACAGGACGCGGCGGGCGAGCTGGTTGCGGTCGCGGAGCTGGCTCCGCCGACGTCTCCGTAGTCAAGACGGGCAGCGCGCGTCGCGCCGCGGAGCCGGGCAAGAGAGCGAGGCGGAGCGCTTCGTTTTCGGCGCGCGCGTCTTCATCGTCCTCGAGCCGAGCCTGCGCCTCGGCGCGCGCCAACGCTTCGACGAGCGACGGGTCCCGCGCGAGCGCGGCCGCGCGCGCCTCGGCCGCGGCCGCGTCGTCGCGCAGCGTGCCGGCGGCGCGGGCGGCCCAGGCGAGGAGCCGCGCGCCCGACGGGCCCGCCTCGCGCGCGGCGGCCTCGCGAAAGGCATCGAGGGCGCGCGCGGGATCGCGCCCGGCGTCGAGCGCCGCGCGGCCGAGATCGAACCAAGGCCAGGGGTTGCCGGGGTCGAGGGACGTCGCGGCCGCGAACGCGTCGAGCGACTCGTCGCCGCGCCCGAGGCGTCGGAGCGCGACGCCGCGCTCGTGGTGCGCCTCGGCCGCGCCCGGGTCGGCTTTGAGCGCGCGCTCGGCCTGGCGAAGGACGATGAGCGGCCGCAGCTCCTCTCCGTCCTCGTCGAAGACGTCCTCGGCGAACTCGCCGTCGGCGTCGTAGAGAATGCGCTCGCGCGCGACGACGGCGTCGAGCCAACGTTCGAACGTCGACCCCGCGACGGCGCGCTCTTCGGAGCCAGCTCGCCGCCGGATGACGCGCCCGTCGACATCCAGCGCGAAGCGATCTCCGACGATGGCCTCGGCGAAGGTGAGCTCGCCCGCACGAGCCGTCGCCGCGTCGTCGTCGTTCGGATCGTTGAGCTCGAGGAGCCCGCGCGGCGCCCCGGCGCCGACGCCCGCGACGACGATCGCCTCGTGGAAGAGATCGGCGCCGTCGAACGAGCGCACGAACGACGCATACCCCTCGGGCAGCGCCCGCCCGAGCCGGGCTTCGAGCGCGGCGATCTCCGCCGCCGTCGCGGCCGGCGCGGCGCGGATGAGGCCGTCGGGCAGGCGCGAGAGCGCGTCGCGGAAGCGATCGAAGAACATGCGCGTCAGCGGGGGGCGCGCGGGCGCGCGAGGCGGTTCATCGGCGGACGAGGTTCGACGGCAGCGATTGCCCGGCGCCCGCGAGCGCGGCGCCGAGCCGCGCCGAGACGCCGCTCACCGTCAGCTTGCCGGCGCCGCCCGCGCGACGACCCCCATCGCTGCGCCAGGTGACGACGGCCTCGACGCCGAGGCGTCCGCCGTCCAGCTTGGGCTCGGCGAGATCGACGATGCGCGCGGTTCCGTCGGCGTTCGCGACGACGTGGACGACGAGCTCGATCGTGTTGCACACGAGCGGCGCCGCGGCCCCCGACCCGGCGCCGAGCGCTGGGAGCGCGAGCGCCTCGATGCGCGCGAGGCCTTCGCTCACCGAACGCGCGGGCATGGCGAGCAGCAAGCCCTCCTGGCCCCGCGCCGCCGCGAGGAGCAGGTCGATGGTCTCCACGCCGGCGATCTCACCGACGAGGAGATGGTCGGCGCGGAACGTGGCGGCGACGCGCACGAGCGCTCCGAGATCGCCCGCCGGTTGCAGCTCGGTCCACCCGGCGCGTCCGCGCGCGAGCGGGCCACCGAGCGAGACGACGCGCCGGTCCGCCGGCACGAGCCCCGCGAGGGCCGTCGCCAGCGCCGGCAGCGCCGAGGCGTCGCCTGTGAGCAGGATGTTCCGCTGACCGGCGACGGCCGCCTCGAGCAACGTCTGAACGTCCTTCGCGCCAGGCGGGATCAGATCGACGAGCGCGCGCTCCGTCTGCGGCGCGCGGCGAATCGAGCCGACGACGCCCGCCGTCGCGATGGGCGGGAACACGGCCGCGAGCCGCGAGCCATCGGGCAGACGCACGTCGACGACGGGGTTGTCGGGCGCGGGCGGCGGCACGGCCGTGTTGGCGATGCGCCACAGGATGTCGGCGACGGCGTTCGGATCGCCGAGGCCGGCCGCATGAAGCGTCGGGCCCGCGCCCCGGTCGACGTACGTCGCGTCGGGGCTCGCGATGATCACCTGCACGACCGCCGGGTCGGCGAGGAGGGCATCGAGCCCTTCACCGGACGGGGGCGACGCCGCCGCGGGCTCGGAGCTCGCGAAGGCCGACGAGACGGGCTGTCCCGGCGTCGCCGGCAGAGGCGCCGGCTCGGGGGGAAGAAAGGCCCCCGGGTGATTTCCCGTCGACGGGGCGTTGCCTCCCGCGCCGTCGAAGGCGGAGTGGTCGGAGGCCTTGCGCTCGAACAAGCCCATGTTGTTCGTCGAATCGTCGGCGGCGGCCAGCTCGGCGGGCGAGGGCGACGGGAGGTTCTGCCCGAGCGACTCTTCGTCGTCGTCATCTAAAAGTGCCTTCGTCGCGAGCGGCGTCGGTGGACGTCGCGGGGGCGGCGGCGGTGGCGGCACGCGCCCGGCGCGGGGCGGCCGCGCGGCGAGCTCCTCGTCGTCGTCCGCCTCCGCCTTGTCGCCGGTGTTGGTCGCGCCCGTGTTCGTCTGCTCGTCGAGCGTGGAGAGCTTCACCGAGCTCGAGCCCACGCGCGGCGGCGGCGGGGGCGGGGGACCGCGCCGCGCGGGCGCGTTCATCTCGCCCCCGAGGCCGTCGATCGTGATGAGGAAGTCACCGACGTAGACGCGATCGGTGGCCCCGAGCACGACCGTCTCGGCGATCTTCTTGCCGTTGACGTAGGTGCCGTTCGTGCTCTTGAGATCGGAGATCTCGACGTGACCGTCCTTGAGCAGGATGCGCGAGTGCCTCTTCGAGACGTTGCCCTTGGGCAGGACGATGTCGTTGCCCGACACGCGTCCGATCGTGACCTCGTCTTTATCGAAAGAGAGCGCCCTCGGGTCGCCCCCTTTTTCAGTCATGGTCAGCTTGATCATGAAGCCTCGTGGCGGGAGATCCGCGGCAGGAAAGACGTTATGTCGTGACGATCCCCTCGGTCAAGAATTGCCCGAGGCGTCTGCGAGCCCGTTGGCGGTAGTTCCGGCGTCGTCCGTCATCGGAACGACAGAGGGTGAGGCACCGCCCGAGGCCGTCGGGCGTGGGTCGCCCATGCCCTCCGTGGTCGGCGCGCCCAGCGCGAAGGCCGTGAGCGGCTCCCAAAAAATCGTCGCGGCGCCGAGCAGTGTGAGCCCGACGAGCGTCGTCGTCACGACCGCGCTCGTTCGATCGCGCTCGACCCTCGCGGGAGCCGGTTTGTCCTTGGGCGGGCCGCTCATCGGGCGCAGTATAACGGCATGTCGATGCGAATCGCGTCGCTTGGTTTGACCGTCTCTTTGGCCGTCTCGACGTTGGTGCTGGCCCTCGCGCCCGGCCGCGGGCTCGCGGGGCCGAAGGCGGCTCCCCAGTTCTATTTCCACGTCGTCGACGTCAAGGCCGGACCCGAGGTCGACAACGCCACGAAGACCTTCGCGCGCGAGGCGGTGCAGGCCGAGCTCGCGAGCCGGCCCGAGTGGGCGTCCGACATCGAGGCTCCGACGACTGAAGCACTCGTCGCCGAGCTGCAGAAGCGCAAGCTGCGCGGCTTCTCCGTGACCGTTAGGTTCGAGAGCTTCAAGAAAGACGTGAAGGAGCCCAGCGAAGGGGCGCGGCGCAAGCGCGTCGCCGTCGACGCGCGGCTTTCGGTCTTCGGCACGACGATCCCCGAGGCGAAGCTATCCTTCAGCGGCGAAGGCGAAGCGGCGACGGAGGCAGAGGTCCCCGACAAGGGACTCGAGGTCGAGAGCGCGTCGCTCGCGAAAGACGTCATCAAGGACGCCGTCAAGCAGGCGGTCGATCAGGCGGTCATGAAGCTCTCGCTCGGCAACGCGAAGCCGATGAACGAGCACAGACGCGGGGGCCCGACCGGCAAGACAGGCAAGACCGGCAAGACGAAGTAGACTCCCGCTACGATGTCAGCCGCCCCGTCTCCCTTCGCCGCCCGTCGCGCGGCCGTCCTGCTCGCGATGACCGTCGCGCTCGTCGCGTGCCGCCGCTCGGCGCCCGAGGCGCCGCCCACGCCGAAGGCCGCGCCCGGCGTCGTCGAGGTGCTCAAGGGCGGACGTTGGCTCTTCACGTACGTCGAGCCTTCGGGCACCTTCGCGACGACCGACAAGCCCGAGAGCGTTCCCGAGATCGCGCGCGCGATGGTGCGGGTTTTCGATCCCGCTGACCCTGGAAAAACAGACGTACCTGGGCAGGTCTACATGACAGACCTCAACGAGCTCTCGAAGTCTGGAAAGGCGCCCGCGCACCCGGTCTCGCGCGAGGCGTTCGAGACGGCGGCGCTCGCGCAGCTGCCGCCGGGCGATTCGTCGGCGCTCGCCGCTCACAAGGGCGGCGAGCCGACGGCGCCGCCACCGCCCCCCTTCGTGGGCGACGCCGGCACGGGGCCCGGCGGCACGCCCGTCGTCACGATCTACGGCACGTCATGGTGTGGCGCCTGTCGCGCCGCGCGCGAGTACCTCACGCAGCGCCGCGTGCCGTTCGCCGACAAGGACGTCGAGCGCGATCCGGCGGCGGCGCGCGAGCTGTCCGACAAGGCGAGCAAGCTCGGAATACCGACGGACCGCGTGCCCATCATCGACGTGCGGGGGCGGCTGCTGCAGGGCTTCGATCGGGCGCGCATCGACGCGCTCTTGGGAGAACCGACATGAAGAAGACCAACTCGCTCGCGCGCGGCTCGGTGGCGCTCGTCCTCGTGGCGCTCGGGGTGGGCGCGTCTCGGCCCGCCGAGGCCCGGCTCATCGACCTGCACGCCGGGGGCACCGCGGGCGGCCTCACGGGCTGGGGCGCGACGGCGGGGACGCCCGACTTCTTCGAGCGGCGCAAGGGCCCGGGCGTCGGCGTCGCCGTCGGCGTCAAGCTGCTCATTTTCGATCTGTCGGCGAACTTCACGCAGCTGTTCGACAGCAACGGCCGCGCCGGCACGCTGACCCAGGCGCTCGTCGGCATCAACTTCGACATTCCGGTCGGCAATCAGCTTTTCACGGACGGCATCGAGAAGGGCAAGAGCCGGAACGTCCTGCGCCCGATCTACAACATCGGTTTCGCCATCGGCACGCCCGAACCCGTCAAGCCGCCTCTCGACCTGGCACAGATCTCGGCCCGCGGCCTGGTTTCGTACCTAGGCTTGAGCTACGAGCACTTCCTGAACGAGTTCATCGGCGTCGGCGCCGAAGCCGACTTCGGCTACCACTACTTCGTGGGCGGCGGTAAATCGACGGACATGACGATGATGACGACGAACACCATCGCCACGCACAGCTCCGGCTATCAGCTCGCCGGCTTCGGCACGGTCACGTTCCACCTCGGCTACTGAGCAGCTTCAGGAAGGCGTCCGCCTCCATGAACTCGTCGGTCTTGCCGAGGAGAGCGCCGTCGGGCGCGACGAGGCGGATCGCGGGGAGCGTGTCGGCGCCGTACTTCATCTTCACGGCGGCGAGCGCGGGCTCGTCGTCCTCGTGCGTGAGGTCGACGCGCAAGAGCGTGTAGCGGCTCATCGCCTCGGCGACCTCGGGGCGGGCGAAGACCTTCACCTCGAACTCTTTGCAGGGCAGGCACCAGTTCGCGCGGAAGTCGACGAGCATGGGGCGGCCCACGGCGCGCGCGTCGGCGACGGCGGCGGCCTCGTCGGAGAGCCAGGTCAATTCGGCCGCGCCCTTGGGCGTGAGCACGTAGTTCGTCGCGCCGAAGAGGCCAATCGTCGCGAGCGCGACGCCGAGCCCCTTGCGCGCGCGTTCGCCCGCGCTGCCGTGGAAGGACAGATGGATCGCGCCGAGCAAGACGCCCGCGACGACGAGCGCCGCCATGATTCCCGCGAAGCGCACCTCGCGCGACGTGAAGTGCTCGAGCGGCGGCGCGACGTTCTTGAGGTAGTAGAGGGCGGCCGTGAACAGCACGACGCCGAAGAAGCTCTTCACCGACTCCATCCAGGCGCCCGAGCGCGGCAGCGACATCGAGAAGGCGGCGAGCAGCAGGAACGGCAAGCCGACGCCGAGCCCGTAGACGGCGCACAAGACGAAGCCGAACGCCGCGTCGCGCGTCGTCGAAATGTACGCGAGCAATCCCGCGAGCGGCGGCCCCGTGCAGGGCGCGGCGATGAGGCCCGCAACGAGGCCCATGAGGAACGCGCCGCCGAAGCCGCGGCCGCCGACGCGCGCGAGCCGCTCTTGCAGCGACTGCGGCAGCGCGAGCTCGAAGGCGCCGAACATCGACAGCGCCATCGCGATGAAGAACAGCGCGAGCGGTACGACGACGAACGGGTTGCCGAGGTAGCCGCCGAACGCCTTGCCGAGCAGGCCAAACGTCGTGCCGAGCGCGCCGAAGAGGATGGCGATGCCGGCGACGTAGGCCGAGGCGAGGGCGGCGGCGCGCGTGCGCTTGACGCCCTTGGCCCCGAAGATCGCCAGGGTGATGGGAATCATCGGGTAGACACAGGGGGTCAGCGCCGTCAGCAAGCCGAAGCCGAGGGCCAGCGCGACGCTGGGCGAAGAGGTCATCGCATTGATTATAGACGGCGGCGCGGGTAGCGTCGGCCCGCTTTCATCATGTCGAAGTCGCCCCCGCGCCCGGATGCCGGGTCGCCCGATCCCGAGCTCGCGTCGCTGCGCACCGAGATCGACGCCACCGACGACGAGATCCTCGCGTTGCTCGACCGGCGCGCCGCCGTCGTGCGGCGCGTGGGCGAGCTCAAGCGCGCGCGGCGCGAGCCGACGTTCCACGTCCCGCAGCGCGAGCGCGCCGTGCTCGAGCGGCTCACGAGCGCGGCCAACGGCGCGTTCCCGCGCGAGGCCGTGCGGCCCGTGTTTCGCGAGATCATGTCGGCGTGCCTGGCGCTCGAGAGCCCGCTTGTCATCTCATACCCTGGTCCCGAGGCGACGTTCAGCCACCTCGCGGGCAAGACGCGCTTCGGCCTGTCGGCGAAGTACGTGCCGGCGGCCAGCCTGGGCGAGGTGTTCCGGGAAGTCGGGCGGGGCGCCGAGTACGGCGTCGTCCCCGTCGAGGAGGCGGCCGAGGGGCTCGTCACGCACGCGCTCGATTACTTCTTGGACTCCGACCTCCTGATCGTCGCCGAGATCTTCGTCGAGGCGGCGCACGCACTGCTGACGCGTACGGGCCAGCTCGCCGGCGTCGAGCGCGTCTACGCGCACCCGGTCGCGGCGGCGCGCTGCGCGGCGGGGCTCGTCGAGGCGGTCGGCGGCGCGGCGATCGTCGCGGCGCCCTCGGCGGCGGCGGCGGCGGCGCTCGCGCGCGAGGACGCGCGGGGCGCGGCGGTCGCGCCCGCGCTCGCGGGCGAGCTGTTCGATCTCGTCGTCGCGAAGGCGCGGCTCGACGACGGTCCCGCCGACGTCGCGCGCTTCCTCGTGCTCGGACGGACCGCGCCGCCCGCGACGGGCGCCGACGCGACGAGCCTGCTCGTGGGTCTCGACGACAAGCCTGGGCGCCTCGCGCAGTTGCTCGATCAGCTCGCCGTGGCCGGCCTCAACCTGCGGCGCATCGCCTCGCGCCCGACGGACCGGCGCGACCTGCGCGATCTGTTCTTCCTCGATCTCGACGGCCACCGCGACCAGCCAGCCTGCCGCGCCGTGCTCGAGCGTCTCGGCGCCGAGCTGCCGCTGATCAAAGTGTTGGGCTCGTACCCGCGCGACGCGAGCGGGAGCCGGGCGTGACGGCACGTCGCTGGACGGGCGCGCCGCTCGGATCGATGGCCGTCATTGGCGTCGGGCAGATCGGCGGGTCGGTCGCGCTCGCGGCGCGCGCCGCGGGGGCCGTCACCGAGCTCGTCGGGTGGGGGCGCAGCCCGGCGACGCTCGAGCGCGCGCGCTCTCTCGGCGTCGTCGATCGGTCGACCGACCTCGTCACCGAGGCCGTCAAGGGCGCGGCGCTCGTCGTGCTCGCGACGCCCGTGCGCAGCCTCGGCGCGATCGCGAAGGACATCGCGGGGGCGCTCGCGCCGGGCGCGATCGTGTTCGACGTCGGGAGCGTCAAGGTCGCCGCCCTCCGTGCCGTCGAGGGCGCGCTGCCAGCGGGCGCCTTCGTGGCGTGCCACCCGATCGCCGGGACGGAGCGGTCGGGCCCCGACGCCGCGAGCCCGCTGTTGTTCGAGGGCCGGCGCTGCGTGATCTGTCCTTCGCCGGGAAGCCGCGAGGACGCCGTCGCGACGATCGAGGCGCTGTGGGCCGCGATGGGCGCTGAGCCCGTGCGCATGGACGCCGCCCTCCACGACCGCGTGCTCGGCGCCGGCAGCCACCTGCCTCACGTCGCCGCCTATGCGTTGGCGGCCGTGCTCGACGGCCTCGACGCCGAGATGACGGCGGCGCTCCAGCGCTTGCCCACGACGAGCCTGCGGGACACGACGCGCGTCGCGGCCTCGAGCCCGCCCATGTGGCGCGACATCCTGCTCGACAACAAAGACGACGTCGTCCCGCTCATCGAGCGCCTGCAGGCGAAGCTCGAAGCCCTGCGCGCCGCGATCGCGACGGGTGACGGTAGTCGCATCGAAGCGCTGCTCGCCGAGGGAAAATCCGGCCGTGACCGCACGATCCCTCCGTAGCTACTCTCCCCTCGCCCTCGTGGTCCTCCTCGGGTGCGGCGAGCTGCCGCCGCCCAAGACGGCGGCGACTCCCGCGGCGCGCACGGCGCCCGACGACAGCGACGCGTGGAACCTCGTGCCCGCGACGGCGGCCTCGCTGGTCGATCTCGATCTCGCGGCGCTGCGCGCCTCGCCGTGGGCGCGCTCGCTCGTGACGGGTGGCTTCGTCGAGGATCGGCAGGAGCGCCTGCGAACGTTCGGGTACGACGTGTTCAACGACGTCGATCGCCTCGTCGTCGCGGCGCTCGACGTCGAGGGCCAAGCCCAACAGGTCGTCGTCGTCGTGGGCCGCCTCGACGCTGCGCGCGTCGCGCGGGCCTTCACGAACTCGACACCTGGCGCCGTCGAGACGCGCTGGCGCGACTGCCGCGTGTGGGAGACGCCGCGCAAGAGCGTCGCGCTCGTGGGCCGCGCGCTGGTCCACGGCACGCCGACGACGGTGCGCGCCGCGATCGACGCCGCGTGGGGCATCGTGCCCGACGCGCGCGGCGGACCGCCCGGCGAGCTCGCGCGCGCCATCGACGCCGAGGCGCGGCGCCCCGCCATCACTCTGGCCGTCGTCGTCACCGACGAGGTTCGCGCGCGCGCCGAGGGCGTCGCCGAGCTGCCGCGGTCCCTGCGACGACTCGGGGCCCGCCTCGACCTCGGCGCCGATCTCGACCTCGAGGCGCAGGCCATCCTCGACGACGGCGCGTCGGCGAAGGAGGCCGCGCGGCAGTGGGGCCTCGAGCTGCGCGAGCTGCGCACCAACGGGATGTTGCGCGCCATGGGCCTCGCGCCCGCCGTCCAGGGCATCACCTTGCAGGTCGAGGGCGCACGCGTGCACGCGCGGCTGCACATCGGCGACGACAAGCGCGAGGCGCTCTCGGCGCGTTTCCTGTTCTTGCTGCAGGCGCTCGCGGCGGCGCGCGGGCAGGGCGCCACGCCCCCGCCGCCGTGATAAAAGGCTCGCCGATGTCGACCCCGAATCTTCCTCTGTTGCGCGCGAAACGCTCCGGTCCCCTGCGCGGCACGTGCCACGTTCCGGGCGACAAGTCGGTCTCGCACCGCGCGCTGCTCTTCGGCGCGCTCTGCGACGGCACCGTCGACATCCGCGGGCTCGGCGAGGGCGGCGACAACCGCTCGACGGCGCGCGCTCTCGAGGCGCTGGGCGTCGGCATTCGCCTCTCGGGCGCCGAGGCGGAGGTGCGCGGCGTCGGCTTCGAGGGACTGCGCGCCGCCACGGGCCCGCTCGACTGCGGCAACTCGGGCACGACGATCCGCATGATGACGGGCCTGCTCGCGGGACGCCCGTTCGAGACGACGCTCGTGGGCGACGCCTCGCTCACAAAGCGCCCCATGCGACGCCTCGCGACGCCCTTGCGCGAGATGGGCGCCGTCATCGACGGGCGCGTCGATCCGGCGCGGCCCGCCGACATCTTTCCGCCGTTGCGCGTGCGCGGCGGCTCGCTGCGCGGCTTTTCCTACGACCTGCCCGTCGCGAGCGCGCAACTCAAGAGCGCGCTCGTGCTCGCGGGCCTGCAGGCGACGGGACGCACGGTCCTGCGCGAGCCGGCGACGTCGCGCGATCACACGGAGCGGATGCTGCGCTTCCTAGGCGCGCCCATCACGGCGGACGCGGCGACCAACACGATCGTCGTCGATCCGAGCGGGTGGGGCGGGCGCCTGCGCGCCGTGCCCATCACCGTACCGGGCGATCTGTCGTCGGCGACGTTCTTGCTCGTCGCGGCGCTGACCGTCGACGGAAGCGACGTCGTCGTCGAGAACGTGGGCCTCAACCCCACGCGCACGGGCGCGCTCGACGTGCTCGTCGCGATGGGCGCCGACCTCACAATCGAGCCGACGGGCGAGGCCATGGGCGAGCCCGTGGGGCGCGTGCGCGCGCGGGCCAGGCGGCTGCGCGGCACCAACGTGAGCGGCACGCTCGCCCTGCGCGCCATCGACGAGATCCCCGCGCTCGCCGTCGCGGCGGCGCTCGCCGAGGGCGTGACGATCTTCTCCGACCTCGAGGAGCTGCGCATCAAGGAGTCGGATCGCATCGCGGCCCTCGCGCGTGAGCTCGGCCGCGCCGGCGTGCGCGTCGAGGAGCGCAAGGACGGCTTCCTCGTCGAGGGCCTCGGGGGCAAGTCACCCGCGGGCGGCGTCGTCACGCCCGAGCACGATCACCGCATCGCAATGGCGGGCGTCATTCTCGGCCTCTCGGCGGGCGACGAGACGACCTCGCCGTCCGACGACATCGCGACGTCGTTCCCGACCTTCGCCGAGACGCTGCGCGCCCTCGGCGCCTCGCTCGACTAGGTGCCTCCGTCGGCGGGCGCGCCGCAGACCTTGACCTTGCCGCACTTTCCAAGCGTCAGCAGGACATCGAGCCCCGCGCAATCCGTCGCGCTGATGGAGTTGAGGCAAACGTTGAGATTGGAGCCGTCGATCTTGCCGTCACAATCGGCGGCCGGCCAAGCGCCCTCCCAGAACGATTTCTGCATGATCTGACACATGTCGGCCGACGTGTAGGTGCCGCCGGGGCCGATCTTTCCGCACATGTTGAGGCGGTCGCAGGACACGCTCGTTGCCTGGTCGCGCGCCGTCTCGCGAGACGTTCCGACGGCGCCGCAGGAAACCGCCGTCAGCGAGAGCGGCACGAGGCAGGCGAGAACTCGAAGTTTCAAAGTCAGGTCATGGAACATGGATTCTCCTTGGGGCGCGGACGCGGAGCACCCTGTTGGACACCATAGGGCCGAAAATCTGAAACGGGAGCCCTCACCAGTTGAAGGCGAGGGAAACGCCCGTGACGGGCTCGCGGCCGCCGAGGCGCACGACGGTGACGTAGGTGCCCATGACGGCGACCGCGGCGCCAGCGCCGATGAGCAGGCCGCCGACGGCGTTGCGGGTACGGTTCTCGTCGCAGCCTGTGGCGGTGCACGAGCCGTTCGACGACAACACGGCGAGGCCCGTCGCGACGGCGATTGCGCCGGTCATTGCCGCGACGATGGGGGCGGCGACGCTTGGAGGGGGGGCGGTCCGCGCCACGACGACGGGCGCGGGCGCCGCGGCCTCCTCGATGTTGGGCCGCAGGATGTCGCCGAGGCGTCCCATGCTCTCGCGCGCCTCGTCGACGGTGCAGACGTCGCACGTCTTCGACTTCGTCGCGATGGGAAGCGCAGCGACCGCTGTCCCGTCGGTCGAGAACACGCGCGCGACCGACTTATAGCCGTTGCCCGCGACGTCGACCTTGACCGTCACGAGGTACTTCACGTCGAGCAGCTGGCCCACGGCCTTCGTGCAGGCGGCGCCGTCGCAGTGTTGGAGCTCGGGATGTCCCTCGAGGTGCTTGGCCGCGTCGGTCGAGTCGGCGACGTGGAGCCCGCCGCGCTCGAGCCCCACGACGAAGCCGCTCTCGAGCTGGCTCGCGAGGGTTGGCGAAGCGCCTCCCACGACTTGGAACTCGGTGATCGCGAGCCGAACGCGAGCCGAGGCCGGCGCGGACGCGAGCAGCAGAGACAGCGAGCAAGACAGAAGGGCGGCCACCCTCACGGCCGTGGTCATGCGCATGCGAGCCGACATTGTAACGGAGAACGGCGCGCCGCGCGCGCGTGGCCGACTTTACGGGCAGCCCGACGGGGCGCAGGTCTTCGGCAACCCGATGGGCTGGGGCAGCCCGAAGCAGGTGTGCTTCTGCGAGTGGTCGGGCAGGCGCGGGCAGCGCGCGGTCGCGAAGCAGACGTCCTCGGTCGTGCCGAGCTCGCAAGAGAAGACGGCACGCGTCGGGTCGCTGAGGTAGTCGAGCTCGAGGCGCGTCGGGGTGAGCGCGCCGGCCCCGAGCAGCCCGTCGATCTCGGGCCCCAGGGGGCGGACGTCGAAGCGGAGCGACTGGAGCAGGTCTTCGTCGTCGGCGATGACGGCGACGGGAAGCGCGCCGCCGACCTCGACGTAGGCCGCGCTGTTGAGCGCGAGGGGCGGCTCGGTCGGATCGACGTCGCACGGCTGCACGCACGCGGCCGTATCCGAGCTCATCGACTGCTGGTTGGCGACCCAACGGATGCGGCGCGCGCGCGACAGCTCGACGCACGGACCGGGATCGGACGCCGGAGAGGACTCGAGATCGACGAGGGCGAGCCGAGGGATCGTGGACCACATCGCGGCGATCGGGGCGGGCCATGAAGGAATGAGCAGCGTCCCCGAGGTCATCACGGGCGTGGCCGACAACTTCGGTTGTAGGCGCGTCCACGCCGATTGGCTGAGCACGAGCGGTCCCGTTCCCGTCGCGAGCACGAGCGCGAGATCGAGGCCGGACGTGTGGTCAGGCGTGACCTCGTCGCCGCGCTTGCAGCAGGTCTGTACGGGATCGTCGTTCGAGAAGGTCTTTGGCGCGGCGCAGGCGCGCAAGATGATGCGCGTCGCGGGCAACGTCACGGGCGCCCGGATGCCGAACGTGTCGGCGGGCGCGCGCGCCGTCGTCTCACCGCCCC
The DNA here is from genome assembly GCA_038325725.1 of Polyangia bacterium. Taxonomy (GTDB): domain Bacteria; phylum Myxococcota_A; class Polyangia; order Fen-1088; family Fen-1088; genus DASZFV01. The sequence goes on along the minus strand of JBBQJG010000054.1, from coordinate 2,623 downwards.
CGATCAGCGTGAACCGAAGCGTCGCGTACCCGGCCGAGCCCAAGAACCCGGGGCTCGCGCCCTGATGGCGCCAGAGCGTCATCGCCGAGCAGCCCGCCGCGAACGGATCGAGGGTGTCGGGGACGCACGGCTTGCCGAAGCGAAGCTCGAGCGAGAACGAGCGCAGCACGTCGCCACCGAGGACGCCGAAGACGGGCGTCGCCGCGTCGCCGGCGGGCCCGACGGGCAGCGAGAACACGTTGATGTCCCGAAACTTCGCGCGCACGGGCGCGGGCTCGCCGGCGATGGCATCGAGCAGGTCGAACCCCCGCACCTCCGGGGTCGTCGAGATCGCCGCCCCCGTGAGCACCGTGAGCGGCGACGCCGTGTCGACGGCCATGGGGAACGCCGCCGTCGTGCCGGCGAGCCGTACCCGCGTGAGCAGCGCGCCGTCGTTCCCCGCCGCGGGACCCCCGAGCGGCGCGCGGGCGAGCGGGATAGGCGCCGAGTCGGACATGCAGCAGTCCTGCGTGCAGCCGGCGCCGCCGATCGCCAAGACGACGGAGACGGCGGCGGTCACCAGCGAGAGCGCGGCGAGGCGCCGCGCGACGTCCGTCATCCTTCCTTTTCGTCGAGCTTCTTCTTCATTCGCTTCATGAGCGCGTCGAAGCCGTCCTTGGAGATGATCTTGTTGAACTCGGCGCGGTAGTTTTCGAGCATGCTCTGCTCGTCGGTGAGGACGTCGTAGACGAGCCACTCGCCGCTCTTGCCGAGCATCTTGTACTGGAGCGCGATCTCGACCTTCTTGCCGCGCGCCATCGTGTGGAGAGTGGCGTCGACGGTGGCCTCGTTGCCGTCCTTCGCTTCCTTCTCGTACTTGATGTTGTAGTTGGCGTTGCCGTGGAGTTGGCGCAGGTAGCTGCGCTCGACGAGCTCGCGCAGCGTGTTGGAGAAGTCGTCCCGCTGCTTCGGCGTGAGCGTGTCCCAGTGCCGCGCGAGCGAGCGCTTCGCGAGCTCGCCGTAATCGAGGAACGAGCCGACGATCTTGCGCACCTCCGTGCGCTGCAGCTCGGCCTCGGGCGTCCAGTTCGGCAGGTTCTTCTGCAGCACCTTATCGAGGGCGAGGTTCTGCTTCTTGAGCTCGGCCATGGGGCTGCCCGTCGGGGGCGTGGCCGCCCCAGCGGGGACGTCGGCCTTCGCGGGGGCGTCGGCCTTCGAGGGCGCATCGGCCTTGGCCGGCGCGTCGGTCGTCGCCTTTGCCGCGACCTTGGCCTTCTTCGCTTTTTTGGTGGCGGCTTCGGCGTGCCCGCCGAAGGTGGTCGCGCCGAGCGCGAGGGCGAGCGTCAATAACGTGGCGAGCGAGCGTGAGGTCGGCATCAACTGGTCTCCTGGGCGTTTGGACTTTCATACTGTGGACGAGCTCCGAGGGAAAGTCATGCAGCCCCCCACGTGCTACCGTGGAGCTCGATGGCGATCGACGACTCGCTTCCCTTCGACTCCAAAGCGTGGCTCACGCAGACGGCGGGCGAGCTGCGCGAGAGCTTTACGCGCAACCGCCGCGTGATGTCGTTCGGTGAATATTTCTCGCTGTTCGCCACCGACGCGCGTCGCCAGGTGCGCTCGGCGGCCCAGTACGTTCGCGACGTCTTCGATCACTTCGGCACTGAGATCGTCCGGACGCCGCGCGGGCAGATGACGCGCTGGCGCCTCTTCGATTGTCCGTGGGACGGAGGCAAGGACGCGCTCGCCGGCCAAGAAGAGGTCCAGGCGGCCGTCTATCGGCTCGTCTCGAACTTCGCGCGCGAGGGGCGCACGAACCGACTCATCCTGCTGCACGGCCCGAACGGGTCGGCGAAGTCGACGTTCGTCGCGTCGCTCCAGCGCGCCATGGAGCACTACTCGACGCTCGACGAGGGCGCCCTGTACCGCTTCAACTGGATCTTCCCCGCGCAGAAGCTCACGAAGAGCGGCATCGGTTTCGGCGGCCCGGGTGGGGCGACGTTCGAGGGCGCCGGCGGCACGCCCGAGACCTACGCGTATCTCGAGGACGAGTTCATCGAGGCCAAGATCGTCGACGAGATGCGCGACCATCCGCTCTTGCTCGTGCCGCGCGCCAAGCGCCGCGAGCTCATCGAGCAGCGCCTCGCCGCCGAGATCAAGGCGGGCTTCCGGCCGGCCGACTACCACCTGCGCGGCGATCTCTCGCACCGCAACCGGCAGATCTTCGAGGCGCTGCTGTCCTCGTACCACGGCGATCTCGCCAAGGTGCTGCGCCACGTGCAGGTCGAGCGGTTCTTCGTCTCACGCCGCTACCGTCAGGCCGCGGCGACCGTCGAGCCGCAGCTCGCCGTCGACGCGCGCTCGCGGCAGCTCACGATGGACCGCTCGCTCGCGTCGCTGCCGCCCGCGTTGCAGTCGCTGACGTTGTACGAAGTCCAAGGCGAGCTCGTCGACGGCAACCGCGGCGTCATCGACTTCGCCGATCTCCTCAAGCGTCCGCTCGAGGCGTACAAGTACCTGCTCGGCACCGTCGAGCAAGGGCGCGTCTCGCTCGACGTCGCGAGCCTCGAGCTCGACACGATCTTCATCGGGTCGTCGAACGAGGGCTACCTCGCGGCCTTCAAGGAGATCCCCGAGTTCCAGT
>JBBQJG010000053.1:0-23106 GCA_038325725.1 Polyangia bacterium | reverse complement strand
TCCGGCAAACCTAGCAATCGTCGCCAATCCTGAACTTGACTACGTCGCTATCCCGCACGGCAGTGAGTACTTGATCGTCGCCGCAGGTCGCGCTGACGCCTTTCTAGCCGCGACGGGAATTCTCTCAGAGCAGTCTTCGTGGGTCCGAATCGAGAGAGAAGCATTTCGTTCACTCGAGGGTCTGCAGTATGTCGCGCCCTATTCCGTCGACCCGTCGCGGGTCGACAAAATGCCGCTCATTCCGACCACCATCTACCGTCTCTACTTCGCGCGACACGCCACCCTGGAAGCAGGCACGGGGCTTGTTCACACCGCCCCTGGACATGGCGCCGAAGACTACGGAGTGGGTCGTGAGCATGGGTTACCGATCTATGCGCCGGTAGATGCGAATGGGAAGCTCGACGAGACGGTTGGGCCGACGGCAGAGAAGTACGTCGGTCAGAATGTCTTCAAGGCGAACCCGTTGATCGTGAACGAGCTCGCGGAGCGCGGCTTGTTGCTCAACAAGGCGGGCGAGACGCTGCGCCACTCCTATCCCTGCTGCTGGCGGTGCAAGAACCCCATCATCTTTCGCGCGACCGAGCAGTGGTTCGCGCGCCTGGGCGAGGCCGAGGACCCGAAGTCGCTGCGCCACGACGCGCTCGTCGAGATCGGCAAGACGCAGTGGATCCCGTCGTGGGGCGAGAACCGCATCCGCGGCATGATCCAAGCGCGCCCCGACTGGTGCCTCTCGCGCCAGCGCGTGTGGGGCGTCCCCATTCCCGCGTTTCGCTGCACCTCGTGCGGGAAGGATTTGCTCGATCCCACCGTTATGGAGCACGTGGCTGATCTGTTTTCGCGCGAGGGCTCGAACGTCTGGTTCTCGAGGCCAGCCGCCGAGCTCATGCCCACGCCCGCACCGACCTGCGCCTGCGGCGGCACGAGCTGGGAGCGTCAGCACGACATCGTCGACGTGTGGTTCGAGTCCGGCGTGTCGTGGGCGGCCGTCGCCGAGGACAAGCTGGTCAAAAAGGGCGAGAAGGTCGACCTGTACCTCGAAGGCTCGGATCAACACCGCGGGTGGTTCCACTCGTCGCTGCTCACGAGCGCGGCGACGCGCGGCCAAGCGCCGTACAAGGCCGTGCTCACGCACGGCTGGGTGCTCGACGAGCGCGGCAAGGTCTACTCGAAGTCCGAGATCGCCAAGGCCAAGGCGAGCGGCGCCAAGATCGACTACATCGATCCTATTGTCTGGATGCAGAAGAACGGCGCCGAATTGCTGCGCCTGTGGACGGCGGCGTCGGACTACCAGGGCGACATCGTCTTTTCGCAGACGATTCTCAACCAGCTCGGCGAGTCGTACCGGAAGATCCGCAACACCTGCAAATACCTCCTGTCGAACCTCTACGACTTTCAGCCCTCGCGCGACGTCATGGCCGACCATGACCTTCGCGAGCTCGATCTGCTCGCGCTCGGCGTGCTGCGCGAGCGTGACCACCAGATCTTCGAGGCCTACCAGCGCTTCTCGTTCCACGAGGTCGTGCGCCTCATGAACGACTACGTCGTGACGGCGTCGGCGGAGTACCTCGACCCGGTCAAGGACGCGCTTTACTGCGAGGCGGCCGGGGGCGGCGTGCGCCGCAGCGTGCAGACAGCGGTCTACGAGATGACGCGCACGATCGCGACGTGGATGGCCCCCGTGCTGTGCTTCACGGCCCAGGACGTCGCCGATGAGCTGGGACGCCTCACGGGCGAGCCCTTCGACGTCCACGCGTCGGTGCACCTCGTCGACCAGGGCGAGAAGATGGGCAACCCGAACAAGCGGTGGACGGACGAGGTCCGCCCGCGACGCGAGGCGATCCTGCAGCCGCTCGAGAAGTTCCGCGCGGCGGGCCACAAGCCGCTCGAGGCGCGCGTGCGCGTCAAGCCGGCGCGCGACGAGCGCCCGCACTGGCAGTGGAACCTCGGCCTGCTCACCGATCTCGTCGGCGTGTCACGCATCGAGCTCGACGCGGCCGACGCCGCCGGCGTCACGGAGATCGTGATCGACGAGGCGCCCCTGCCCGAGTGCCCACGCTGCTGGCGGCGCACGGGCGAGGCCTCGGGCGCGAAGGAAGATCCCAACTTGTGCGTGCGCTGCGCGGCCGTCGTCGCGGAGATCCACACTATTGCCCCCAGCCCGGAGGTCCCGTCGTGAGCGCGAGCGCGAGCCGCAAGTACGTCCTGTTCGGCGCCTTCACGGCGCTGGCGCTCGTCCTTGATCAGTGGACGAAGGTCATGGCGCGAACGAGCCTCAAGCCGCTCTCGCCGTTCACCCCCAAGGTCGTCATCGACGGCTTCTTCAACCTGCGCTACTCGGAGAACCCGGGCGTCGCGTTCGGGATGTTGCAGCAACTCCCCGGCGGGCGCCTGCTGCTGACGCTGCTCGCGGTGCTCGCCTTCGCGCTCGTCATCGCCTACCTGCGCAAGACCGAGTCGGACGCGTCCCGCCTGCACATAGCGCTCGGACTCGTGGGCGGTGGCGCGCTCGGCAACGTCATCGACCGGATCGCCTACGGCCGCGTGACCGACTTCATCGTGTGGCACATCAAGGGTCACGAGTGGCCGGCGTTCAACGTCGCCGATGCCGCGCTCTGCGTGGGCGTCGCGCTCATGGTCATCGACATGATGCGCAACCGCCCCGCGTCCGCCTCGTCCGCCTGATCCGGAGCGCCTCACGACATGCGCCCCGTCCTCCTCACGCTGCACGTCGGTTCGCGCGAGGTGGCACTGCACACGTACGGCCTGCTGATCGCGCTCGGCCTCGCCGCGGGCATCGCCCTCGCGGCCCGCGAGGCGCGGCGACGACACATGGACGTGGGCCGCGTGCTCGACTTCGCCTTTTGGGGCGTGGTCGCCGGCTTCGTCGGTTCGCGCGTCGCGTACGGACTCGTGAACGCCGGCGACTTCGCGCGCTCGTGCGCCGGGCACGACGGTCCCCGCCCGTTCGGCGCCGTGCTCTGGGACTGCTCGCGCATCCTTCACGTGTGGGAGGGCGGCCTCGTCTTTTATGGCGGCGTCGTGGGCACGGCGGTCGTCGCCGTCATCTACGCGCGGCGCACGGGCTGGACCTTCTGGACGCTCACCGACGTGTTCGCGCCCGGCGTCGCCCTCGGGCACGCGCTCGGGCGCTTGGGATGCTACGCGGCCGGCTGCTGCTTCGGAAAAGCGACGACCGGCGGATGGGGCGCGTCCTTTCCCTCGGGCAGCGTCGCCTTCGACGAGCTGTCGTCGCTGGGACTCGTCGCGCCGGGCGCGTCGTTCACACCGCCCCTGCACCCGACGCAGCTGTACGAAGCCTTCGGCGAGCTCGTCATCTTCGCGGGGCTCATGCTCGCGCGGGGACGCTTTCGCGCGCGACCCGGCGCGCTGGCGCTCACCTATGCCGCCGCGTATGCCGCGCTCAGATTCATCGTCGAGCTCTTTCGCGGCGACGTCGCGCGCCGGTTCGTCGTCGAGCTGGCGACGCCCGGCCTCGCGCGCGCCCTCGGCGTACCCCCGAGCGAGCCCGTGCTCCTGTCCGTGGGTCACCTCGGCAGCCTCCTCCTCCTCGCGGCCTGCGCCGTCGCCTTCGTGCGGCGGCGCCGCGCGTGGAACCCCGCCCCAAGCGCTGGGCGCTGAGCGCGCGGCCGCGGCAGAGCGAACGTTTTCGCGGAATATTCCGGCGAAAGGGCGTGTCGCGATGTGGCGGATGGTACACTCAGGCCGTATTTCGCATTTTTTCTTAGTTGCACGCCGTAGCTTGGAAGGTCGTCTTAGATGTTTTTGGCGCCTCGCGTCTCTGTGCTTTCACCCGTAGCCGTCGCGTTGCTCGTCGGGCTCGCGGGTCTCGACACCAGCTGTGGAAGCTCGGGCGAAGGCCCCCTCGCAGGAGGCCACGCCTCGGACGCCTCGAGCCCGGCCGACGGCGGCGGGACCGACGCCGCGGCGATGAGCGTCGCGGGCACGGGCGGGCCGATGGCCGGCGGAGCGGCCGGCGCCGGTGCCGCGACGGTTCCCGTCGTGAACGCCACGGCGCCGGGAAAATACGTGACGGCCTCGACGTCGGCTGGCGCGGGGCCGTGCGCCGGCGTGACCCTCGCGAGCCTCGTCGACAAGATTCACGCCCTGACGCCGGCGCTCGCCGACGTCACGGCGGTCTACAACCCGGCGATGACGGGCGGCGACGGCAGCTTCATCTATCCCTACGTGCGATCCGACGGCGGCTTCGACGTCGTCTTCAAGCGCGGCAGCGGCGATTGCGAGGCCGGGTGCACCGACAACACCTACGAATACTTCGCGACGGACGCGACCTGCACCCCCGTTGACACCGGCCACTATCACGCGACGTGGGGCGCCGCGAACTGCCTGACCGTCGACGGCGCCGCGATGTGGAATCACCCGCCGGCGCCGGACCCGCTCACCGTGTGCGGGCAGGACAACTCGCCGCGTGACCTGCACGGCATGTACCTGCTTCACGCCTCCGGGCAGCGTGCGCCTTGCACGGCGACGGCCTCGAAGGCGGCGTCGATCGACGCGACGGTCATGGTGCTCGTCGAGCAGAACGCCCAGGATCTCGCCGCGGGGTTCGTGACGTTCTCGGGCACGGGGCACGCGCTCGTCGACGGCGTGCGGCTGCCGGCGCGGTTCCAGCGGCGCCGCTTCGACGCCTCGCTCCAGTCGAGCAACGCGCCCAACACCTGCCCGCGCGAGCAGTCGGTCACGAGCCGCTACGACTTCGAGAACTATCAGCCCGGCGGCATCGAGGTCATGGAGTCGGGCAACGACGCGTGCGCCGTGTGCAAGGGCTCGATGAGCCTCACGCTGACGTCGACGACGCTCACGCAGGCGCCGTAGCGGCGCAGAGGTCGGCGGAGCGCAGGTCGGCGGAGCACAGGTCGGCGAAGGCGCGCGCCTTCACCTCGGTCTCGGCCCACTCGTCCTGCGGCGTCGAGTCGATGACGACGCCCCCCCGACCGAGAGCGAGAGGCGCCCGTCCGCGCCCCCGCGTACGAGCGCCGTGCGGATCGCGACGGCGAGATCCAGATCGCCCGCGGCGCCGAGCCAGCCCGTCGCGCCCGTGTAGGGGCCGCGCGCGACCGGCTCGAGCTCGTCGATGATCTGCATGGCGCGTCGCTTGGGCGCGCCCGTGATCGAGCCGCCCGGGAACGTCGCCTCGAGGAGCCGCGCGAGGCCGACGTCTGCGCGCAGGCGGCCGCGCACCGTGCTCACGAGGTGCAGGACCGTCGGCAGCTCGAGCACGCGCGCCGGGCCCTCGACGGAGACGCTGCCCGTCTCGCAAACCCGGCCGAGATCGTTGCGCTCGAGGTCGACGATCATGACGTGCTCGGCGCGATCCTTGGGCGCCGCGAACAACGCTTCGCGCATCCCGGGCTGCCGCGGGCGCGTGCCCTTGATGGGGCGGGTCTCGACGGCGCCCTGCCCGTCGAGCGCGATGAAGCGCTCGGGGGAGTTACCGACGAGGAAGGCCTTGCCGTCGGCCGACGAGAGAAACGTGCCGAACGGCGCGGGCGCGGCCGCGCGCAGCGCGACGGCGAGCGCGAGGGCGTCGCCCGAGAACGACGTCGACAGACGCCGCGCGAGGTTGACCTGGTACGCGTCGCCCGCGCGGAGGTACTCGAGCACGCGGCGCGCGCCGTCGAGATACACGCGCGCGTCGTGATCGGCGACGAGCGGTCCGAGCGCCGCAGACGGCGCCGTCACGCCCGGGTCTTCGGCGAGGCGCGCGAGCAGGCGTCGTCCGGCCGCTTCGTCGCGCGCGAAGATCGTCGCCGGGCCGCCGACGGCCCGCACCCACACGGCGTCGTGGAAATGAAACTCGAGCGGCGCGAACGTCGGCGTGGCGTCACCCGCGGACGCGCGCGGTGGCAGGCCCATCCACGGGCGCCCGAGGTCGTACGACAACCACCCGGCGGCGACGGGCACGCCCGCGGGTGGCGCGACGCCGCCTTCACGCCAACGCGCGCGCGCCTCGGTCCACGCGGCCTCGAGCGCCGCGACGGACTCGCCGCGCACGACGTGATCGGGCGTTCCGCCGATCAGGTCGCGCGCGATCGAGACCTCGTCGGGGCCGGGCGACGACAGCCAGAAACCACCGGGCACGGACGCCACCCGCCGCGCGACCTCGGCTGGGGCGAGCGCCGGACCGGCGAGCGCGATCACGACGGCGAGCGCGACTGGCGCAGCACGGACGAGAAGAACTTCTGGAGGTACTCCCCGCCGGAGACCACCGAGAGCACCGTCGAGATGTACAGCACGACGAGGCCGACGCGGTGATAGTCGATCATGATGCTCGTGCCGAGCGCCGGGTACCGGAAGTGGACGAGCAGCATCATGATCGCGACGAGCTGGAGCGCCGTCTTGATCTTGCCGCCGTCGGAGGCGGCGATGACGAGCCCCTGCGCCGACGCGACGCTGCGCAGGCCGTTGATGGCGAGATCGCGCGCGATGAGCACGACGACGACCCACGCGGGCACGCGGCCCAGGGCGACCATGAACACGAGCACGGCCGTCACGATGAGCTTGTCGGCGAGCGGGTCGAGGAACTTGCCGAGCATGCTGACCTCGCCGCGGCTGCGCGCGAGGTAACCGTCGAGCGCATCGCCCGCGGCGGCGCCCAAATAAAGCAGGCTCGCGATGAAGCTGCGCAAGGGGCTGAAGTTGTCGATGAAGAGCAGCACGAAGGGCACGAGCACGACGCGCCCCATCGTCACCAGATTCGGCAGGTTCGTGAACTCGCGGCGCAGGTTGCCCATCAGGCGACCTCGCGGTCGTCGAAACCGTCGCGGCCGGCGTCGCGCAGAGACGCGTCGAACAAGACTACGCCTTCGCCCTGGCACGTCAGATCGAAGGGCGACGGACCGTTCGTGCGCTGCTTGTGCGTGACGACGCGACCGACCCAGCCGAGCAGCCGCCCACGCGCGACGATCGCGGGCGCGTCCTCGGTGACCTTCACGGCGGCCGGCGGCACGTCGAGGCGGAGGACGACGCAGCCGTGTCCGCGGAACTGCAGCATGGCCAGACCGTCGCCGGGGATCGCGCCGGCCTCCCAGGACACGCCCCCATCGAACGCGAGCACGCGATCTTCGCGCACGTACAGGATGTCGTCCTCGAGGGAGACAGCCTGCCAGCGCCCGGGCGCGCCCGCGACCCAGACCTCGCCGGGACCGACGAGGCGGAAGAACGAGCCGTCGCGCGCGCCGAGCGGCGTCGTGCTGCGCCGGCCCTGCACGCGCCTGAACGCGGCTTCGCTGCGCATCCCCACGGCGGCGAGCGCGACGCCCGCGCGGACGTAGGCCTCGTCGCTGATGACGAGGCGAAGCGCTTCACCGTCGGGGGCCGCGAGCGTCGGCGCGAGGCCGAGGCGCGCCAGCACGAAGCCGAGCAGGGACACGGGCACGAGCTCGCCGGGCGGAGGCTCCTCGACGACGGGCACGGCGGTAACCACGACCGGCGCGGACGCCGCGGGCGGCAACACGGCGGCGGGGCGGAGCTCGGAGATCGGGGCACGCGGCGCTGGCGCGCTCACGGGCGGCGCGAAAGTCGGCGCCGGTGTGACCTTCGGCGCCGGCGCAACCGCGGCCGCGGGAGATACGGCCGAGGACGGATGAAGCACGGCAGTGCCGCGAATCGGCGTCCCGTCGCGCGCCGGCGTCGGGCCCGAGGCCCCCGCGTGCAACGCCGCGATGTCGGGCCCCGTCGGCGAGCGGCGGGTCTTCGCGGCGTTTTCGAGCTCGGTCGCGAGCGCGTCCTGCCGCGCGCGCCGGAACGCGGCCGCCGCCGGCACGGGCTCGCCCTTCTTCGTGTACGCGTAGCCGAGGTAGCTCCACGCCTGCTGGTCGCCCGGCGCGAGGCGCGCCGCCATCTCGAGCTCGGCGATCGCCTCGTCGACCCGCTCGAGCTTCAGCGCGAGGAGGCCGAGGTGTCGCCGCGTCGCCGCGTCGTTGGGCGTCGCCGCCGCGATCTCTTGATACGTCGTGCGCGCGTCCTCGAGGCGCCCCAGCTTGAAGCGGACGAGCGCGAGCAGATTGAGCGCGCGCAGATCGGCCGGCATGCCGGAGAGCGCGCGCAACACTTCGACTTCGGCCTCGCGATAGCGGCTCGCCGAGACGAGCTCGCCCGCCGTCGACAGGTGCGTGAGGAACCGCTCGTCACCCGCGCGCGCGAGCGACGGTGCGAGCGTGGTCGCCGACTCGATCCCGTGCGACGACCGCTCGCTCGCGAGCGCGGGCGCGAGCGACGTCGGCGATTCGGCGCCGTGCGACGAGCGCTCGTCGGGCGGCCGCTTCGGTCCGCTGCTCATGGCCCCCCCGCGCCGCCGGGCTCGGTCGCGCCCGCCGCGAGCGCGTCGTATCGGCGCACGACGGCAGCGACGTAGGCGCGCGTCGTCTCGTACGGAGGCATGCCGCCGTACTTCTCGACGGCGCCCGGACCCGCGTGATACGCGGCGATCACCTTGACGCGCTCGTCGGGCGTGCAGATGGCCGCCTGCCCCGCGGCGGCGCCCTGCTTGCAGAAGCGCCGCGCGAGCACCTGCAGATAGCGCGCGCCGCCCATGATGTTCTGCCGCGGATCAAAGGCGTCGGTCACGCCCATGAGCCGGGCCGTGTCGGGCATGAGCTGCATCAGCCCCTGCGCGCCCACGCTCGAGACGACGGACGGATCGTAGTCCGATTCGGTCTTGATGATGGCGCGCATGAGCGCCTCGGGGACGCCGTAGAAGGCCTGCTGATCGCGAAGGTGATCATCGTAGCGCGCGTAACGCGCGGGCGACGTGTCGCGCGCGGGTACGAGATCGGTGCGCCCGCGGAGCGCGCCGGCCTTGCCCGGGCCCGTCTTGAACAACACCTTCCAGCGGCCGTCGCCCGACGAGGGGGTCTTGTTCGTGAACTCGACGACGCCGTCCGCGTGCTCGCGGATCCAGAACGTCCCGGCATGCGCGGCCGAGCCCGACAGCGCCGCCGCACAGACCAATGTGAGTCCCGCCCTCTTTCGCACGTCGGCGCGGATCGTAACACGACGACTCCGTTCCCGGCCCGCGCTCCTCTGGCGAAATGTGAGGTAATACTGAGGCCCGTGATCGAAACCGATTACCTCGTCCTCGGCTCCGGGCTCGCGGGTCTGTACTTCGCGCTGCGTGCCTCCGAGCACGGACGCGTCGTCGTCGCGACGAAGCGCGCGCCCACCGACGCCAACACGGCGTGGGCGCAGGGCGGCGTCGCGGGCGTGCTCGATCCGGAGGACCGCGTCGACGCGCACGTCGCCGACACGCTCCGCACGGGCGACGGCCTGTGCCACGAGGACATCGTCGCGCTGTGCGCGCGAGAGGCGCCCGCGCACATCCGTCGCCTCGCCGACGAGCTGGGCGTCGTCTTCGATCGCGACGCCGAGGGGCACTTCGACCTGGGCCGCGAGGGCGGCCACTCGGCGCGCCGGATCGTCCACGCGAAGGACAGCACGGGCTGGGCGATCCAAGAGGCGCTGTTGGCGCGCGTCGCCGAGCGCGCCGATCGGATAACGCTGCTGCCGAATCACATGGCGGTCGATCTGCTCACGGCCGCGAAGTACGGCGGCTCGAACGCGGTCTTCGGCGCCTACCTGCTCGACCAAACGACGGGCGAGGTCAAGACGGCCGTCGCGCGCGCGACCGTGCTGGCCACAGGCGGCGCCGGCAAGGTCTACCTCTACACGACCAACCCCGACGTCGCGACGGGCGACGGCGTCGCCATGGCGTACCGGGTCGGCGCGCGCGTCGCCAACATGGAATTTTTCCAGTTTCACCCGACGTGCCTCTACCACCCGCAGGCCAAGTCGTTCCTCATCACCGAGGCGATGCGCGGCGAGGGCGGCGTGCTGCGGCTGCGCGACGGGACGGCCTTCATGGCGCGTTACCACGACATGAAGGACCTCGCCCCCCGCGATGTCGTCTCGCGCGCGATCGACACCGAGCTCAAGCGCACGGGCGACGACTTCGTCACGCTCGACATGACGCACAAGCCGGCCGCGTTCCTCGTCGAGCGCTTTCCGATGATCCACAAGCGGTGCCTCGAGCTGGGCATCGACATGCGCACGATGCCGATCCCCGTCGTGCCGGCGGCGCACTACTGCGGCGGCGGCGTCGTCGTCGACGAGCACGCGCGGTCGTCGGTGCGCAACCTGTACGCGATCGGCGAGGTCTCGATGACGGGCCTGCACGGCGCGTGTCGCCTCGCCTCGAACTCGCTGCTCGAGGCGATGGTGTTCGCGGCGCGCGCCGCCGAGGACGTGCGGGGCGCGCAGGCGGCGCGGCCCGCGCACGTCGCGCCGTGGTACGCGGGCGAAGCCGGCTCGTCGGACGAGGCCGTCGTCGTGAGCCAGAACTGGGACGAGATCCGCCGCCTCATGTGGAACTACGTCGGGATCGTGCGCAGCGATCGCCGCCTCGAGCGCGCCGCGCGCCGCATCGAGCTCATCCGCTCGGAGATCCGCGAGTACTACTGGAACTTCGCCGTCAACGGCGACCTGCTCGAGCTGCGCAACCTCGCTCTGTGCGCCGACCTCATCATCGAGTGCGCGCGCCGCCGCCCCGAGAGCCGCGGCCTGCACTTCAACCTCGACCACCCCGACAAGGATCCGCGCCTCGCCCGCGACACGATCCTCGCCCGCGGCGACGGCCCGCCGATCTGACGGGGTACGGCTGGCTGCCGCTCGCGCACTCCGGTCCCCCTCGCTTCGCGCAGCAAAGCCGCGCTACGCTCGCTCTTTAGATGAGTCAGGTTCTCCTTCACGCCATCGAGAAGCCGCGCCGCTGCTCGTACCTCGCGGAAGAGACGGCGGCGCTCGAGTACAAGTACCTGCTCGACGTCGAGCCCGACGAGCTCGAGGCGATGCTCGCGCGCGGCTGGCGGCGCTTCGGCTTGTCGTACTTCCGCCCCGCGTGCGCCTCGTGCTGCGCGTGCGTCTCGCTGCGCGTCCCCGTCGCGACCTTCACGCCGACGCGCAGCCAGCGGCGCGCCACGAAGAGCTGCGCGGCGCTGCGCTGCGAGGTCGGCGATGTGCGCGTCGACCGCGAGCGCCTCGACCTGTACGCCGCGTGGCACGGAGACCGCGAGCGCGATCGCGGCTGGGAGCCGATGCCGCTCGACCGCAAGGACTACAGCAACGAGTTCGCATTTCCGCACCCGAGCGCGCGCGAGATCGCCTACTACGACGACGCGCCGGCCGGCGGCGGCGGCCCGCGCCTCGTGGGCGTCGGCCTGTGCGACGAGCTGCCGCGCGCCTGGAGCGCGATCTACTTCTTCTACGATCCCGCCTACGCGCACCGCTCGCCCGGCGCCTTCCACGTCGTCAACCTCGTCGCGCTCGCGCGCGCCCAAGGCAAGGAGCACGTGTACCTCGGCTATCGCATCGAGGCGTGCCCGTCGATGCGCTACAAGGCGCTGTTCGCCCCGCACGAGCTGCTCGACGGCCGGCCCGCGCCCGACGAAGCGCCGCGCTGGCGCTGACGCACGGAAAGCGGCTCGGCCGGCTAGCGCTTCGCGACTTCGAGGAGCCGCCGCTCGATCTCACGCGCGTCGCCGGGTTCGAAGCCGCTGTTGACGTAGCGGATCGTGCCGGCGCGATCGATCACGTACGACGTCGGCATCTTGTCGGGCGCGAGCGTGTCGGCGATCTGGCCCTTGGGGTCGTGCGCGATCGTGAGCGACCAGTGCGGGCGCGCGCGCAGGAACTTCGTCACGTTCGCGCGCTCTTGATCGATCGACACGGCGAGGACCTCGATGCCGTCGGCGTGCAGGCGCTTCGCCATGTCGTCGAGCATCGGCAGCTCCTGCTTGCAGGGGCCACACCACGACGCCCACACGTCGAGCAGCACGACCTTGCCGCGGTAGTCCGCCAGGCCGAGCGGCTTGCCCGACAGCGACTGGACGCTCAGCTCGGGCGCCGGCGTGCCGACTTGCTTGCCGCCGCCTTCGGCCACCCCGCCGGCCGTCGCGCAGGCCGACATCGACAGGGCGCCGGCCGCGAGCAGCGCCGCGAGAACTACTTGCCGAGCGCTTCTTTGATCCATTCGCGGAAGCTCTCGACGTCCTTCGTATCCGTGAACTCGCGGCCGTCGAGGTAGACGGTGGGCGTCGCCTGGAGGCCGAGCGCCTGGCCCTCGGCGCGATCCTTCTGGACGCGATCCTTGACGGCGGCGGAGGCCAGGTCCGCCCGGAACTTCGCGACGTCCAGGCCGGCTTCCTTCGCGAGCTTCTCGATCTCGGCGGGCGACAGCTCGTCCTGCTTGTCCCAGAGCTTGTCTTGATACGCCCAGAACTTGCCCTGTTTGTTCGCGGCGACGGCGGCCTCGGCGGCGAGGCGCGCGTTCGTGTGCTGCGGCAGCGGGTAGTGCTTGAAGTAGACCTTCACGTCGTTCGGGAACTCTTCGACGATCTGGCGCAGCACGGGCTGCAGACGCTTGCAGTGGGGGCACTCGTAGTCGGCGAACTCGACGAGCGTGACCTTCGCCGACGCGCTCCCCTTCATCGGCGCCTCGGAGACGTCGATCGATTTGGGATCGGCGCCGCGGTAGCGCTTCGCGAGCGCGTCCGCGACCTCGGAGTCGGTGAAGCCCGCAACGACGAGCTTGCCCACGTAGCGGAGCGCGTTGAACGACCGCCGGCAACCGTCCTTCGTCGCCTTGGCCGAGGCGATCAGGCTCTGGGCCTGCCCGCAGATCGACGGTTCGGTGTTCGCGATGCGAAAGAACACCTTCTTCTGGAAATCGTCGAGCTTCGAGACGTCGATGCCCGGGGGCGGCGTCGTGTCCTGCGCGCCGGCCGCGGCCGCGGACGCCGCGGTCTCGGCCGCCGCGGGCGCCGAGTGGGCCTCGGGCGGCGTCTTCGCGCACGCGGGCAGCGACAACAAGAGCACGAGCCAAGCCGAGGGGATCGCGGACCAGACGGGCTTGCCGAGACGCATGGGGCGTCTAGGTATAGAAATCCGACGCCCCCAAGTCAATCTTCGCGCGACGCTGAGGTCACCGGGATGCGCATTGACTCCCCCGCACGCAACACATATAAAACGCGGGCGAACGCGACAGCGCCATCGCACCCAATTCCATGACATCAGACTACATTCCCGCGGCCTTGATGATCCTGGGCGGCGTCGGGTTCGCGCTGCTGCTCACGGCGGCCGCGAAGTACCTCGGCCCATCGCGTCCGACGCGCGCAAAGGACTACCCGTACGAGTGCGGCTCCGAGGTCCTCGGCAGCCCCCGCACGCGCTTCGAGGTCAAGTTCTACCAGGTCGCGATCGTCTTCCTCGTGTTCGATATCGAGACGGCGTTTCTCTACCCGTGGGCGCTGCGCTACCGGGCGCTGTCGTGCCTGGGCGCGCTCGAAAACGGCGTCTGCACGGGCGGAATTTCGTTCTTCGGCCTGTCCGAGATTCTCGTGTTCATGAGCATCCTGATCGTCGCGCTCGCCTACGTTTGGCGGAAGCGCGCCGTCGGGTGGGAGTAGCAAATGGGGTTGGATTTCCACACCGGCAAGGTCGCTGACGCCCTCAACTGGGCCCGCAAGTGGTCGCTCTTCTCGTACCCGTTCGTCACCGCCTGCTGCGGCATGGAATACATGTCCGTCGCGGCGCCCAAGTACGACATCGCGCGCTTCGGCGCCGAGTTCCCGCGCTTCAGCCCACGCCAGGCGGATCTGCTGATCGTCGTCGGCACGATCACCGAGCGCCAGGGCCCGGCCCTCCGTCGCATCTACGATCAGATGTGCGAGCCCAAGTGGGTCATCGCCTTCGGCGTGTGCGCGTCGACGGGCGGCTTCTACCAGAACTACTCGACGATGCCGGGCTGCGATCAGGTCATCCCCGTCGACGTCTACATCCCCGGCTGTCCGCCGCGGCCCGAACAGGTGCTCGACGCGCTCATCCTGCTGCAGGAGCGCATCCAGCGCGGTGAAGGCCACAGCCAGGTCGCGATCCGCGTGGAGAGCGACAAGAGCTTCGACGTTCCCGTGGCGTCGATCAAGCCGCGCACCGAGCACCTCCTTGGCGCCAAGCCCCCCGGCTCCACGTCCGGAGAGGGCTGAGCGATGGCTCAGAACGTCCTCGATCGCCTCAAGGCCCAGTTCGCCGGCGGGGAGCTGCTCGACACCGGCTCGCACGTCGGTGACGAATGGGCGCGCGTCCGCCGCGACGCCTGGGTCACCGTCGCGACGTTCCTGCGCGACGATCCCTCGACGAAGATGGAGATGTTCATCGACCTCACCGTCGTGGACCGCTTCTCGACGGAGCCGCGCTTCGACGTCGTCCTGCACCTCTACTCGGTGAGCCTCAAGCAGCGCATTCGCCTTTACGCGGGCGCGCCCGAAGAGGACCCGACGGTCGAAACGCTGTGCAACGTGTGGGCGGGCGCGAACTGGTTCGAGCGCGAGGCCTATGACCTGTACGGCGTGCGCTTCAAGGGCCACCCCGATCTCCGCCGCATCCTCATGTACCCCGAGTTCGTCGGACACCCGCTGCGCAAGGACTACCCGAAGGAGAAGCGTCAGCCTCTCGTTCGCCGCCAACCAGGATCCGTAGATTGAGCGACAATTCGATAGCGCCGCCCCCTCAGCATCCGACGACCCGACGCGTCGTCGTCGGCATTCAGGACGCCTCTGATCTCGACGCGCCCGAGCTGCCCACCGAGCCGCTGCCGCTCAACATGGGCCCCTCGCACCCCGCCATGCACGGAACCGTCCGCATGGTGCTCGAGGTCGAGGGCGAGAAGATCTCGAACGCCGACGTTCAGATCGGCTACTTGCACCGCTGCTTCGAGAAGGAGTCGGAGTACGCGACCTGGACGCAGGTCTTCCCGTACACCGATCGCCTCAACTACGTCTCGCCCATGCTCAACAACGTCGGCTACGCCATGGCCGTCGAGAAGCTCATGGGCATCACCGACAAGATCCCGGAGCGCGCGCAGTTCATCCGCGTGATCGTCGGCGAGATGTCGCGCATCACCGACCACATGACCTGCCTGGGCGCCTCCGCCATGGAGCTCGGCGCCTTCACGCCGTTCCTCTACATGCTCAAGGCGCGTGAGTGGATCTTCGAGCTCATCGAAGAGGTGTGCGGCGCGCGCCTCACCGTCAGCTACCTGCGCGTCGGCGGCTGCGCCTACGATCTGCCCCCGGGCTTCGCCGACAAGCTCCGCGACATCATCGCGCGCTCGCGCGAGGTGCTCGTCGAGGTCGGCAAGCTGCTCGAGCGCAACCGCATCTTCCGCGATCGCCTCGACGGCATCGGCATCATCACGCAGGCCGAAGCCCTCGCCTACGGTATCACGGGCCCCGTCGGGCGATCGACCGGCCTCGCCTACGACGTCCGCAAGGACGCGCCCTACCTCGTGTACGACCGCTTCGACTTCGACGTCCCCGTCGGGTCGGTGGGCGACAACTTCGATCGCTACGCCGTGCGCGTCGAAGAGATGGCGCAATCGTTCCGCATCCTCGAGCAGGCGCTCGACCTGATCCCCGCCGGGCCGTTCATGTTGAATGACCCGCACGTCGCGCTGCCGACCAAGGCCGAGACGTACAACTCGATCGAGGGCATGATCGCCCACTTCAAGATCATCATGGACGGCGTCCACGTCCCCGCGGGCGAGTGCTACTCGTACAGCGAGGCCGGCAACGGCGAGCTCGGCTTTTACCTCGTGTCCGACGGCACGGGCCGCCCGTGGAAGTGCCGCGTGCGTCCGCCGTGCTTCGCGGCGACGGCGATCGTCGGCAAGCTCATCACGGGGTTGTTCCTCGCCGACATCGTCCCGACCTTTGGCCTCATCAACATGATCGGCGGAGAGTGCGACCGATGAGCACCGGACCAGTCTCTTCTCCGCCGACGACCGGCGTCCCGGCGGCCGCGCCGCCCGCAGACACCGTCACGGTGACGATCGACGGCAAGGCGCACCAGTGCGCGAAGGGCACGAACCTGCTCGAGGCGTGCAACGCCGCGGGCGCGAACGTGCCGTTCTTCTGTTATCACGCCGGCCTCTCGTCGCCGGCCGTGTGCCGCCAGTGCCTCGTCGACGTCAAGGGGCAGCCCAAGCCCGTGCCGTCGTGTTACACGCCCGTCGCCGACAAGATGGAGGTGACGACCGCGTCCCCCAAGATCCTCGACGTGCGTCGCCAGATGCTCGAGTTCACGTTGGTGAACCACCCCATCGACTGCCCGATCTGCGACAAGGCGGGCGAGTGCATGCTGCAAAAGCACTACTTCGATTGGGACGGCAAGCTCGCGCGCAACGACGGAATCAAGGTCAAGAAGGCCAAGGTCGTCGACCTCGGCCCGACGATCGTCCTCGATCAAGAGCGCTGCATCTTGTGCACGCGCTGCATCCGCGTCTGCGACGAGGTCGCGGGCGTGCATCAGCTCGATATGGCGAAGCGCGGCGACCACGAGGTGCTCACGACGGCGCCCGGCCACAAGCTCGACAACCCCTACTCGCTCAACACCGTCGACGTCTGCCCCGTCGGCGCGCTGACGTCGAAGGACTTCCGCTTCGCGATGCGCGCGTGGGAGCTCTACGCGACGCCGTCCGTGTGCACGGGCTGCGCGACGGGCTGCAACACGGACGTCCACTCGTCGCGCGGGCAGATGTACCGCCTCGTCCCGCGCATCAACGAGAAGGTCAACAAGCACTGGATGTGCGACGAAGGTCGCATGACCTACAAGGCCGCGCACGTCGACCGCCTCTCGGCCCCCATGTCGGGCGGCGCGCCGGTCGAGTGGGACAAGGCGCTCGCCGACGCGACGCGCGCGCTGCGCACGGTGCTCGACAGCGGCCCGGGGCGTGTCGGCGTCGTGTTCAACGCGCAGAGCCCCAACGAAGACCTCTATGCTCTGGCGAAGCTGGCGTTTGACCACCTGGGCGTCTCCAAGGCGTACCTCGCGGGCCGTGACCAAGGGTGGAGCGACAAGATCCTCGTGTCGGCCGACAAGAACCCCAACACGGCGGGCGCCTTCGCCGTCGGCGCGGGCCGCTTGAAGACGCTGCTCGACCTCGCGGCGGACCTCAAGTCGGGCGCGCTCGGCGCGCTCATTGTCGTGGGCACCGACGGCGTGCTCGTCGGCGACCAGGCCTCGGCGGCGATGCCGCTCGACAAGCTCGACGCGCTCGTCGTCCTGTCGACGCACAAGAACGCAGTGACGTCGGCCGCGCACGTCGCGCTCCCGCTCGCGGGTTGGGCCGAGATCGACGGCACGTTCACGAACAAGCTCGGCATGGTCCAGCGCGTCCACCCGGCGATCCCGCCGGCGGGCGACGCCCTCCCCGGCTGGGACATCCTCTCGCACCTCGCGCGCGGCATGGGCGCCACGATGGAGTTCACGACGGCCAAGGCCGTGTTCGTCGAAGCGGCGGGCAAGCTCGCCTTTCTCAAGGGCGCCGAGTGGGGACGCGCCGTGCGTCCGCTCCAGCTGCGCTTCGCCAACTCTCGCGGCTAGAGACAAACGACCATGGAATACGGCTCTCTCGGCTTCAACATCCTCGCGGCGGTCGCGAAGATCCTCTTCATGATCCTCGGCTTCCTGATGCCGCTCGCGTCGATCCTGACGTGGCTCGAGCGTCGGCAGTCGGCGATGATGCAGGACCGGCTCGGTCCGAACCGCGCCAACATCGGTCCCGTCAAGCTGTGGGGCATCACGCACTTCATGGCCGACGCCGTGAAGTTCCTCTTCAAAGAGGACTACGTCCCCAGCAAGGCGCACAAGTTCCTGTTCATGTGGGCGCCCATCATGTCGATGGCGCCGGCCCTCATCGTCGCGGCGATCATCCCATTCGGCGCGCCGCTGTGCTGGGGCGAGATGCGCGACCAGGTCGGCTACGGCGGCGTCTGCGCGCACCCGGTGGCGCTGCAGATCGCGCGACTCGACGTCGGGATGCTCTTCTACTTCGCGATCTCGTCGCTCGCCGTCTACGGGGCGACGCTGGCCGGTTGGGCCTCCCACAACAAGTGGGCGATGATGGGCGGCCTGCGCGCCAGCTCGCAGATGATGTCGTACGAGGTCACGATGGGCATGGCCGTCCTCGGCACGTTCCTCGTGACGGGCACGCTCGAGCCGGGCGCGATCGTCTCGCATCAAGAGGTGATCCTCGACTTCTCGAACATCCAACACAGCTGGGGCATCTTCTCGCAGCCGCTTGGGTTCATCCTCTTCCTCACGGCGGCCATCGCCGAGACGAAGCGCACGCCCTTCGACATTCCCGAAGGCGAGCCGGAGATCATCGGCTACTTCGTCGAGTATTCGGGCCTCCGCTTCGGCATGTTCTTCCTCGGCGAGTTCCTCGAGATCGTCGTGTCGAGCGCGATCATGATCAGCCTCTTCTTCGGAGGCTGGCACTTTGGGGGCCCGATCGACGCGTTCATCGCCGAGCACGTGCCGAACATTCTGTTCATCCCCAAGGGCCTGCTGTTCTCGCTCACGACGCTCACGATGTGGGCCATCAAGGTCTTCATGTTCTGCTCGTTCCAGCTCCTCATCCGCTGGTCGCTGCCGCGCTTCCGCTCGGATCAGCTCATGCAGCTCGGGTGGCAGCGTCTGCTGCCGCTGTCGATCGCGAACGTCGTCGCGACGGCGCTGCTCATCCTCTGGTCGCAAGCGAATTAAGGAACAGGTCATGAGCACCGCAGCCAAAGGTCACGTCGGCGTCAAGGTCGTCACCCGCCCGGGCTCGTTCACGCAGCAGATGTACCTGCCGGCGATCGCCGAGGGACTCGGCGTGACGTTCCGCCACTTCGTGACGAACTTCGCGAAGAACGTCACGGGCTTCCGCAAGAAGTCCGAGATCCAGACGATCGAGTACCCCGAAGAAAAGAAAAAATACCCCGAGCGGCACCGCGGCCTGCACCGCCTCATGCTGCGCGAGGACGGCGCCGTCCGCTGCGTCGCCTGCATGATGTGCCCGACGGTGTGCCCCGCCCACTGCATCACGATCGTCCCCGAGGAAGCTGCTGACGGCACGATCGAAAAGCGCCCGCGGATCTTCGAGATCGACGAACTCCGCTGCGTGGTCTGTGGCCTGTGCGCCGAGGCTTGCCCGTGCGACGCCATCCGCATGGACACGCTCGACCACGCGAAGCCGACCTATCGCCGCGTCGACGCGATCCTCGACAAGGAAGAGCTCATGTCGCGCGGCACGCTGTCGGCCGCCACGCAGGGTGGCGTCGGCGCCATGTGGCGCGAGACGGTCAAGGGCGAGCCGCAGACGCCGACGGACGCCAACGTCGTCCCCGCCGGCCCGCCCCACGGCACCGTCCCGTCATTTGATCTGAACCGAAAATCCTGAGCGGATTTTCGGCTACTTCAGTGAGGCTGACTCAGTCTCTTTCGAGTAGGTCAGCGTCGAGCAGGTCTTGGGGACGACCACTGGCGCGCTTGAGCGCGATGAGCTCGTGTCGCGCGACGACGCTGACGCGCACGCCCTCCCAATCGCTCAGCACTCGACCGGCGAACGCTCGTTCGAACTTCCCACCGGGAACGCCCTTGACGATGTCGATACGAACGGGAGGCGTCCCCATCCACAGGACGTCCTCTTCAGATGCGCCCGCGAGCTCGTCGATGACATGTCTCGGTGCGCCGAACTCGACGAGAGCCTGTCGCACGCGCTCGAGATTCTCCGGAGTGGGATTCACCCAGAGGTCGAGGTCCTTCGTGAAGCGCGGCCGACCGTGAAATCCGACGGCGTAGCCGCCGACCAGCACATATTCAACGGCGTGCTTTTCGAACGCCGCCAAGATGTCTTTGTAGTCGGGGTGCAGTGCCATGCCCCTCCATCATCCAGGCCGTCTCGGCCATTTCGCGGAGCGCCTCGAGCTTCTGATCGACCGTAGCGGTTCGCCAGAAGTCTCGCTCGAGGGCTGCGTTGTCGCGCGCAACCCCGCTCGGCCAATTCCGACGCCGCGCGACCGCATCCTGAATCACGGATCCAGGATAACACGCGACAGTCGGGCTTCGCGTCGCGAGCGTTGTCAAGCACGAGGCCGGGACACGGCGTGCATCGGCGCCGAGTGGATCGGCCTTGACCGTCGTGTTCGCTCTGCCATCCTGGTTCTCGAACCTTCTGCGCGGTTCGATACCGGAGAGACATTCTTTTCCCTACAAGATCGAATTAGGGAGCCGCCTCTGATCGATGGATGTGCACGCCCGCTCGTCGGGAAGCCCGATGCGGTCAACTCAGCGGCTCCCCCCTTATGAAAAGTAGGGGCACAGAATTCTCTCCGAACCGGCCAGCGCGGGGGTTCGCTAATTTCTAATAGGCGAAACGCCTGACGCTGACGTTCATGACGACGCCGAGGGCGACCATCGTCGTGAGCACGCTCGAGCCGCCGTAGCTGATGAGCGGGAGCGTCACGCCGACGACGGGGATGAGGCCGCTCACCATGCCGATGTTGATGGCGACGTGCCAGAACAGCATCGCCGCGACGCCCACGCACACCGTCGCGCCGAACCGGTCGCGCGCCTCGCTCGCGATCTTGATGATCCACAGGATGAGGAACGAGTACGCGAGCAGCACGACGAGGCACCCGAGGAAGCCCCACTCCTCGGCCCACACGGCGAAGGGAAAGTCCGTCCACAGCGCCGGGAAGTGCCGCAGGCGGATCTGCGTACCGTGCATGAAGCCCTTGCCCAGGAAGCGTCCCGAGCCGATCGCGTTGAGGGCCTGGCGCGTCTGGTAGGCCCCCTCGGACGTCGGGTTGAAGAAGGCCTCGACGCGCTTGCGTTGGTACTCGTGCAGCAGGTGCTGATAGATGGGGAAGGCAGCGACGGCCGCCATGCCAGCGATCGCGGCGAGCGTCTTGAGCTTGAGGCGCGCCGTCAGCATGATCGTGAAGAAGATCGCGAGAATCAGGAACGCCGTGCCGAAGTCGGGTTGCTTGGCGATGAGCAGCGCGGGCGCGCTCACGATGAGGACGGGCATGGCGAGGTGACGCCACGAGCGGCCCTCGAGCGCGGGCGCGTCGTTGAAGTACTTGCCGAGCGCGAGCACCGTGAGCACCTGCGCGAGCTCGGAGGGCTGGACGTGGAACGAGCCGAGATCGAACCAGCGCCGCCCGCCGCCCACCATCTTGCCAAACGCGAGCACGCCGACGAGCAGCGCCAGCCCGGCGCCGTAAAAGACATAGGACAGCCGGCTGATGAGCCGGTAGTCGAGCGTGGCGATGCCCACGAAGATCGCGGCGCCGAGGGCGAGCCACGACACCTGGTGCGTGAACAAATGCGACTGGCGATCGTGAACGGCGCTCCACAGGTTGAGGAGGCCGAGCGCCGACACGGCCGCCGCCGAGATCGTGAGCGTCCAGTCGAAGCGAAAGCGCAGCTTGCGCCAGGAGACGACCTTCATGGCGTGGCCTCTTTCGGCGCGTCGGGCGGGTCGGGCTTCGAGAAGTCGAGGCGCATCGGCGGCGCCTCCCCGGGGGCGGCTTTGATCATGAGGCGGGGCTCCTTGGGCGCGGCCTCGTCGACCGCACGGCGCGGTGCGGACGATGCCTTCTTGAACGCCACCATCTTCTGGTCGGGCGCGACCATCTCAAAATAGTTGTTCACGATCTCGACGGCGATCGGCGCCGCGACCTCGCCGCCGTGGCCGCCGTGCTCGACGAGGACGGCGAGCGCGATGCGCGGCCGGGCCGCGGGCGCGAAGCCGACGAACCAGGCGTGCGTCGCGCTTTCGTAGCCGCCCGTCGCGTCGCGCCGCCCGCGCACCTGCGCCGTGCCGGTCTTGCCCGCGATCTCGATCTCCTTCGAGCGGACCTTGAAGGCCGTGCCCTTGGGCTCGTTGACGACGCCCACGAGCGCGTCGCGCACGAACGTGAGGCTCTCCTGCGAAACGGACAGCTCGCGGCGCACGCGCGGCGGGAACTCCTCGACGACCTCGCCGTCGGGCGCCTCGACGTGGTCGACGATCTGCGGGAGCCACAGCTTGCCGCCGTTCGCGATGGCGGCGTACAGCGTCGCCATCTGCAGCAACGTCACGCGCGTCGAACCCTGGCCGATGACGGCGTTGAGCGCCTCGCCGACCTGGAAGCCCTCGGCCTTGGGGTTCTTGCGCTTCTGCTCGCGGTACCACTCCTCCGTCGGCAGGAAGCCGCCCTCCTCGCCGTTGAGGCCGAGGCCCGACGGCGCGCCGAGGCCCAGGTCGGCGCCGTACTTCGCGAGGCGATCCATCATGCCGGGGCGTGCGCCGAGCTCGTAAAAGTAGACGTTGCAGCTCTGCACGATGGCGTCGTGGAGCGCGACCGACAGGTGCGTCTTCGTGCAGCGGAAGCGGCGGCGGCCGATCTCGAAGTAGCCGTGGCACTTCGTGCGTTCGTCGGTCGTCACGAGGCGATCCTCGAGCGCCGCGAGCGCCGACACGGCCTTGAACGTCGAGCCCGGGTAGTAGGTCTCACTGAGCACCTTGTCGCGCAGCGGGCGGTAGCGATCGGTGAGCAGGCGCTGCTCCGCCTCGGGCGTCAGGTGCCCCGACAGCTCGTTCGGATCGAAGTCGGGCTTCGACACGAGCGCGAGCACGCGGCCCGTGTCGACGTCGAGGACGATGGCCGCGCCCGCCGAGACGCCGCGCAAGGCGCGGTCGGCGATGCGCTGCGCCTCGAGATCGAGCGTGAGCACGACGTGGTTCCCGGGGACCGCGGCGCGCGAAGTCGCCCCGTCCGTGATCTCCGAGAGGTCGGGCTTGGGCAGGCCGCGCCGATCGACGACGACCTTCTGGAAGCCCGTGCGGCCGCGCAGGTAGCCCTCCCACTGGCGCTCGATGCCCGAGCGGCCCACGAGATCGCCGGCGCGGTAGCCCTCGTCCTTCCTCGTGCGCAGCTCGTCGGCCGAGACCTCGTTCATGAAGCCGAGCACGTGCGCCCCGAGCGCGCCATTTGGGTACGAGCGCCGGGGCACCGAGACGATCTTGACGCCGGGGATCTCGAGGCCCGTCTCGATCGTCGCCATGGCCTCGCGCGAGATGTCCTCGGCGAGCAGCACGGGCCGCTCCTTGTCGCGCGGCGGAGCGGGCGCGGGCGTCGGCGTCGTGCCCGCGGCGCCGGCGATCCCAGTTCCGTCTTGCACGGGCGTCCCCTGCACGCGCTC
>JBBQJG010000052.1:0-23297 GCA_038325725.1 Polyangia bacterium | reverse complement strand
GACGTCGTGGCAGTAGTAGCGGTCCGGGTAGAAGGCGTCGTGGATCTTCTTGCCCACCATCCGCCGCATCTCCGGCTCGGTCATCTTCCGGTGCAGGCAGTTCGCGACGATGATGTGAACGTCGTCGACGCCGTTCGCGTCGAGCAGCTCGAGCAGGATCTCGATGATCGTCTGCCGGACATCCGGCAGCACCATCGGGGGCAGCGGCAGGCTGATGTCGTCGACGGCGATCGTGACCCGCATGCCGGGCGCGAGCTGCGCGTACAGCGGGTCCGTGCCGAGCGGGTGGTTCAGCGCGTAGCGGATCGCCGCGCCCGGGTTGGCGAGCCCTTCGATGGGCGGCTTCGGGTAGATGACGCGCGTGCCGATGGGCAGGTCTTCGAGCAGCAGGTCCTCGCCCGAAAAAATGATGCGCGGCGCGGAGTCGCTGTCGATGTAGACGACCTGGTCGTCTTCCTTGTTGCGCGGCACGGGTCCACGCACGAGCTTGGGGGCACGTTCTCTCATCTAGCGTAGATCCAATATCGGCCAGTCGTGCTGCAACGCCGTGTTGCGCAGCCGGATGTCGGGGTTGACGGCCGTCGGGTGGCCGACGACGGAGAGCATGGGCAGGTCGCTCATGCTGTCGCTGTAGCCGTAGCAGTCAGACAGGTTCAACTTCTCTTTCTCCGCGTAGATGCGCATCCAGCTGGCCTTCGTCGCGGCCGCCATGATGGGGGGCAAAAGCCGTCCCGTGGCGTAACCGTCGACGAACTCCAAGCGGTTGGTCACATAGTCGTCGATCTTCAGGTGCCTGGCCAGCGGCCCGACCGTGAGGTCGAGCGCGCCCGTGACGAGCACCTGCCGCAGCCCGAGCTGACGCGATTTGTCGATGAGCTCATAGGCGCCGGGGAAGATCGACGGCTTCAAGACCGTGTCGAACAGCTCCTGCGACATCGACCGAAGGCGATCCTCCGACTCGCCCTTGTAGCGAATGAAGAACAGGTCGTTGAAGACGCGCCGGTTCCAGAAGTCCACGGCGAGGAACATCGGCACGCTCGCCATCGTGTAGGCCGTCTTGACGACGCTCTTGAGCAGGCCCTGCTGATTTCGCGCCGTGAAGGCGAACGCGTGCACGAGGTTCGTGCGCACGAGCGTCCCGTCCAAATCGTAAAAAGCGGCTGCGGCCATGTCGTCGTTCCGGCCCGTTCCGGCCGTTTGGACCCGTAGTCCTACCGGGAAGCCTCGGTTCGCGCAATAATCGCCTGACGCCAGATGAAACCAGTCGTCACGCGCGAATTTCTGGCGACGCCGGATGACGTGAGCGCCGACGTTTTCAACCCTTGACCGGAAGCTCGGCGATCTCGACGGAGCCCGCTTTTTCGTCGAGGCGCCGCATGCCGAGACCCTTGAACGGCGCTGCGGCGTCGAACGGCAGCGGCGCCTTCTTGGGCACCGAGCCGGGCGCGGGCAGCGCGAAGACGAGCGAGCGCGCCGCGTGGTGCGCGATGTGCTCGGTGTCGTGGTGATGCTCCTGATGAATGTGGCCGTAAAAGACGGTGACGTTCTTGTGGGGCAGCAACACGTCGATCACCTTCGCTCCGTCCTTGGTCGACCACTCCCACTGGGGATGCAGATCGAACAGGGGCCGGTGAGTCAGCACGACGATGGCGGTCTTGGGTGAGACCTTCTTGAGATCGGCGGAGAGCCAATCGATCTGCGCGTCTCCCACGGCGCCCGCGGGATCCGACACGTTGTCGAGCGCGATGAAGTGCACGCCCTTGTGGTCGAACGTGTAGTGGGTCGCGCCCAGCAACTCGCCGTAGGCGGCGCCAGCGTCCTTCGCGGCGTCGTGCTCGCCGGGAAGAAAGTACGTCTTGGGAACCTTGAGGTCTCCCGCGAGCTTCTTGAAGCCGGCGAGGCGCTGGCGGCGCACGGCTCCGTCGTCGGTCGTGTGGGTGAGATCGCCCGTAAAGACGACAAAATCGGGGCGTGCCTCGGTTCCATTGATGGTCGCAATCGCCGTCGGCAGCGTCACGTCCGCCTGTGGATTCGAGACGCCCGCGTAGCCCCAGTGCGTGTCGGAGAGCTGCAGGAAGAAGAAGTCTTCCATCGTGTCGCTCTTCTTTTTCGTCTTGCCGGCGGCGCCGGCCAAGCCGGAGGCGAAGACGACGCCTCCGACGCTCATGAGCTTGAGGATGTCGCGGCGGGTTCCGTGAGTGGACATGTCGGGCCTCCTGACGTTCGAACGTGGCGAGGCGCCGTTTGGTTCCCGCTCAGGGCGTGATCTTCGGGACGAGCGCCTCGAGCTCCGCGCGGTTGACGTCGGACACGAGCGCATACGCGAGGTCGGCGTCCCGCCACACGATCGCCGAGAAGCCGCGCGCCGTCCGCTCGTAGACAGGGCGCCCCGCGAGCCGCCTCGTCTCGGGGCCGGGCCACGGCATGCCCTCGGGAGGGAAGATCAGCAGCGTGATGGCGTGGAGGCGCCGACGAAATTGCAGGACGGCCGCCTTGCGTTCGCGCACGTAGCCGAGGCTCCCGCCGACGAGCGGCGTGTCGGCGTCGCCCTCGAACGCGAGGCGCGGCGCGAAGTCGAGGCGCCCCGTGAACCACGGCTTGACCTGATGAATGCCGCCGCTCTCGATCTCGGGCGGCCGCGGGCTCGCGACGACGCGCAGGTGATCGCTCACGACCTCGTCGACGAGATCCCACGCGCCGGTCGAGGGGGGCGCGACGACACGCAGCGCGAGCACGACGAGGGCCGCCGCGGCGAGCGCGCTGCCGAACGGCGTCGCGAACGCGCGCCACGCAGAAGATGTCCGCGCGCCCGGCGGCCCGCCCGATACGGGCACCGCCGCCGGCCTGCCGAGCTGCGCGCGCAGCCGCCCGGCAAAGTCTGACGTTGGACGATGCCGTGACAGACGCTGTCCGAGGGCCTGTTCGAGGGCCGCCTCGACGTCGGCCGCGCGGCGACACTCGGCGCAGCCGGCCAGATGTGCGTCGAGCGCGGTGCGCGCCTCCCCCCCGAGCTGCCCCCTTCGGTGCTCGCTCGTCGCCAGCAGATCTCTCGTCGGCGCACAGTCCATGGTCATCTGGCGTATTCCCCCAGCTTGCGCCGCAGCAGGACCCGCGCGCGCGAGAGCCGTGACTTCACCGTACCCGTGGCACAGCCGAGCATCTCGGCGACCTCGGTCTCTGTAAACCCCTCGACGTCGAGCAGCACGATGGCCCGCGCGTCCTCCGACAGCGCGCCGAGCGCCGCCTCGATGTCCTCGGCGACGACGCCGCGCAGGCGATCGAGCTCGAGGTCGTCCCGCAGCAACTCGCCCTCCCCGCCGTCGACGACGTCGAGCTCGCCGAGCGGCTGCTCGGGTCTCCGCTTTCGACGGGCGTCGATGAAGGCGTTGCGCAAGATCCGGAACAGCCAGGCCTTGAGGTTGCCTTCGCGGTAGTCGCGCGCGCTCGCGAGGGCGCGCGCGCACGTCTCCTGCACCAGGTCCTCCGCCTCGGCGCGCGCGCCCGTCAGATGACGGGCATGGTTGTATAGCGCTTCCGCGTGAGCGAGGACTTGTTCGGAGAACGCATCGCCCGCCCGCTCCGTCATCGCCGGGCTCGCATCGAAAGGTCCCCACGGGGCAACAGAGGCTCCCACGTGGACGAGAACGACGGGGCCGACCATTCCGTTCCCGGAAATCGCACCCCCACCATCACTTCGCTAGCGGCGACCGTCGCCGTGGCCATGCCCGCGATCGTGGTCGTGATGCCCGCGATCGTGGTCGTGGTCATGATCGTGATCGCGACCGTGGTCGTGGTCGTGGTCATCGGGGCCGCGGGCCCGCCACCCTCCCGGATGCCACGCGTGTCGGTCGCCGTCGCGATCCCAGTGCCCGGCTTCCCACCGCTCGTTCCTGCGCTCGGGTTCCCAGCGCCCGTCGACCCAGGCGTAGCGGCCGTCTCGCCATTCGTGGGCGCCTGGGATCCAGACGAACCCGCCGCGCGGGGGCGGCACCACGACGACCACGGGCGGAGGAGGCGGCGGCGGCGTGCTGATCACGAGCGTGGGCGGCGGAACGTAGACCGGTCCCCCGACCCATTCACCGCGGACCCAGACGTAGCGATCGCCACGCCACTCCCAGTGACCGCCGTGCCAACGCTGTCCAGGGCGCTCGCGATCCCAACGGCCGCCGACCCACACATAGTTGTCGCCCCGCGGCTCATAGTCGCCGCCGATCCACACGAAACCCGGTCGACGCTCGACGCGCTCGACGGGCGGAGTGGGCGGCGCCGGCGGGGCACCGCGCCAACCTCCCGCGGGAGGCGTGCCGCGCCACGCGCCCGAGGGCGGCGGCGCCGGTGGCGGGTTCGACCGCCATGCGCCCGAGGGCGGAGGCGCTTGAGCCAAGGTTCGCTCGACGTGGCCGTGCGCCGTCGGGAGCGCGCCTGACACGCTCGTCGAGGCACCGATCACGAACACCAGGGAGACCGCGAGAGGGGGCAACATTCGGGCACTTTACCCGGGAACGAAAAACGCACGCGCATCGAGTGATGCGCGTGCGTTCGACGTTCCGTGGAACGACGAGGGACCTGTTACTTGATGAACAGGATCTCCTGGAACGTCGGCAGCGGCCACAGCTCGTCGTCGACGATCGCCTCGAGGCTGTCAGCGGCCTCGCGGACCTTCAGCATCGCCGGCAGCACGCCCGTGCAGAAGTGCTTCGCCTCGGCGAGGGCGCCATCGCCCCCGTGCGCCGACGTCACGGTGTCGAGCGCGGCGATGCCGGCCTGCAGCTTGCCGAGCAGCTCGGTCACCTGCTTGAGGACCGTCGTGTCGGGGGTGAGCCCGGCTTCCTTGACGGCGACGGCGTTCTTGGCCAGGTCGCGCTGGTAATGCATCGCCGCCGGCAGGATCGCCGTCTTCGCGATCTTCGTCGTCAGGTTCGCCTCGACGTTGACGGCCTTGCTGTACTGCTCGAGGTACGTCTCGTAGCGACCGTGGAGCTCGCGCGGCGACAGCACCTTGTACTTGTCGAACACGGCGATGACGTCCTTCTGCTCGAGAACGGGGAGCGCGTCGACGGCCGTCTTGTAGTTCGGCAGCCCACGCTTCTCCGCCTCGCGGTGCCACTCGGCCGAGTAGCCGTTGCCATCGAAGCAGACCGCGCCGTGGTCCTTGATGATCTCGGCGAGAACATCCTGGATGGCTGCGTTGAGCTTCTTACCGCTGCCGAGCGACGCCTCGAGCTTGCTGGCGATGTGGTCGCACGCCTCGGCGATGATCGTGTTGAGCGCGACCAGCGGGTCACCGATCGACTGGCTCGACCCGACGGCGCGGAACTCGAAACGGTTGCCCGTGAACGCGAAGGGGCTCGTGCGGTTGCGGTCGCCCGCGTCGCGCGGCAGCTTCGGGAGCGAGTCGACGCCGATCTCGAGCGTGCCGCCCATCTTCGACGACTTGGCGCCGCCCGTCTTGATCTGCTCGAAGACGTCGGTGAGCTGCTCGCCGAGGAAGATCGAGATGATCGCCGGAGGGGCCTCGTTGGCGCCGAGACGGTGATCGTTGGCGGCCGTCGCGATGGCCGCGCGGAGCACGCCCGCGTACTTGTGGACGGCGCGGATGACGGCGCCACAGAACACGAGGAACTGCGCGTTCTCGTGCGGCGTCTGGCCGGGGTCGAGGAGGTTCCCCTCGGTGGCGTTGCCGAACGAGAAGTTGACGTGCTTGCCCGAGCCGTTGACGCCCGCGAAGGGCTTCTCGTGCAAGAGGCAGACGAGGTCATGCTTCTCGGCGACCTGCTTGAGCATGCTCATGATCATCTGCTGGTGATCGGCCGCGACGTTGGCCGCCTCGAACACGGGCGCCACCTCGAACTGTCCGGGGGCGACCTCGTTGTGGCGCGTCTTGACGGGGACGCCCAGCTTGAAGAGCTCGCGATCGGCCTCCATCATGAACGCCATGACGCGCTCGGGGATGACGCCGAAGTAGTGGTCCTCGAACTCCTGGCCCTTGGGGGGCTTGGCGCCGAAGAGCGCGCGACCCGCGTTCAGCAGGTCGGGGCGCGCGTAATAGAAGT
The DNA here is from genome assembly GCA_038325725.1 of Polyangia bacterium. Lineage (GTDB taxonomy): Bacteria > Myxococcota_A > Polyangia > Fen-1088 > Fen-1088 > DASZFV01. The sequence continues at coordinate 17,244 of JBBQJG010000052.1, read as the reverse complement.
GCTTGTCGATCAGGAAGTACTCCTGCTCGGCGCCCGCGTACGAGACGACCATGGCCGGCTTCTCGTGGCCGAAGATCTTGAGGATGCGCTGCACGTGCGTGTTGAGCGCCACGCCCGAGCGGAGCAGCGGCGTCTTCTTGTCGAGCGCCTCGCCCGTCCATGAGATGAACGCCGTCGGAATGCACAACGTCGTGCCGCTGGGCGACTCGATGACGTAAGCGGGGCTCGTGACGTCCCACGCCGTGTAGCCGCGGGCCTGGCTCGTGCCGCGGATGCCGCCGTTCGGGAAGCTCGATGCGTCGGGCTCGCCCTGGACGAGCGTCTTGCCGGCGAACTCGGTGATCGCCCCCCCCTCGCCGTCCGGCGAGAGGAAGCTGTCCTGCTTGGCGGCGCTCACGCCCGTGAGCGGGAAGAAGATGTGCGCGTAGTGGGTCGCGCCCTTCGCGAGGGCCCAGGCCTTCATCGCGCCGGCGACGACGTCGGCGACCTTGGGATCGAGCGTCGCGCCCGAGTCGATCGTCTTTTTCACCGACTTGAAGATCTCCTTCGGCAGCATCGACTTCATCGTCGACAGGCCGAAGACGTTCGTGCCGAAGAGGGACGCGGCCGGGCTCCCCAGGTAGTCGAGCGGCGCACCGGTGTGCTTGTAGTTCGTCGCTGCCGTGATCGCTGCTCGTCGAGCCGTAGTTCCACTCATGTTGCTTCGTTCTCCCTTGAAGAGTGAGATGGGGAATTGAAAGTGGTCAGAACTTGCGCCTCTGTCTTCTTCGTATTTTGAGGCCTGTTCCGGCAAGCCCTTTCGTTACGAACAGGCACTTTTCTTCGATTCTTTTCCGCTGCGATAAGCCCATGCGTCGGCGTTGTTACCGCCATGTTTCGAAGAGGAATCCAGCGCCCGAGACGGCCTCGACGTCCTAGACCTCGGCCTGCGTCTCGATGGCGCGCTGGAAGCGCTCGGGGGCGCGAAACAGGTCCTTCATGCGATCGAAGGACAACACGCCGAGCGGGCTCGCCTGCTGGCCCAGCGCGCACTGCAGGTACACGGCCTCGCGCAACAACGGCTCGAGGTCCAGCTTGCAGCACGCCGTCCAGGCCGCGTCGTCGACGGCGGCGCGCTCCACCGCGGCCTCGAAATCGATCAGGATCGGTTCGAGCGGGGCCGGGCAAACGATGAGGTTGTGCAGCTCGGCGTCGCCGTGCGCGAGGCCGCCTTCGTGGAGGCGCAGGTGCTGCGCCAGGGTCTCTTCGGCGAGGCGCCACAGCCCCGCCGCCGACGCGAGCGGCAGCTTCTGGGCCTTCGTGATGTTGTTCTCGGGAGGCTCGCCCCCGAACGGCGAGAGCCGCGCGTACGACTGGCCCGGGATGAGGCAGCTTCGAAACACGTTCGCGCCGTAGCCAATCGGCGGCGGCGTCCCGCAGAGCTGCGACGCGCGCAGCTGCCGCTCGTACTCGACCTCGGGATCCCCGTGAAGGCGTCCCGGGAAGTACGTCTTTCGAAAATGAAACGGATACAGCTGCGCGGCGGCGTGCGCCCGACGCGTCTCCTCGCCGGCGATGACGAGCTCGGCCATCATCAACGGCAGCCCGTTGGCCTCGCGGTTGGCCCGCGTCTGAACGACGAAGTCCTCGCGCGGCGCCTTCTCGATGAAGGGGAACAGCTCGATCGCGACCAGGACCGTGTGGCGGGGCGAAACTGCGATGGGCCGGGTCTCTTCCATGTCCCGGCCCATCGTCTCGTTCCTGCGCTACTTGTCTTTCTTAGCCCGGAACTCGGCGATCATGACCTCGCGCTGCTGCTTGGGCACCTCGGCGTACTTCTGAAACTCCATCGTGAACTCGCCCTTGCCCTGCGTCGCCGAGCGGAGATCGGTCGAGTAGCCGAACATGTCGTTGAGCGGCACCTCGGCCATGGCCTGGACGAAGCCTTCTTGCTTTTCGGACGAGATGATCGTGCCGCGACGCTGGTTGAGCTGGCCCATGACAGCGCCCTGGAACTCCTCGGGGAACTGCACCTCGACGCGCATGATGGGCTCGAGGATCGTCGGCTTGGCGTTCATGTACGCCTCGCGGAAGCCCATGAGCGCCGCCGTGCGGAACGCGATCTCCGACGAGTCGACGGGGTGCGAGGCGCCGTCGTTGATCGTGCAACTCACGCCGACGATCGGGAACCCGATGAGCGGCCCCTTCTTGACGGCCTCCTTGAAGCCTTTTTCACAAGCGGGGATGAACTCGCGCGGGATCGAGCCGCCCGTGATGTCGTCCACGAACTCGAAGCCCGTGGGGTGCTCGGCGGGCAGCGGATCGATGAAGCCCGCGACCTTGCCGTACTGGCCCGAGCCGCCGGTCTGCTTCTTGTGCGTGTAGTTGAAGTCGGCGTGCTGGCTCATCGCCTCGCGGTAAGCGACCTGCGGCTTGCCCGAGATGACCTCGCACGCGTACTCGCGCTTCATGCGCTCGATGTAGATCTCGAGGTGGAGCTCGCCCATGCCGCTGATGATGGTCTGCGCCGACTCTTCGTCGCGGTGGACGCGGAAGGTCGGGTCCTCCTTCGTGAAGCGGTTGAGCGCCTTCGAGAACTGCGCGGCCGTCGCCTTGTCCTTCGGCGAGATCGCCAGCGAGATGACGGCCGCGGGCACGTGCATCGACGTCATCGTGTAGGCGATCGACTCGTTCGTGAACGTGTCGCCCGACGCGCACTCGACGCCGAACAGCGCGACGATGTCGCCCGCCGTCGCGGATTCGATGTCGTTCATCTCGGCCGAGTGCATGCGCACGAGCCGCGGCACCTTGATGCGCTTGCCGTTCGACGAATTGTTGACGATGAAGTCACCCTTCGTGACGGTGCCCTGATAGATGCGCATGTACGTGAGCTGGCCATAGCGCCCGTCTTCGAGCTTGAAGGCGAGGCCCACGAAGGGCTTCTTCGGCTCGGACAGCAGGATGACCTTCTCTTCTTTGTTGTTCTGGTCGAGGGCGATGTTCGTCACCTCGGCCGGGTTCGGCAGGAACATGTTCACGCCGTCGAGCAAGAGCTGGACGCCCTTGTTCTTGTAAGCCGACCCGATAAATACCGGCGTCATCTTGAGCGAGATCGTCACGCGGCGGATCGCGGCGCGGAGCTGCTCGAGCGTCGGGTCCTGCTCGTTGAGAAACTGATCGGCGATGACGTCGTCGTGATCCGCGATGGCCGCGATCATGTCGTGGCGCGCCGCCTTGCACTCGTCGAGGCGGTCCGCCGGGATCTCTTCCTCGCGGATGTCCTCGCCGTCGTTGCCGTCGAAGAAGAAGGCCTTCATGCGGATGAGGTCGATGATGCCGTCGAAGTCGGCCTCTTCGCCGATGGGCAACTGGGTCGTGATCGTGTTGTGGCGCAGCTTCTCCTTGAGCTGCGCCGTGACGCGCTTGGGATCGGCGCCAGCTCTGTCGAGCTTGTTGATGAACGCGAGGCGCGGCACGTTGTACCGGCGCATCTGGCGGTCGACCGTGTACGACTGCGACTGGACGCCCGACGTGCCGCAGAGCACGAGCACGGCGCCATCGAGGACGCGCAGCGCGCGCTCGACCTCGATCGTGAAGTCGACGTGGCCGGGGGTGTCGATGAGGTTGATGTTGTAGCCGTCCCACTCGCAGTAGGTCGCGGCGGACTGAATCGTGATGCCCTTTTCGCGCTCGAGATCCATCGAATCCATCTTGGCGCCGACGCCGGATTTGCCGCGGACCTCCTCGATTTTGTGGATCTTTCCCGTGTAGAAGAGGATGCGCTCGGACAGCGTCGTCTTCCCGGAATCGATGTGAGCGGAGATGCCGATGTTGCGGACTCTTTCGATGGAGGGCATGAGCGTTTCCAGTTCCCTTCGGAGTTGCGGGGCAGGGGTCGCGGGGGTCTTTGGCGAATCTTTGGGTCGAAGGCGCGGCAGTTTAGCCAAAACGGTCGTTTTGACCAGTCCCCCGCGCGGGGACCGCCCCCCAGGGAGGCTCGGCGGACGCGACCGGTTCCCTGAGGCGTCGGCGGGACGCTCAGTGCACGAAGTCGTGGTGCGTAGGCGCGGCCTGATCGCCACCGTGCTGGAGCTGGTGCGCGTGGCCGATCATCTCGGCGAGGAACGTCGCGAGCGCGCAGTACTGCATGCTCTTTCGGTCGGCCGCGAGGTGAACGCCACGGTGGATGAGCGCCCGCACGAGCGCGAGGTCCGACTCGGCGCCCTTCCCGGTCAGCTCGCCGAGGAGCGTGTTGAGCCGAGCTTCGTGCTCCTTCTGCAGGTCTTCGACATTGGCCATGCGTCGTGGCTTAGCACGACGCCGGCCGTCAGGTGGCGTAGCGGAAGCTGCGCACGAGGAGCTCGCCCACCGCGCCGCGGCCAGAGGCGACCGAGTTGATGGCGCGACGCACGGGGACTGCCTCGCGGTACGAAGGATAAAGCGCGCGCGTCTCCGAGCAATCCGAGTTCGACAGCAGCGCGGCGACCTTGCGGGTCCCGAGCCCGCGAAGCTGCTTCGCGAGGCGGGCTTGTTCGGCGAGATCGAAAGGCTTCTTGGCGTAGGCCGTGAAAGACGCCGTCGCGGACAGCGGGACGTAAGGCGGATCGAGGTAGACGAAGTCCCCTTTCTTCGCCGTTCGGAGAGTCCGCTCGAAGTCCTGCGAGACGAGCGTGGTGCGCCGGAGCGCCGCGTGGGCAGCCCGCAGCCTTGTCACATCGCAGATCACCGGATTCGTGTACCGTCCGAAGGGTACGTTGAACTTTCCGGCTCGGTTCACGCGATACAGGCCGTTGTAGCCGCAGCGGTTCAGGTAGATGAGACGCGCCGCGCGTTCCGTCGGTGCCATCGACGTCAGGTCCCGATCGCGGAGGTCGTAGTAGTAGTCCTTGTCGTACCTGTGCTCCTTGAGCACGGCGATGACGCCTTCGACGTCTCGCTTGATCTCGCCGTAACAAAGGATCAGCTCTTCGTTTGCATCACCGAGGACGGCGCGCGCAAAACGTTTCTCGGCGGCCAGAGCGAAGAAGACGGCGCCACCACCGACGAAGGGTTCGTAGTACGTCTCGATGCTCGCGGGCGCGAGCGCGAGGATGCGCCGCACGAGCTGTCGTTTGCCACCCGCCCATTTGAGGAAGGGCGCGGGAGGCCGTGGCTGGTCAGCGCGATCGGTCATGTTGCGCAACAGGTCCGCACACCCTACAGCGACGCGGCTCCTTTTGAAAAATCGTCAAACGAAATGTCTCGTCCACGCCATTGTTCTCGAAAGGCGATTTTTCCGCTGTTTTTCACGTTTTCTTGTTTTCAGCGGGGGTCTTTCTCTCTAGAGTGCGAGCCACTTTCAGGGGCGAAATTGCCCACGAATCGAAAAAAACGGGCCACGGCTCAAAAGGAGATCACATGGCGAAGGTGCTCACGAAGTCCCAGATCATCCAGGCGATCGCTGACGCTCACAAGGACAAGCTGGCTCGGAAAGACGTCGCGGGCGTGCTGGAGTCGCTGGCCAGCGTCGGCCACAAGGAGCTCAAGAAGAACGGAATCTTCGTGCTCCCGGGCTTCGCGAAGTTCCTCGTCGTCAAGAAGCCGGCCACGAAAGAGCGCCCCGGCATCAACCCGTTCACGAAAGAGCCCATCACCATCAAGGCGAAGCCGGCGCGTAAGGTCCTCAAGGCCCGCCCCGTCAAGGCCGTCAATGACGCCGTCTAAGCCATCTCTTTCACGCGCGTGAGGGGCGCCCCTCACGCGCGAAGCAGTTCGTCAGCGAAGCAGCTCGTCAGCGAACGCGGCGAGATCGGGGAAGCGCGGGACTGGGACCCACGCGTGGAGGTCGTGGGGGTCGACGAGGGCGGCGCGAATGCCGAGGGCGCGCGGGCCAAAGACGTCGGCGGTGGGCAGGTCGCCCACCATGAGCGCCTCGCTCGCGGAGAGCTGGAGGCGGTCGAGGGCGATTTGAAAGATGCGAGCGTCGGGCTTCACGGAGCCGACGACGCCGGAGTCGACGACGGTCTCGAAGAACGGTCGCAGTCCGACCTCCTCGAGCATGGCCTCGACGGTGCCTTCGCTGTTCGAGACGACGGCGAGGCGAAAGCCCGCGGCGCTGAGCCGCGCGAGCGCGTCGTGGTTGCCGGCGCCGACGCGACGCCACACATTCTTCTCGAGGTGGCGCGCATGGATGTACGCCGCCGCGCGCGCGAGGGTCGCGTCGTCCTCGGAGGTGCCGCAGAGCGAGAGCGCGCGCTGAAAGACGTCGCCGAGGTAGCGCCGTCCGCCGTCGTCGTGCGTGCGCATCGGCGTGCCTTCGAGCTCGCGCGTCTCGGTGCGAATGATCGTTTCGGCGCGCTCGATCGCGGCGGGCGCGACGGTGACGCCGGCCGCCGCGGCGTGCGCGGCGATGCGCTCCCCGTCCCAGAAGGTCAGCGTGAAGCCGACGTCGACGAGCAGGGCGCGCGGCCGCGGCGCGAAACGAGACTGACCTTCGTGATATGAGGCGACCATGGTGAGGCTGAATCGTATCTACACCAAGGCGGGCGACGGTGGCGAGACGCGGCTCGTCGGCGGTCAGAAGGTCGCCAAGAATTCGGCGCGCATCGAGGCGTATGGCACCGTCGACGAGCTGTCGTCGTGCCTCGGCATGACGCGCGCGGCGCTGGCGACGGCGCCCGTGCCGCCGGGCGCCGCCGAGCTGTCGGACGTCATCCGACGGATCCAGAACGAGCTCTTCAATCTAGGCAGCGATCTCGCGACGCTGCCGGAGGATCTTCACCCGAAGCAGCCCGTGACCGAGGCGCGCCACGTGACGGCGCTCGAGCACGAGATCGACGCGTGGAACGAAGCGCTGCCCGAGCTGCGCAGCTTCGTCCTCCCCGGCGGCGGCTGGGTCGCGTCGACGCTCCACCTCGCGCGCACCATCTGCCGCCGCGCCGAGCGCAACGTCATCACGCTGCGCGCGACGGAAGGCGTGGGCGACCAGGTCGTCCCCTACCTCAACCGTCTCTCCGACGCCCTCTTCGTCATGAGCCGCCACGCCTCGCGCCTCTACGGCGAGCCCGAGCCCCTCTGGGAGCCCGAGAAAACCTGACCTCGACCCACCCCCCTCCCCACTGCGCGGGGCGAGGGGTCCGGATGCGCAGCCTCAGAACTCTACGGCGACGCCGGCGTTGAAATCGAAGTTGAGCGTGAAATTCGGGAACCCGACGAGCGGGGCCACGCCGAGCGTGAGCGCGAAGTTGTTGGACGCGTTGTACATGAAGCCCAGCCCGCCACCGACGAACACGGGGCCGCCGAGCACGGTGTCGATGCAGCTGTCCTTGCTGGTCTTCGTCGGTCCGCAGTTGTTGGTGTTCGCGCCCGTGAACGTCACGACGTGACGAATCTGCCCGCCGCCGGCGGCGAGCGAGACGTACGGGTGGAACTTCTCTTCGCCGAAGAGGAACGTCACCTTCGCGAGAGCGGCGGTGGCGTTCTTCGCGGGCACGCACACGAGGTCCGCGCCACAGCCATCGGCGACCGTGGCGGCGTTGCGGTTGTTCGGCCCCGTGACGAGCTGCAGACGCAGCTGCAGCGAGAGGAGCACGTTCGCCTTCACGAAGTAGCCGATCTCGGGCGCGATGTGCCCGAGCGTCGCCGGCGCGAAGCCCGCGCTCACGTTCTTGTAGTCCGAGTTCACCTCGCCCGGCGCCGAGGCGACGTAGCCGGCACCGCTGCCGACGCCGAGAGCGAAGAACCAGCTCGGCCCCTCGTCGTCGTCGTCGTCATCCTCGTCGTCGGCCTTCTTCTCGACGGGCGCGCCCGAGCCTTTGAGCGTGATGACGAGAGGATCTTCCTCCGCGCCCTTCTTGCCCATCGTGCTCTCGTCCTCGGCCTGCGCCTCGATGTAGTACGCGACGCGGTTTCCCGCCGTCGCCGTCGCGGGGATCTCGGCGGTCCAGTTGCCCTGCGTGACTTCTTTCATGACGCGACCGAGGAACTCGCTCGCGCCGTCGGGGCGATAGGCGAGGATGAGCTTCTTGACGTTCTGGTTGATGTCGACCTTGGCCGTGATCGTGATGGCGCTGCCCTGGGTCCCCACGGTGACGGCGTCATGCGTGATGAGCTCGCCGCCCGCGCCCTTGTCGCCATCGGTCTTGTCGGTCTTGTCTGTCTTGTCGGCTTTGTTGCCGTCGGTCTTCTCGGGCGACGCCATGCCGGCGCTCGCCTCGTCGAAGGCCTCTTGAATCTCGGGGTTCGCCAAGCTCTTCGTGAGCTTGATTTCGGGCTGAATCTCCAGCGCCTTGCGGAATTGCTTGATCGCGACGTCGCGCTGCTTGAAGCCCGCGAGGATCACGATGCCGAGGTGGATGTGCGTCCGCGCCTTGATCGGGTGCTTGTCGAGCCCGTTGGCGGAGCAGTAGTCGAGCGTCTCTTTGAGGATTTTCCGGGCTTCCTCGAAGTTGAGGTTCTCGTACTCCTCGATGGCTTTCTTGTTCTGCTTGGTGGCCTTCTCGATGGAGTCGTCCGATTGCGCACGCGCGGCGGCGGGCGCTACCAAGAGCGCGGCAAGGACGAGAAGGCACGAAAACACACGGACACCAGAGTGGGGCTTGGCGATCGGCATCGTGGGCGGGTCTCCTCGCAACAGCGGAAGATGTTTCGCGAAACCTCGCGCACTGTATGCGACACGCAGACCAAGATCAATGACTGTCCAATGACTGTCCCCTCACCGTCCCCTCACCGTTGACTGGCTCTCCCTGGCGGTCCCTTCGGCCAGTCGCCCCTCGGTCCGACCCGGCCCGCTGCCCTTCATCGACGTGAGCTGCGGGCGCGGCGCGGCGACGGACGTATAATGGCGGGATGGCGCTGCAGCGTTGGCTCTCCTGGGGACTCTTCGCGGGCGCGCTCGCGGGGACGGCGGTCTACTGGCACGGAACGCACGGGTCCGCCGCGCACGACGCGGCGACGACCACGAGCGACGACGCGCCCACGGCCGGCACGCGGCTCATCGTCGACTTCCGCGACGACGTCTCGGCGCAGTCCCTCGCCGACAACGCCTACGTCGAGATCCCCGTGAGCGATTACTCCGCGCGCGATCGCGCGTACTTCGTCGACTTCGCGACGGTCGAGGAGGCCATCGCGGCGCGCGCCAAGCTGGCCACCGATCCCGACGTCGAGAGCGTCGACTTCGACGCCGAAGAGTCGCTTCCCCCCGACGAGCTGCCCGCGCAGGCGAGCGGCTCGCTCGAGACCGAGTGCGCGGCCGGCGCCGCCCGCGGGGGCGAACCGAACGACCCGTGCTTCCGCTATCAGTGGCACCTCCAAAAGCTGGGGCTGCCGGAGGCCTGGAAGCTCGGCACCGGCAAGGGCATCGTCGTCGCCGTCATCGACACGGGCGTCACGAAGGTGGCCGACCTCGCGAACACGCGCTTCGTCCCCGGCTACAACTTCGTCGCCAACAACGCCGATGCGTCCGACGACCACGGCCACGGCACGCACGTCGCGGGCACGATCGCGCAGTCGACGAACAACAAGCTCGGCGTCGCGGGCGTCGCGCCCGACGCGGCCATCATGCCGCTCAAGGTGCTCTCGGCGCGCGGCTCGGGCTCGGTCGCCGCGATCGCGCAGTCGATCCGCTGGGCGGCCGACCATGGCGCCAACGTCATCAACATGAGCCTGGGTGGTCCGTCGCCCATCGGCACGATGGCGAGCGCCATCAAATACGCGCGCGGCAAGGGCGTCGTCGTCGTCGCCGCCGCCGGCAACGACGGCAAGGGCCGCGTGGGCTACCCGGCCAAGTACCCCGGCGTGTTCGCCGTGGCGGCGACGCAGTTCGACGACGCGACGACCTTCTATTCGAACTGGGGCCCGGAGATCGACATCGCCGCGCCGGGCGGCAACGTGCGCGTCGACCAGAACGGCGACGGCCAGCCCGACGGCGTCCTGCAACACACGATCAATCCCAAGGACACGAGCCGCACGGACTACCTGTGGGTCATGGGCACGTCGATGGCGACGCCGCACGTCGCCGGAGTCGCGGCCCTCGTCATGGGCGCGGGCGTGCGCAAGCCCGACGCGGTCGAAGAGCTGTTGATGTCGACCGCGCGCAAGCCGGCGCGCAACGCCGCGGACGCGCCGACGGGGCCGCGGCTCGACGATCACTACGGCGCGGGCGTCGTCGACGCGGGCGCGGCGCTGCGCAAGGCGCGCGGCGGCCGCGGGGCGGGCGAGCTCGGCCTCGCCGGCGCGTGCGCGCTGCTGGGCGTCGCGCGCCTGCGCCGCAAGGGCGGCGCCGGCGTCGAGAAGCTCGGCCTCGGGTTCTTGCTTGCGCTCGTCGCGGGCTCGTCGGGCTTGTTCGCCCTCCCCTTCTTTATTTCGGGCGAGCACGCCGCCGTCTCGGCCGTCTCGTCGGGGTTCGTGCAGACGCTCTCGGGTGTCCTCGGCCCCTCGGCGGCCGGCAATCCGCTCGTGTGGAGCGCGATCGCACCGCTCGGGCTCGTCGTGCTCCTGTACGGCGTCGCGCGACTACGCCCCGTGCTCGCGGGCTTCGCCTTTGGCGTCGCCGGGGCGCTGCTGTTCGCGGCGATCGCGAACACCGTAGACGTGCGCCTCGTGCCTGACTTCCTCGACCGCGCCTGGCTCGTCGGTCACGCGGGCGTCGCCGCCCTCTTCGCGACCGCCGTCATCCGAAAGGGCTGAAAGCGAGCGAAACGGCGCGAGGGTGACGCCCGCGCCGCTCACCGCGCTAGCTGCCGCGGCGGAGCTCGGTCAGGACGGACTTCGCGACGGCCTTGAGCGTGTCGAACACGCCGACACCGCTCGTCGCGCAGGCCTCGAACTCGGGCGCCTTCGTCGGGTTGAGCACGCTTTGAAGCTGATCGAGCGGCGCCGCGTTCGGGAGGTCGCGCTTGTTGTACTGGACGACGTACGGGAGCTTGTCGAGGTCGTAACCCTGGTCCGAGAGGTTGAGCCGCAGGTTCTCGAGCGACTCGATGTTGGCCTCCATGCGCTCGATCTGCGAATCGGCCACGAAGATCATGCCGTCCACGCCCTTGAGGATGAGCTTCCGGCTCGCGTCGTAGAAGACCTGACCCGGCACCGTGTACAGGTGGAAGCGCGTCTTGAACCCGCGGATCTCGCCCAGCGAGAGCGGCAGGAAGTCGAAGAACAGCGTCCGCTCCGTCTCGGTCGCGAGGGAGATCATCTTCCCTTTCGCGTCGGGGCTCGTCTTCGCGTAGATGTACTGAAGGTTCGTCGTCTTCCCGCACAGGCCCGGGCCGTAGTACACGAGCTTGCAGTTGATCTCGCGCGACGAGTAGTTGATGAAGCTCATGCGCTCATCGACTCCCGGCCGAGGTTGAGTCCGTCCGTTCTAGTCATTGAAGAGGTTGTCGATGTCGCTGTCGGTGATCTCGGTGAGGATCGACGGCTGGCTGCGCTCGGCCGCCTTTTTCGCGACTGAATCAAACAGTCGCACCATCTCGTCGGATGACTTCTTCACCCGCAGGCGAACGAGGCCGAGCGACGAGCGCTCGTCGAAGAGCACGACGAGGATCGCGCGCCCGCCCACGAGGGTGATGTGGACGTGGGTCTTCTCACCTTCGTGGAACTGGCTCGTGAAGTCCTTCTCGCGAAGGATCTTCGAGATGCCCCCCGTGGCGGCGACGTTGCCGGCGGTCAGCGACGACAGAGACGTCACGTCGAGCTCGCCGATATCGCCCGCGTCCGCGATGGGCTGGCCGTCGCGCCCGATGACGAGCACGGCCTTGGCGTTCGCGTCCCGAGCGAGCCGCTGGCAGACCATGGTCATCTGCTGCTGCTCCTCGGGAAACATCACATCGGGGCCGGCCATTGCTCTCCTTCAGTCGGAACGCGCGACGCTGCGGGTTGTCCACAATTAACACCCGTGACGCAGCCTTTCAAGCTTCCCGCAAGACCACCGCGACGTTCTTCGGGCGACTCGGACTCACACCTACATGTCTCGACGGCCGTCAGCTACATGTCTCGACGGCCGTCATACATGTCTCGACGGCCGTCAGCTACATGTCTCGACGGCCGTCGATGGCGCGCGCGAGCGTCAGCTGGTCGGCGTACTCGAGCTCGCCGCCGATGGGGACGCCGGTGGCGATGCGGCTCGCCCGCACGCCGAGTGGGCGCAGGAGCTTCGCCAGATAAACGGCCGTTGCCTCGCCCTCGACCGTCGAGCTCGTGGCCAAGATGACCTCTTTGACCTCGGCCCCCGGCGTGGCGGTGGCGCACCGACGTAGCAGCTCGGCCACGCGCAGGTCTTCAGGCCCGATGCCGTCGAGCGGCGACAGCAGCCCGTGAAGAACGTGGTAGCGGCCGCGGTAGCCACCCGTGCGCTCGACGGCGGCGACGTCCTGCGGTTGGGCGACGACGCAGACGAGGCCCCCGTCTCGGCGCGCGTCGGCGCAGATCGCGCACGGGTCGCGCTCCGTGAGGTCGCAGCACACGCCACAGAGGCGGATCTTCAACTTGATGTCGGTGATGGCGGCGGCGAGCGCGGCGACGTCCTCGGGCGAGCCACGCAGGATGTGGTACGCGAGGCGCGCCGCGGTCTTTTCGCCGATCCCCGGGAGCTTGGCGAGCTGTTGCACGAGGCGCGCGATGGGCGTCGCGAGCACGTCAGCCCCCGAACAGCCCGGGCGGCAACGGCAGGCCGCCCGTGGCCTGGCCGAGCTCGGCCTGCGCGAGCTCGCGGGCCCGCTCGAGCGCGAGGTTGACGGCGCCCACTGTGAGGTCCTCGATCATCTTGGCGTCGCCCCTATTGAAGTCAGCTGGGAAGATAGCTGGGAAGATAGCTGGATCGAACTCGAGGGACAGGACTTCCCCCTTGCCGTTCGCGACGCAGCGGACGAGGCCGCCGCCGGTCTCGCCCGTCACGGTCTTGTGGCCGAGCTCCTCTCGGACGCGCGCGACCTCGCTCTGTAGCCGCCGCGCCGTTTCGAGGAGCCCTTTGAAATCGGGGAGCGACATCAGGGCGTCTTGACCTCTTTGAGGGCCGTGTTGAAGACGTCCTGCGCCTTCTGAATGAGCGGGTGCTGGCGCGCCTCGGCCTCGCGGTTCTTGCGATCGGCCGTCGCGGCGTCGGTCTCGACGCCGACCTCGGAGCGCAGCACGGCGGGCGCGCCGCGCGTCGCCGCACCGACGGTGAAATTGATCTTCGTCGGTTGTCCGAGGACCGCCGACGCGGCCTCCTCGATCTCCTTGCGGGATTTTTCGACGACGTCGGCCGTGTACTTGTCGGGGAAGGCGAGCGTGATCGCCCCCGGGGCGAGGTCCATCACCTCGGCGTGGGCGAGGCGGGCGCCCAACATGGGCTTCGATTCGAAGCGCGCGAGCACGGCGCGCCATGCGTCCTCGGGCGCGCCGCCCCGAGCCGCCACGGGAGCAGGAGCGGCCGCAGGCGCGGGAACAGAAGCCGGCTTCGCCGCGGCGATGGAGGGAGCCTCGGGGCGCGCGATGGCCGGCGGCGTCGCCCACGAACGGGCGCCCCCGACGGCGGGAGCTTCGGGCGGCGCGGACGCGCGCGAGACCGGCGGCACGCCGGGCGCGGGCGAGCTGGCGGGCGCGCTCGGACGCCCGGCGGGCGCCGCGCCTCCGCCGCCCGCGAGGCGAACCTCGAGAGCGTCGAGGCGCTCGAGCAGCTCGCCGATGGGCACGAGCGGCTCGGCCGCCGCGAGATCGACGGCCGCCATCTCGAAGAGGAGGCGCGGCGTCTGCGATTTGCCCGCCTCGTCGACGGCGCGCGCCCAGCGATCGAAGAGCGCCGGGATCAACCCCGCAGGGGCCTTCGCCGCGAGCGCCTGCGTCTCACTGAGCTCGTCGGGCGTCGCGTCGACCAGATCCTGCGCGTCGTCTACGCGCGCGGCGAAGCTCTTGACGATCTCGAGGTCGCGCAGGAAACCGAGGAACGCCCGCGAGAGCTGCCCGAGGTCGACGCCGCGATCGGCCGCGCGCGCCAGCGACCGCAGCGTCTCGGCTGCGTCGCGCGCGAGGACGAACCCCGCGAGCTCGACGAGCAGGCGGCGATCGGCGACGCCCAAGACGTCGGCGACGATGTCGCGCGTGAGCTTGGCGTCGCCCACGTAGGCGATCACTTGGTCGAGGAGCGACAGCCCGTCGCGCACCGAGCCGGCTGCTTGGCGGGCGATCACGCGCACGGCCTCGTCGTCGGCCGCGATCTTCTCGGCGAGAAGGACGCTCGCGAGGTGCTCGGTGAGGCGCGCCGTCGGAATGAGCTTGAAGTCGAAGCGCTGGCACCGCGACAGGATCGTCACGGGGATCTTGTGCACCTCGGTCGTCGCGAAGATGAAGACGACGTGCGGCGGCGGCTCTTCGAGCGTCTTTAACAGCGCGTTGAAGGAGTGCGACGAGAGCATGTGCACCTCGTCGATGATGTAGACCTTGCGGCGCGCGCGCTGCGGCGCGTAGCGCACGCCCTCGAGGACGGCCTTCGTCTCTTCGACCTTCGTGTTCGAGGCGGCATCGATCTCGATGATGTCGACGGAGCGGCCGCCGGCGATCTCGAGGCACTGCTCGCACACGCCGCATGGCTCGGGGGTGGGACCTTTTTCGCAGCACAACGCCTTCGCGAGGATGCGCGCCGCGCTCGTCTTGCCGACGCCGCGCGCGCCCGTGAAGAGGAACGCGTGGTGGACGCGGTTCTGCAGGATCGCGTTCGTGAGCGTGCGCGCGACGTGCTCTTGACCGACGAGCTCGGTGAAGCGCTGCGGGCGGTACTTGCGCGCGAGGACCAAGTACGACATGGCGCTCGGAATCTACCTCAGCTTGTCGGGGGCGCGGCCGTGATTACGATGCCCCGGACCATGAGGACCGAAAAGCTCACGACGAAGGCCCAGGAGGCGCTGCGCGACGCGCAGGCCCTCGCCGAGCGCCGCGGACACCAAGAGCTGACGCCGGAGCACCTGCTGTCCGCGCTGCTCGGCCAGGCGCAGGGCGTCGTCCCGGCGCTGCTGCGCAAGCTGGGCGTCGATACCCAGGACATCCAGACCCGCGTCGACGCGGCGCTCGACGCGCAGCCGCAGGTGCGGGGCGCGGCAGCCGACCTTTACGTCGGGCGGCGCATGAAGACGCTGCTCGAAGACGCCGGCACGCAGTCGCAGGAGTTCAAGGACGAGTACGTCTCGTCCGAGCACTTCCTGCTCGCCCTCGTCGCCAAGGACCATGGCGCCGCGTCCGCCTCGCTCAAGGACGCGGGCGTTCGCCGCGACGACCTCCTCAAGGCCCTCGCCGAGGTGCGCGGCAACCAGCGCGTCACCGACCCCGAGGCCGAGGGCAAGTACCAGGCGCTCACGAAGTACACGCGCGACCTCACCGAGGTGGCGCGCCTGGGCAAGCTCGATCCCGTGATCGGCCGCGACGAGGAGATCCGCCGCGCCATGCAGGTCCTGTCGCGCCGCACGAAGAACAACCCCGTGCTCATCGGCGAGCCCGGCGTCGGCAAGACCGCAATCGCCGAGGGCATCGCGCTGCGCATCGCGACGGGCGACGTCGCCGAATCACTCAAGGACAAGAAGATCCTCGCGCTCGACCTCGGCGCGCTCATCGCGGGCGCGAAGTACCGCGGCGAGTTCGAGGACCGGCTCAAGGCCGTGCTCAAGGAGGTCGAAGGGTCCGCCGGCGGCGTCATCCTCTTCATCGACGAGCTGCACACGCTCGTCGGCGCGGGGGCCGCCGAGGGCGCCGTCGACGCCGCGAACATGCTCAAGCCGGCGCTCGCGCGCGGCGATCTGCGCTGCATCGGCGCGACGACGCTCGACGAGTACCGAAAGTACATCGAGAAGGACAAGGCGCTCGAGCGTCGCTTCCAACCCGTCTACATCGGCGAGCCGTCACAAGAGGACGCCATCGCGATCCTGCGCGGGCTCAAGGAGCGTTACGAGGTTCACCACGGCATCCAGATCCGCGACGCCGCGCTGGTCGCGGCTGTGAAGCTCTCGACCCGGTACATCTCGGGACGACAGCTGCCCGACAAGGCCATCGACCTCGTCGACGAGGCCGCGAGCCGGCTCAAGATGCAGATCGACTCGCTGCCCGAGCCCATCGATCAGCTGCAGCGCCGGCTCATGTCGCTCGCGATCGAAGAGAACGCGCTCGGCCGCGAGAAGGACGACGCGTCCCACAAACGCCTGGGCGTCGTCGCCGCAGAGATCGCCGAATTGCGCGAGCGCGCCGATCAGATGAAGTCCGTCTGGCTACGCGAAAAGCAGCTCATCGCCGACCTCCGCAAGCTCAAAGAAGACACCGAGGCCGCCAAGACCGAGGCCGAGCTCGCGCAGCGCCGCGGTGAGCTGCAGCGCGCCGGTGAGCTGCGCTTCGGCCGGGTGCCCGAGCTCGAGAAGGCCACGGCCGCCAAGAGCGCCGAGCTCAAGGAGGCCCAGTCGCACGGGTCATTCCTGCGCGAAGAGGTCACCGAGCAGGACATCGCGATCGTCGTGTCGAAGTGGACGGGCGTGCCGGTCGACAAGATGCTCGAGGGTGACTCCGCGCGCCTGCTCCACCTCGAGGAGCGTCTCCACGCGCGCGTCATTGGCCAGGACGAGGCCGTCTCGGCCGTCGCGAACGCCGTGCGCCGCTCGCGGGCGGGCCTCCAGGATCCCAGCCGCCCGCTCGGCTCGTTCATTTTCCTCGGCCCCACGGGCGTCGGGAAGACCGAGCTCGCGCGCTCGCTCGCCGACTTCTTGTTCGACGACGAGAGCCACATGGTGCGCATCGACATGTCGGAGTACATGGAGAAGCATGCCGTCTCGCGGCTCATCGGCGCCCCTCCCGGCTACGTCGGCTACGACCAGGGCGGTCAGCTCACCGAGGCCGTGCGGCGCCGCCCCTACGCCGTCGTCTTGTTCGACGAGATCGAAAAGGCGCACCCGGACGTCTTCAACGTGCTCCTCCAGCTCCTCGACGATGGGCGGCTCACCGACGGCCAAGGCCGCACGGTCGACTTCCGCAACACGGTCGTCATCATGACCTCGAACGTCGGCAGTCACCTCGTCGTCGACGACGTCGCAAGTGTGGACGGATCCGACGCCGCCACCTTGCGCAAGAAGGTCATGGAGGAGCTGCGCCGCACGTTCCGGCCCGAGTTTCTCAACCGCGTCGACGACATCGTCGTTTTCCATCGCCTGCTGCGCGCCGAGCTCGACCACATCGTCGACCTGCAGCTCGAACGTCTGCGCAAGCTCCTGCGCGAGCGCGACCTCGATCTGACGCTCACGCCTGCGGCGCGCACGTTCCTCGGCGACGAGGGCTACGACC
>JBBQJG010000051.1:0-23550 GCA_038325725.1 Polyangia bacterium | reverse complement strand
TATGAGGTTCAATGCCGATTCAAGCGAGCGAGCGACGGTTGCTACCGATGGCACCTCGCGAGGGCCTTTGCCGTCCACGACGCGCAAGGCGGCGTCACCAAGTGGTTCGGCACGTGCACCGACATCGAGGATCAGGTGCAGATCGAGCAAGCGCTTCGGGCCAGTGAAGCCAGCCTCACGACGACGCTGGATAGCATTGGCGACGCCATCATCGCGACCGACAAAGCCGGGCGCATCGTGCGAATGAACCCCGTCGCCGTCCGGCTGACGGGTTGGACGCTCGAAGATGCCCTCGGTCGCCCCCTCTCCGACGTCTTCCGCGCCATCAACGAGGACACCCGAGACCTATTGGAGAGCCCCTTCGAGCGGGTGCTGCGTGATGGCGTCTTGGCCGGCCTCGCGAATCACCCAGCCCTCGTATCCAAGGACGGGACCGAGTGTCCCATCGCGACGAGCGGGGCTCCCATTCGCGATGCGCAGGGCAACTTCAGCGGCGTCGTCCTCGTCTTCCACGACATGACGGCCCAGCGCGCGAACGAACGCCTGTTGTTCCAGAGCGAGGCTCGATTTCGTCGACTCCTCGACTCCGGCATCATCGGGATCTTCGTCGCCGACCTTGTCGGCAACATCATCCAGGCGAATGACGCATTCCTACAAATGACGGGATTCACACGAGAAGATCTGGAGGCGGGGCTCGTGCGCTGGGTGGACATGACGCCAGCCGAGTGGGCCCCAGTCGACAAGGTGGGCGTCGAACAGCTCCGCTCGCTCGGCGTCGTCGCGCCCTACGAGAAGGAATACTTCCGCAAGGACGGCAGCCGCTTCCCGATCGTGCTCGGCGCCGCCATGATTGAAGGACCAGCCGGCGAGTGCATCTCATTCGTGCTCGATCTCACGGAGCGCAAGCGCGCGGAGCAAGCCGTCAGCGTGCTGAACGTGGAGCTCGAACGTCGAGTCGAGAGGAGAACGCAGGAGCTCGCGAACGCCAACCGAGAGCTCGAAGCCTTCAGCTACTCCGTCGCCCATGATCTCCGGGCGCCGCTTCGGGGGATTGGCGGCTTCGCGCAGGTGTTGGCGGAAGACTACGCCGACAAGCTCGATGCCGAAGGGCAGGACTGCCTGCGCGAGATCCACACCAACGCTGAACGGATGGCGGAGCTCATCGACGCGCTCCTGCTGCTCGCGCGGGTCAGTCGCAGTGAGATGCGGCGCACGAGCGTCGAGCTCGCGCCCCTCGTGCGATCCATCGTTGCGACCCTTGCGACGACAGAGCCCCGACCGACGCTCGAGCTCACCGTCTCCGATGATCTTCGCGTAGAGATGGACCCACACCTCGCGCACATTCTCGTGGAAAACCTCCTGGGCAACGCCTGGAAATTCACGCGGGATGCGGAGCGGCCCCGCATCGAGATCGGATGCACCGTCGAGCCCGATGCCACGACCATTCACGTCCGCGACAACGGAGCAGGGTTCGATATGACCTACAAAGACAAGCTGTTTACGCCATTTCAACGCCTTCACACCACAGCCGAGTTTCCCGGCACGGGGATCGGACTCGCGACCACGCAGCGCATCGTCAATCGGCACGGTGGAAAGATCTGGGCGGAGTCTGTCGTTGGGCAGGGCGCCACGTTCTATTTCCGTTTGCCTGTAGCTGAGACGGAGACAACGACGAAAGGATCGCCATGAAGCCCATTCTCCTCGTCGAGGACAACGTAACGGACGAAAAGCTCACCGTTCGCGCGTTCAAGAAGAGCGGCGTCTCCAACCCGGTCGACGTGGTCCGCGATGGCGCCGAGGCGCTCGAATACTTGTTCCGCACCGGCGTCCACGCGGGGCGGGCGTCGGATCCCATTCCGGCCCTCGTGCTGCTCGATCTGAAGCTGCCGAAGGTCGACGGCCTGGAGGTGCTCCGCCGCCTGCGCACCGACGAGCGAACTCGACTGATCCCGATCGTCGTTCTCACGGCCTCGAAGGAGGACGAAGACATCGTTCGAAGCTATGCCCTCGGGGCAAACGCCTACGTCCGAAAGCCGGTGGACTTTCCAGAATTCGCGGAAGCCGCCAAGACCCTGGGACTCTTTTGGCTGCTCCTGAACGAGCAGCCGCCCTCGAGGAGACTGTAGCGTGCTCCGCGCGTTGTTGATCGAGGACTCCAACACCGACGCGAAGCTCCTCCTGCGTTCGTTGCGCGCCAACTGGGCTGACGTCGAGCCCCGGCGCATCGAGGACGAGTGCGCGATGCGCGACGCTCTCGCGACCGATCAGTGGGACGTTATCCTTTGCGATTGGGCCCTCCCTAAGTTCGGCGCGATCGCGGCGCTCGAGCTCCTCCGCGCATCCGGCCTCGACATCCCGTTCGTGATCGTGTCGGGAACAATCGGCGAAGAGGCAGCCGTGCAGGCCATGCGAGACGGCGCGAGCGACTACGTGAAGAAGAACGAGCTCGGGCGTCTCGTCGCCGTGGTGGAGCGGGAGCTCAGGGAGGGGGCGAGTCGGCGAAGGCTGCGAGAGCAGCGTGAGCAACACGAACACTTCGTGGAGGAAGCGCATCAGGCGCTGCAGGCCAGCGAGAGCCGCGCCAAGGGGCACGCCGCCCTCCTCGCCGCGGTGCTGGAGAGCGCCCCCGACGTCATCCAGTATGTCGCCCTCGACGGCGCGGTGCGGTGGACGAACCGGCCCGGGTCGGAGGACTCGGCGGCGCCGGCGGATCTCGGGGGCCGCGACTGGTTGTCGCTCTCGCCGAGCGAGAACCGCGAGGCCCTACGCCGGGCATTCGATTCCGTCGCCAGGACGGGCCAGTTGGTGAACCTCGAGTTGGCGGCGACGGACGCGGGGGGACGGACGACTTGGTCTTCGCGGCGCTTCGGTCCTGTGCGGCGCGACGGCCAGATCCTCGGCGTGGTCATCATCACGCGCGACATCAGCGAGGGCAAGGAGGCCGAGACACGCCTACTCCTCGCCGACCGCATGGCGTCGATCGGGACCCTCGCTTCGGGCGTTGCCCACGAGATCAACAACCCCCTATCCGCCGTCATCGCCTATCTCGACCTTGCGGTTCAGGATCTGGCGAACCTGCCTTCGCCCAATCCGGTTCCGCCCGACATCGTCGAGGAGCTCAATGAGGCGCGCGCGGGGGCCGACCGCGTACGCATCATCGTTCGCGACCTCAAGGTCTTCTCACGCCACGAGGAGGAGAGCCTAGGTCCCGTCGATGTCGAGCGAGTCATGGAATCGACGCTGCGCATGGCGTGGAACGAAATCCGTCATCGCGCTCGCCTCGTCAAGGACTACGGCCGCGTGCCGGACGTCCTGGCGAACGAGTCGAGGCTGGGTCAGGTGTTCCTCAATCTGGTCGTCAACGCCGCGCAGGCGATCCCCGAGGGGCGCGTTTCCAACAACGTTATCCGCATCGCGACGTCAGGCGACTCGTCGGGGCGGGCTGTCGTCAGCGTCACCGACAGCGGCGGCGGAATCCCCCCCGATGTCCAGCGTCGGCTCTTCACGCCGTTCTTCACGACGAAGCCGGCAGGATCGGGGACGGGCCTCGGCCTCGCCATCTGCCAACGGATCGTCCATGCCTTCGGCGGCGAGATCTCCTTCATGAGCGAGCTCGGCAAGGGCACGACCTTCTCCGTGCACCTCCCTTTCGCGCCGGCCGAGGACCGGGCGCCGCGGTCTGCGCCGACCGCTGGGCCGACCGCCGCCGGCCCGCGGGGGCGGATTCTCGTCGTGGACGACGACGTCATGACGATCAAGGCAACGAAGCGGAGCCTCGAGAGCGACCACGACGTCACGACGGTCGACAGCGGCCTGCGAGCGCTCGATCTCCTGCGGCGGGGCGAGCACTACGACCTCATCCTCTGCGATCTCATGATGCCGCACATGACTGGCATGGAGTTCTACGACGAGCTCCTGCACACGAACGAGCGCCAGGCCGCTCGCGTCATGTTCATTACGGGAGGCGCGTTCACGCCGCGCGCGCGGGCATTCCTCGACGCCGTTCCCAACCCGCGCATCGAGAAGCCATTCAGCGTGCAGAACCTCCGGACCGCCGTGAGCAACCTCGTTCGCTGATGGACTGCCTGATCGGCTTCGACCGAGACATCGAAGGTCGGCTAGCTCATTAGGAGGACGCAGAAAACCGTTACCATCGCAATAAGAACGAGGCCCGAACCGGCTAACGCCAATCGGTCTTTGGCGAGTTCTCGCTCTTGATAGCGCCTGATGTAGTCGCCGCCGTTCGCGAAGCGACGTCGTGCTCCTGCATCGTAATACTGGCTCCAGTCATCAATGGCAGATTTGCACACGACACGATCTCCCATTTGCCCCTCTTGGTCTGTGTTCGACAGGACGCGAGAACGCTGAAGCTCAAAGTAGAAGCGGCGTTCTTGCTCGTGCTGCTCGGCATCGTCGGCTGGATGTTCAAGACGGGCTACCGTCTGAAGAAATAGCCGAGTGCCGAGGCTATCGCGCGGCCCTGGCCCGCTCGATCGCGGTGACGAGCTCGGTCGAACCGTAGGGCTTCGCGAGGAAGCCCTGGAACTCGCCGCGCGGCAGGCGGCGTTCGATCGAGACGTCGAGGTAGCCCGAGGAAATCACGACGGGCACGCGCGAGCCCGCGGCGCGCACGCGGAGGAGGACCTCGGCACCATCGACGTCGGGCATCGTCAGATCGAGCACGACGACGTCGGGTTGCGTGCCCGACCCCAGGAGCCTGGCGAGCGCGGCTCGGCCGTCGGACGCTTCCTCCACGGTGTAGCCGCGCAACTCGAGGGAGCGCCGGAGCTGCGTGCGCACGAGCGCCTCGTCGTCGACGACGAGGACGCGGCACGGCGTCGCAGGTGCGCGTGGACGAACGCTCTCCTCGGCAACAAGCACGGCGAGCTCGGTCGCCGGGAGCAGGATTGAAAAGCAGGTGCCGCGTCCGAGCTCGCTCTCGACGAGCACGGCGCCCCCGTGCGCCGTCACGATGCCGAGGCAGGCGGCGAGGCCGAGGCCGTGGCCCTGCTCCTTCGTCGTGAAGAACGGCTCGAAGACGCGCCCGCGCGTCGTCTCGTCCATGCCGACGCCCGAGTCGCGCACCTCGACGAGCACCCACGCGCCGGGCCCGACCGTCGCGCCCTGCGCGGCGTCCCAGCGCGCATCGACTTCGCGCACGTGGGTCGCGCGCACGTGGATCTCGCCGGGCGCGTCGCCGAGGGCGTCAGACGCGTTCGTGAGCAGGTTCATGAGCACCTGCCCGATCGTCGCGCGATCGCCCAGCACGACGCTGCGGGGCTCGATCGTGAGGGTGAGCTTCGCCTTCTTCGACAGCGTCGCGTCGAGCAGCGTGCGCAGCTCGTGCACGACGGCGCCGAGATCGACTGGCTCGCGCCGCCCGAGGTCGCGCTGCCCCGCGTAGGCGAGCATCTGCCGCGTGAGCGCCGCCGCGCGCTGAGCCGCCGTGATGATCGCGCCGACGGACTCGCGATCCTCTCCCGTCGCGTTTTCGGTGAGCAGCTCGGCGTTGCCGAGGATGCCGGCGAGCAGGTTGTTGAAGTCGTGGGCGATGCCCCCCGCGAGCACGCCGAGGCTGTCGAGCCGCTGCGCGCGCTCGACCTGCTGCTCGAGCGCGCGCCGCTCGGCCTCGAGCCGTTTGGCGGCCCGCAGGTCGCGCACGCCCGCGACGCGTACGGACTGTCCGTCGAGGGTCGACGCCGCGACCACGATGTGAACGGGCACGGTTTCTCCGTCGGGGAGCAAGCCCGCCGTCTCATAGGCGCCGACCTTGTTTAGCCGCAACATGTCGGTGACGAGTGGCTGGCCGGAGGGCGCGATGAAGTCGAGGATCTTTCGGCCCACCATGTCGCGCGCGCTCCGGCCGATGACGCGCTCGACGTCACCGTGCGCCTCGACGACCACGCCATCGCGGCTGAAGACCGTGTAGTCGAACGCCGCCGCGGCGAGCTCGCGGAAACGTGCTTCGCTCTCGCGGAGGAGGATGTTGGTCCGCTCTCGCTCGGTGACGTCGCGGATGGAGACGACGCGCACCGGACGTTCACCGAGCGCCCCCTGCTTCGAGAAGAGCTCGGCTAGAAACCGCGAGCCGTCGCGGCGGACGCCCGTGATGACGTACTCGCCCTCGACGCGATTCACGATGCGCCGAAGCACCTCGGGCAAGTCTTCAGGCGCCACGCAACGCCGCATGAAGTCGGGCGCGAGGGCCTCGTCGCGCGTGTAGCCGCTCATCTCGAGGAGTCGCGCGTTCACGTCGATGATGACGCCGTCGATGTGGATGAAGAGTCCTTCGAACGAAGCGGCCGAGAGCATTTCGAGGCGCTCGCGCGTGCGGCGGTGCTCGTCCTGCTCGGAGGCGAGGCGCGCGGGCCAGTCGGGAGGCACCTCAACCACGCAGCGATGGTAAGCGTGGGTGTGACGCCCGGGCTAGTCTTTCCGTGGAAACGGGGCTCTTGGGCGAGTTTGGGAGGGCGAGGCGCTTACCAGAACGCTCCTATCTCGGGCCAACGACGCAGTGGGGCTGGCAGCTTGTCCGCCCTGTCCCCTGATCTCGTGCGGCTTGAACCTTACTTCAGCTTGAACCAGTCGAGGTTGCAGACGAAGGCCTTGCCGGCGCCGGCCTTGAAGACGAGGAAGACGTCGTGCGCGCCCGTCGTCGCCGTGAGCGGCGCCGACGTCTCGGCGTAGGTGGTCCAGTTGCCCGTGGACGTCATCGCGACGGTGGCGACCAGCGGGCCCGTGCGGCTGCCCGTGCGCACCTCGATGTTGCCGCCGGCCGACGCATCGACGGAGGCGCGCACCTGGACGGCCGTCGGCGCCGTGGCGCCGAATTCGACGTTGCCGTAGCGCGCCCAGGCGTCGTTCGCGACGCCGCCCAGCTGTTTGCCGCCGCCCGCGATGTCCTCGATGCTCGCGACGCGCTTCTCGTCGCAGCTCTCGGCCTCGACGTTGGCGCGGCCGTTCTGCGCAGCACTGTTCGTCCACGCGAAGGCGGGGCCGCCTGGCGGCACAACCTGGAGGATCTGCACCGTCGCCGACGCGCCGATGCCGTCGAGGATCATGTGCGGCGTGGGGCGCGTCCAGTCGTTCCACGAGATGTCGTCGCCGGCGCGCCGGTTCGCCCACGCGCGATTGGCGTTGTGCTGCAACCACGGGTAGTACGTGGCACCGAGGCCGTTGTCCGCGACGAACTTCGCCAGCCAGCGGAAGCCGATGGCCTTGAAGCTGGCGCCGTCGCCGGAGATGGCGTTCTCCTTCATGAGGCCGTCCGCGTCGCACAGCGACTTCTTGAGGAAGTCGGTCGCCTTCTTGGCGTCGTCGAAGTACGAGGCGTTCCCTGTCTCGGCGTGCAGGTAGTTGGCGGCCCCGATGAACGTCCCCGAGTTGTAGGTGAAGGTCCACTTCGTGACGGTGCCACTGCGCGCGATGTTGTCGTAGACGGCGCCCGTCGCCGGGTCGAAGAGCTGCGCCCGGTTCCACGCGTGCAGCGCGGTGGCCTTCGTGAGGTACGCGCCATCACCCGTGGCCTTGTAGAGCAGGAAGGCGCCGATGGCCGCGGGGCCGTTGATGCAGGCGTTCTTGCTCTGGTTGTCGGTCTTCCACCACAGGCCGCCGCCCGTGAAGGTCGTGTCCCACGCGCGCGCGTACATCTTGTCCCAGTTGGCCTTCGCGTAGCTCAAGAAGTCGGCGTTCTTCGTGAGCAGGTGGGCGCGCGCGCTGGCGATGACCATCCAGGCGATGTCGTCGTTGAACTCGTTGTACGACCAGTCGGTGCCGTGCTTGGCGACGAAGCCGTAGACCAGCTCGGTCATCAGCGTCTTGTAGGCGTCGCTCTGCTTGCGTTCGTAGGCGTCGATGGCCATCTCGATGAGCTCGGCCTGGCCCCACCAGCCGTCGGCCTTCGCGTCGCCCGAGTTGTTCAGGTAGAAGCCCTTGCCGTTGGTCACCGTGTAGAAGACCTTCGTGTACGCGTCGTACGCGAGGTCGGCGGCGGTATTGACGGCGGCGGCGGCTGCCGCGCCCGACGTGCCTGCCGCGCCAGAGGTACCGGCTCCGCCATCCCCCGGGCCGTCGGCCGACGCGTCTGGTCGCGAGCCGGCCGCCCCCGCGGGGCCGCCTGCCGCGCCGCCGGTCTGCCCGGCTGTCCCCGTGCCGCCCGTCGTGCCGGCGTCGCCCTGGATCGAGCCGCCTCCACCGGAGGTCCCGGCCCCCCCGCCGCTGCCCGCCGCGGAGCCTGCGCTGCCCGGGCTACCGGCGCGCCCGCCGCTCAGCCGCCCGCTCTCCGTGCTGCACGCCGCCATGCCAAGCGTCGCGAAGACCGCGACGGCCGCCCAGCCAGAGAGCTCCCGCTGAAAATGCCTGTGGTCGGTCACGATTTAACCAAGTGGTCGCGGGGGTCCATCACGGCTCATATGACCGGTCCTGCCCAAACTCGGCGGCGACCTGCGCCCGCGACGAGCCGGAAAGCCGTGGAAACGGGGCTCTTGGGCGGGTCTGTGCGAGGCGATTACCAGAACGCTCCTATATCATCGTCCCCGGGCAGGGGTTGTGCGCCTCGAAAGGCCGGCTTGAACTCACTGCCCCACGGAAAACCGAAGTGCGATGATCGTCGCGGGTGATCGCGACGCCGAGATCCCTCAGAAGTTCTTGCCGGGTAGATTCGTCGGCGTCGCGACGTGGTCCCCGCCGCCCGGGATCGCGCCGCTCGGCGCCTCGATCCTCGCGTGGGACTATCGGAAGGAGCGCCGCGGCTGAGATCCACCGTCGGTCGTCACAGGAACGTGACGTTGTCGATCGTGACGGTGCCCTTGCAGCCGCCCGTGGTGCCGGTCGCGGGGTTCACTTGCCACTGGATGTTGAGCAGGTGGGCGGGATCGAGAGCGGCGGCGCTGGGATCGGCGCCCCCGCCGGTCTGATCGGTGAACAGGACCGTGACGTCCGTGGGCGTCGCCGGCAGGTCGAAGCGCGCCGACGACGGATAGCAGTTGGCGATCGTGCACGTCCCGTGATTGGCGGCGGTCGAATGGGCCTGGTCGACGGCCGAGAACTGGATCGTGCAGCCT
Organism: Polyangia bacterium; assembly: GCA_038325725.1. Lineage (GTDB taxonomy): Bacteria > Myxococcota_A > Polyangia > Fen-1088 > Fen-1088 > DASZFV01. Next base: position 14,488 of record JBBQJG010000051.1, on the reverse strand, counting down.
TCGCTCAGGGTGCCGCCGATGTTGAACTTCACGCCTGTATAGGCGCCCGCGCCCGTGCACGCGGCGAATGGCAGGCCGACGTACGCGTACGGATACGGCGTCGTCGGCACGCCCGTGTCCAGGTTGATGACGAGCGCGCCGGTCGCGGTGCTTGTCATCGGCGCGGCGAGGCCGGTGTCGGCGCCTTTGTAGGCGGCACCGACGGAGGTCTTGCCCGTACCGAAGTCGGTGATGAGCGGCGCGCCCGGCGCCGCGCACGGCTGCGACATGACGACGGCGCCCGCCGCGCCCGTCGTGCCGGCCGCGCCAATATCGGTCGCGCCGGCCGCGCCCGCGACGCCCGTCGTACCCGCGCCGCCCGCCGCGCCCGCACTGTCGCTCGAGCCGGCGCTGCCCGGAGAGACACCCGCGCTGCCGGAAGAGCCGGCGTCCCCCGCGCCCGCGGTGGCGCTGCCCGCGGCGCCAATCTGAACGTTGATCGTGCCGGCGGTGCCCGTCGTCGAGCCGCCACCATCCTTCTCGACGTTCGTGCAACCGATCGTCAGCACGCTCGCCGCCAACAGGCTTGCACCGACCAGCGCAAACCTTCCCGAGAACACCCGCGCCCCAATTGTCTGCATCGTCATGTCTGCTCAAGGACGCGGCCGCGCGGAACCTTCACGGCGACGAAACTTTTCGCGCGCGTCAAAAGAGGTACATCAGGCGAAGGCGCACGCTGAGCATCGCGTTCTCCCAGGGCTCCTTGCCGCCCGACGCCAGCCGCGCGCGCGCCCAACCCCCGACGAGCTTCACGAAGAACTGCCCGCCGACGGCGTATTGCGCCGCGACGAAGCCCTGCGTGTTGGTGAACGTGCCGCCGACCTGATCGGTCTCGCGCACGTGGTTGAGCCCCGGCCCGACGAGGAGCTTGTCGACGACGCGCGCGTTCACAAAGCCGCCGACGGCGACCGTCGTCAAGCTGCCGAGGCCGTCGTAGTCGCCCATCGCGGCGTTCGGATCGTTCACGTTCTGCGTGAGGTAGTGATCCGTGGTCTCCTGCGCGACGCTCACGCCTCCCTCGACGTACGGCGCGAAGACAAACTGCGCCGCGCCCGTGAACCCTGATTGGTAACGCACCTCCTTCGACGTGCTGCGCACGGGGAACTGCTTCTTCCAGTAACCCGCGCCCTTCAGCTTGAGCCAACCGAGGTCGAAGATGACCGCGGGGCGCACGCCGAAGCCGTCCAACGAGGCCGCCGCGTCGAAGCCGTATTGCCCGAGCAGCTCGACGCGCACGCGCGAATCCCAGAGGTACTCGTGGAGCGCGGCGTTGGCGACCCCATTTTGGCGATAGCTGAAGCTGGTGAGGCCCGGCACGTCGGGCACGGCGCGCACGGTGTCGACGGGTCCCTGCCGCTCGAGCGTGTTGAGGTCCATGCCCATGCCGAAGTGATAGACCTCGAACGCCTCGTAGCGCCCGACCTGGACGTCCCACGATTTCCACGTGCCGACGCGCAGCCACAGATCGTCGGTCGTCACGTTCACCGGCTGCGGCTGCGACTGATCCCCGTTGAGCACGAGCTCCGTTTGGCCCTGCACGTAATGCGCGCCCATCGAATACGTCGGCGTGAGACGAACCACGCCGCGCACCTGATTGACGAGGTACTTGATGTCGGCTTCGGTCTGATTGCCGCGCTTGATGATCTCGTAGCCGCCGTCGCTCCACACGTAGCCCGACACGCCGAGCCCCGTGCGCGGCGTGTACGGCCACGGCATCCCGTGCATGCTGCCGCTCAGCCACAACGATCCGCCGGGCAACCCGCGCGTCGTCCATTCGGGGAACGCCGCTCCCGAGAGGCGCTCGACGGGCCCCGGGCCTGTTGGTTGTTGCTGCTGCTGCTGTTGAGGCGCGGGCGGCGGCGCGGCGGGCGCTTCGACTTCCGAGGTGTCTTCGGTCGTGTCTTCGTTTGCATCCATGCGCGGCGCGTTCGCCGACGCGACCGACGCCCACGGGAGCCCCGCGACGGCCGCGACGAGCGCGACCGCGGATCGTTTGACGATGGTCATTGGCTACTGCACGACGAACGTGTCGGTGAGCGGCAAGCTGGCCGAGCTTCCGCCGACCATGACCTTGACCATGCCGGGCTCGACCTTCGAAGCCTTCGCCGCGACGTCGTAGTACCAGAGGTCGGCCACGCGCACGGGGATCGTGACGTGGGCCGTCTGCCCGGCCTTGATGGCGACGCGCTGGAAGCCCTTGAGCTCCTTGTAACCGTCGACGCGCGTCGCGACCTTCGAGCCGGGATAGCCGGCGAAGAGGAACACGACCTCTTCGCCGTCGACGGTGCCCGTGTTCTTCACGTCGACGCCGACGGACACGACGCTCTTCGCGGTCGCCGTCGTACACGGCACCTGCAGGTTCGAATACTCGAACGTCGTGTACGACAGGCCGTGGCCGAACGGGAAGAGCGGCGCCTTCTTCTGCGTGTCGAACCACCGGTAGCCCAGGTAATAGGCCATCACCGTCGTCTTCGAGTTGCCGCCGTTGCCCGAGAACGGCGGCAGATCCGCCGTCGCGGCCGGCCAGGTCACGGGCAGCTTCCCACTGAAGCTCACGGGCACGCCCGCCTTGTCCTTGCCGAAGAGCAGCTTGCCCAGGGCCGCGCCGCCCGCCTGCCCCGGATACCAGGCCATGACGAGCGCCGGCACCTTCGTCAGCCAGCTCGACACGTCGATCGCGGCGCCGCCTTCGAGCACGACGGCGAGCGGCTTGCCGGGGTTGTCCGTCGCGAGCTGCGCGATGTAAGCGTTCTGCGCCAGGCCGCCCGTCTTGCCGTCGAGTCCCAGGTTGGCGCTGCGATCGGCATCCGTCGGCGTGATCGTGTACTCCTCGCCTTCATCCTCGGGGGTCAACCCCGCGACGGCGACGATGAAGTCCGCCGTCTTCGCCATCGCGGTGCCAGCCGCGCCGTCGCCGCACACGACGGTGACGCCCGCGGGCGCCTGCGCCTTGACGCCATCGCAGGGCGACGTGCTCTTGGTCGGGTCGGCGTTGACGCGGCTGCTGCCGAGATCACCGAGCCGCACCGTCGACGCGAAGTTGATCGTGCCCGACGAGTTGATGCCGGGCAGACGCCACATCACCTGCGGCCCGACGACGGCCACCGTCTTGATCGTCCCGTCGCTCTTGATTGGCAACACCTTGCCGTCGTTCTTCAACAACACGGTCCCCTCGAGCGCGGCCTTCTCGGCGAGCGCGAGGTGCGCGTCGTTCTTCGAGATCGAGTACGTCCCCAGATCAAAGCCGACGGTCGGCGCTTTCAGACCCACCACGCCCGTCGGGCTCGCGACGTGAAAGCGGAACTTCGTCTCGAGCACGCGCTGAGCCGCCTGCGTGACGGCCGGCTCGATGCCCGTGATCGACGCGAGCGCGCTGAACTGCATCTTCCACGGCAGCTCCATGTCCATGCCGGCTTCGATCGCCTCCTTGGCGTTGGCGGACCAAGTGTTCTGGGGCGCGCTGTCGCGACCGGGCATCGCCCACCAGTCGGACAGCACCATGCCTTGGAAGCCGTACTGCGTGCGCAGCACGTCGGTCAGCAGGTGCTTGCTCTGCGTGCAGTTTTTCGGCGTGCCGTCGGTGTCGACCAGGTTGTAGGCGGCCATGACGCACGCGACGCCCGCGTCCTGAATGATCATCCCGAAGTGGCGCGCGTAGACCTCCTGCAGGGTTTGCTCGTCCATCTTCGCGATCACGGTCGAGCGATCCTTCTCGACGTTGTTGGCGGCGTAGTGTTTCACGCACGCCGGCACGTACTCCTGAACGCCGACGGTGTACGCGGAGCCGAGGCGCCCCAACAGAAACGAATCCTCGCCGTAGGTCTCTTGCGCGCGGCCCCACGCCGGGTGGCGCAGGATGTTCACGGTCGGCGCCAACAACATCGTGCCGCCCGCGGCGACGAGCTCGTCGCCCATCGCCTGGCCGATCTTGTATTCGAGGTCGACGTCGAAGGTCGCGCCGCGGCTGGCAGCGACGGGGAACGTCGTCGCGAAGCCCTTGCCCGCGCCCTTGACGGGATCGAGGTTCACGCCGCGCGGACCGTCGCGGAACTGGAAGCCCTTGATGCCGCCCGCGTCGGCCGTGCGAAAGATGTCGTCGTAGCCGCTGGTGTTGGGGCCGTACAGCTGCGCGATCTTCGCGCTGAGGTCCATCGACTTGACGGTGTTCGCCGCCGCCGTCTTGTCGGCCGCGGCGATCGTGTAGCCGGGCGTGTAAGGCAGCGCGGTCTTGAGGTTCGGGCTGTCGAGGCACGCGGCCTTCCCGCCGGGCGTCGCGCCCGCCGCGCCCGAGACGCCGGCGTTTCCCGCGTTTCCCGCGTCGCCTCCGCCCGTGCTCGTCGTCCCGGCAACGCCCTGATCACCGGCGGCGCCCGACTGTCCCGCCGACCCCACGACGACGTTGCTCGTGCCGGGCGCGCGGTGCGAGCAGCCCGCGCTCCACAGCAGCAGCACCAACACGACGCCCACCTTCGACCCGCTCGCGCTCCGACTCCTGATCTCGATGCCCATCCCCAGCAAGGGCGCGGCTCGAGAAAACCTTCACGGAAGCGCGATGATCTTCGAACTTCCGCCGCGGACTTCTACGGCTTCAAGAGCTCCGTCCAGACTGGCCGCCCGTCAGCCGCCCGACCACGTCCCGCCAAACCGGAATTTTTTACTTGGCGGCAGAGAACCGGACATTTCTACTTGGCGTTGACACCGTACAAGCAATCAGCCTCTCCCACGAGTGTCTCAGGCCACTTTTGTCACATCACTTTTCACACCACTCGGCCGTAACGGGAGGGACGTCGTGCGCGAAATCCGCGCTTGAACTTCCTGGTCTCCGGGTGGGGCTGCCGCTCGTGTTACGGTGGTGGCTGTTGCTACTTGCGCTCATCCTCATGTGCGCGTTCGTCCTTGGGAGAGGGGAAAACATCCATGCAGCTCTACGTGGCTGGCTGTGCCGGGTTCGGGACCGTGACGGATATGCTCCGCGGCGCGCCCAACCTGAATGTCGATGACGCGTCGAGCGCGCCGCTCGTGAAGGTATATGAGGTGTCAGGCGGACTGGCCGGTCACGTCCGCGACCTCACGCCTGCCGCCGAGCTCGGCCCGATTCGGTATGTCGCGATCGACTCCAAGGGATACCTATATCTTGCCCGTCGTGTCGCGACCGACTCCCAGGAATCTCAGTATCTCGCGAATCGGCCGCTGCTCGTCGTGTATGAGCCGCAGGCGAGCGGCAATGATGGCCCATTTCAGACAATGGGGCCCACCATGGCTTCCCCGTGGGGCTCTGCCCCGTGGCTCGCTACGATTTCCGGATTGGCCGTCGATCGGCAGGACAGTCTTTACGCCCTGTTCTTCTCGAGCGAACATCTCCGCTCCATCGTTGTGTTCCCGCAGCCCCAGGGCATACCGGCGGTCACTAACAATCCCAAGATCATCTGGATCGGGGGATTTGACGACATGAATGGCCCAGGCGGGTCTGCGTGCATAGCGATCGACAACGGTGGACCGAACGACAGGCTCTACACCTCAATGTTCGGGATCCTGCAATCTACCGAACCGTCGATCGTCCGCTACGACCTACCGTCCACAGGTCCGGCGAGCCTGCCGTTCGCATCGGTCAGCCCGACGAGGTTTCCGCCTTTATCAACCCGACCGAGCCTCGGGTCCTCCTCCGGTCTCATTGCTCCGACCAATATGGCCTTCGATTCCAGCGGCAATATGTACGTGGCCAACGGAGACAACGTCCTCTTTTTCTCTGGTGACCCCAATGCCCCCCTGACGATCTCCGGGTTCAGCAATGCGACCGCCGTCGCAGTCGACGACCAGGGCTACGTCTACGTTGTCGACTACGCAACTGATGGACTGAGCGCCGCCATCAAGTCGTTCACCTTGAGCACGAACGGCCAGCCGCCGACCATCGTCAACACGGGAATCACGGGCATCAATCCCTGCGGCGGCCTCGCCATCGGGCCGGACTACGATCCGCCTTCTCCGCTGTGGCGGAGCCTCAAGGCGATATCGCTGCTGGTGAGTGACATCGCGGACGACGGGCTCCTGAGAGGCCCGGGCGGCGGAATCCTCCCTGGACCTCACGGGCCTGGGGGACCACTGCTGGACGTCCTGGTGGGGATATCCGCCTACCGCCTGGCCGGCCTGTCCTCGAGCCGAGAGGCCGTGGCCCTGCAGCGGGCCGCCATGGCCCTGACTGCCAGCGCTTCCCAGAAAGAGCTCGAGCGCCTCCAGACGCTCGTCCGCGAGGTCGAAGACAAGGTCCGATAGCGGTCAGTCTCGCGAGCTGCGTGAACGGAAGTTCGGACCTTCGTTCGACTCTGGGGGGCGGCCCGGCGCGCCTGTCGTTCGACAAGTCAGAGGCGGCTCGACATTTCCGAAGAGCCGAGCGCCTCGTTCACTTCAGCGAGCCGCGCGTCGATCCGCCGGCGGTCATGGGGCGCTTTGACGGTTCGCTCGGCGAGCTCGGCGGCCCATCGCGCCTGCTCGCGAAGGGCTTGTCGTCGCTCTGTCACGTCGGTGACTCCCCCGAGCATCCCGAAGGCGCCAAGCAAGCGCAGCAGGATGGCGACATTGCCCTCCGCGCTGTTTCGGATCTGGTCGAACGCCCCGGCGAGCAGCTGCTCGAACGTCGCTCCTTTGGCGACCACGCGCAGCTCCGCGCCTTCGTAGCGGTAAAGGGACGGACTGGATCTGGTCGCGAGCCGCGCGAGCACCACCGAAAGGTAGTCCACGCACATGATGGCGGTCGAGACATCGTTGACGCCCGGTGAAAGCGCCTTGAGCGCCACGTCGACGAGCTGACGGATTCCGAAACCCAGGTCCTGGTCGACGGTGCGGTAGCTGTTGATCTCGAACGCCGACTGCAGAAGGGCGATCGTCTGTTCGTCGGGCGCGGCCTCCATCGTGACCGCCACGAGCGCGGTTCCCTCGACCACGAAGCCGCCGATCGCGTGCTCCATCTTCACGACGGTCCGCCGCGTGCGCGCCACGCGCAGCAAAGTATCGTTGTCCACGCTTTGTATGTAGCCGCTCGCCGAGGCAGCGATCGGGCGCCACTTCCACGACGAAAGATCGGGCAGCGCGCGCTCGGTGTCGCCCGGCCCATCACCAAGCCGCTGAGGAAACAAATGATCGACGGCGACGAGAGCCTCCGCGGCGACGGACGAGACGATGCTCGAGGCCTGGATCGAGGACCCGATGTGGTGGATGAAGAAGATGAGGACGCCGACCGCGCCGACCGCGCAGACCACGCCGACGAACACGGCCAGCGTGGGGACGAAGGTGCCCTCCGACCCGCTGCGAATGGTGCGAATGACCACCAAACAGTAGGTGAAGACGCCGGAGAAAATCCCGAGCGTCACCTGCGTCGTGCGGCTGTGTAAGAAGTTGCCGAGGATGCGCGAGCTGTATTGGCTCGACGCGAGGGCCAGCGTCACGAGCACCACCGAAAAGGTGACGCCTACCACGGACATCATGGAGCTGGCGATCGTGGACATCATCGCGCGGGCGCCCTCGGCGCTCGCGCCGAACAGATGGGGCCAGCGCGCCAGCGCCTGATTCATCTCCGGGGAGGTCAGCCCTATCAGCACGGTCGCCAGGCCGATGCTCACCGCGACGATGATCAACGGCACAAACCAGAAGCTCAGTCGGACGGTGTACCAAAGCCGTCTCATGAACCTTGCGCGATCCTTCGGATGATCATCGACTCGCGAGCTCCCGTCCGTGCGCCGCGACCAGCGCGTCCCAAAAGCTAAGTCGCCGAATTTGGGATCACACCCTCCCCCGTCTCCGCGTCGTAAAAATGTTGAGACGCTCCTGAACGCGCGCGAAAGCGGCCTATATTCGGTTCGTGCCATCGCGCATCGAGGATTACGCGCTCATCGGCGACACCCAAACGGCGGCCCTCGTTTCCCGAGATGGCTCGATCGACTGGTGCTGCTTTCCGCGCTTCGACTCGGGCGCATGCTTCGCGGCGCTGTTGGGCGATCGTGGCAATGGCCGGTGGCGAATCGCGCCCACGGGACCGACGAGGTCGGTGAAGCGGCGCTACTTGGAAGGATCCCTCATCCTCGAGACGGAGGTCGTGACCGACACGGGGGTCGTGAGGCTCCTCGACTTCATGCCCCTGCGCGACGAGCGGCCCGACATCTTCCGGATCGTCGAAGGGATCGAGGGGCGCGTCGAGCTGGACGTGGACCTGGTCGTTCGGTTCGACACGGGCCGCGTCGTGCCCTGGGTGAGGCAGCGCGACGGCGTCTTGACCATGACCGCGGGCCCCGACGCGATCTGTGTGCGGGGCGACGTCGACCTGTGCGGGCGAGACCTGGCGAGCGTCGCCACCTTCGAGATCGGGCCTGGTGAAAAGCGAGCGCTGGCGCTGACCTGGTTTCCATCGCACGAGTCGCCGCCACCCGCAGTGGACCCCGCTGAGGCCTTGCACCAGACGGAAGCCTGGTGGCGACAATGGTCAGGGAAGTGCAAATACAGCGGCCCCTGGCGCGACGAGGTGGGAACGTCGCTGCGCGTGCTCAAGGCGCTGACCTTCGGGCCGACGGGGGGAATCGTCGCCGCCCCGACGACCTCTTTGCCGGAGTGGCCCGGTGGATCTCGCAACTGGGACTATCGCTATTGCTGGCTGCGGGACGCGACGCTGACGCTCTACGCGCTCATGCTGGGCGGCTACGTCGGCGAGGCCAAGGCCTGGCGCGAATGGCTCCTGCGGGCGGTCGCGGGAGATCCTTCACGCGTCCAGATCATGTACGGCGTGGGCGGAGAGCGCCGTCTTCCCGAGTCCGAAGCGAGCTGGCTCGCTGGGTTCGAGGCGTCGCGCCCCGTCAGGCTCGGAAACGCCGCCCATGCGCAATTGCAGCTCGATGTCTTCGGCGAGGTGGCCGACGCCTTGTTCCAGGCTCGGCGTCTCGGGATCGATCCCGACCCCTGGTCCTGGTCGCTCCAGCAATCGTTCGTGGCGTCTCTCGAAACGCTCTGGCACGAGCCTGACGAAGGCATCTGGGAGATCCGAGGGCCGCGGCGACACTTCACGCACTCGAAGGTCATGGCCTGGGTGGCGTTCGATCGCGCCATCAAGTCGGTGGAACAGTTCTCCCTCGACGGACCGGTCGAGCGCTGGCGGTCGATTCGCGACGCCATTCACGCAGACGTCTGCGCGCACGCCTGGGACGCCGCTCGTCAAACGTTCACGCAGAGCTACGGCGCGCCCGCCCTCGACGCGTCGTTGCTCCTCATCCCTCTCGTCGGGTTTCTCCCGGTCGACGACGCTCGGGTGGCGGGGACAGTAGCCGCGATCGAACGGGAGCTGATGCACGACGGTTTCGTGCGACGCTATCTCACCGATGAGCCCACGTCGGCGGACGGGTTACCTGCCGGTGAAGGCGTGTTTCTGCCCTGCAGCTTCTGGATGGCGGACGTCCTCATTCAGCAGGGGAGGCGGGATGAGGCCCTCGCGCTGTTCGAACGACTGCTCTCGGTCCGCAACGACGTGGGGCTGCTTTCCGAGGAGTACGATCCCGTCGCGAAGCGAGCCTTGGGGAACTTCCCTCAGGCCTTCTCGCACCTCTGCCTCGTCAACACCGCGTACAACCTGAGCGAAGCCACGATTCGTCCCGCGAGCCACCGCGGGGAGACGAGCTCGTCGTGATCTGCACGTCGACCCTCATTTCGTCGGGCTCGCGACTTCCAGCGCCTCCGCCGTCGGGGCGAGGTAGCTGAGGATCAGGGTGCCGAGCCGCCGGTCGTAGCCCATCACGGGAACGACGACGCGCGCGCTGCCTTCGGAGGCCATCACGAAAGGGCTCTGTCCGTTGAGCGCGACGCCGCTGAAGAGCTCCGCCGCCGGGCGATTCTCGAGCTTGCGATTGCTCGCGAGGCGCACCTTGCCGTCGGGTCCCACGAGCGCGGCGCCCGTGACGTGGGGCTCCTGGACGATCCGCTGCAGGTAGGTGTCCACGCTGCCCATGTCGTCCTTCAACATCGCGCCGCGGACGGCCCATCCCAGCGGGAGCGCGCTGAGGCGAAGCAACGCCGCGGTCTGTGCCGTCAAGATCTCCGTCTCGCGTCGGACCAGAGCCGCGCGCTCGTGCGTCGCCTGCAACCGGATGCGCGCTATCGCGACCGCTTGCACCACCGCCAAGACAATGAGGCCCGTTGCCATCGCGATGATGACACCAGCATGCAGGGCCGTGCTCTTGTTGACCCACACACGCAGCCGCGAGGCCCAAGCCTGCGGCGGCGAGCTGTCTTTCAAAGGCGGGGGCAAAGGCGGGGGCGAAGGCGAACCGGGCGGGACTGACGGCGCGAGATCCATGATTGCAATATAAGGACTCTATCTCGCGGCGCTACCTCGCAGCTCAAAGCGTGCCGAATGGGGCGTTGGCGGCGCGAACGGGAGCCCCTGAGCGAGGGAGCGAACGATGTCCATGCCTGGACGCCGCCGCTCGGCGGGAGCCGCGTCAGCCGAGCGCGTTGGGCGAGTTCGGGGGACGTCGGCCGCGCGCGCGGAAACCAACGGCGACGGGCCCCTCTCCGGCGCGCACGCGGTAACGCCGCGGCGTCTCGGGCAGCGACGCGAAGTCGGCGATGACGGCGCCGTAGTCGTGACGTGAGACCTTGCGCGCGACGCGCACCAGGTGGTGCCAGACCTCGGCCTCGCGCGCGAGCGCGTCGGCCGCGTCGGTGAGATCGAAGCGCGCCGGCACGACCTTGGCGTGAGCGCCGATCACGCCGCCCCGCACGACCGACGCCAGCCGACGAAAGACGTCGCGCCCGTGGCGGTCGTAGTAAAGGACCGTGTGCGCCGTCGACAACGAGCCGGCCCATGGATAGCGGCGCAACAACCAACTCGAAGACAGCGCGTCGAGCGCGTGGTCCAGCTGGGCCGGCTCGCCGTCGCTCATGGGCGGCGTCTCTTCCTCGAAGAAGAGGCCCGTGCCCAGCGTGTCGCCCTCGACCTGCCACACTTCCCGGATGCCGAAGCGCTCGGGTGTCTGCGCCACGAGCGCGCCGTGCGTGAGATCGAACTGACCGACGATGAAGGCCGCGACTTGGTCGCGGCGATCGTCGAGGAAGCGGAGCGTCAGCAGCGCGTCGGCGAGCGTCTCGGTGGGAAAGCCCGTGAAGCACATCGCCTCGGCGGCGATGCCGGCGGCCGCGAGGTGATCGATGACGTCGCCCACGACCTCGACCGGCGCGCCCTTGTCGATGAGCTCGAGCACGCGCGGGCTGGCCGATTCGACGCCCAGCGCGCAGGCGACCGCCCCGCCCCGCCGCAACGTCTCGGCGCGCTCCGCCGTCAGGTAACGCTCGGGCTTGAGGTCGGTCGCCCAGCGGAGATTCAAGCCCGCGTCCGCGAGCGCGCCCGCGAGCTTGACGATCGTCTTGGGCGCGACCGAATCCTGCGACAGATAGAAGTGCCGCGTGCCGTGCTTGGCCGACAGCGCCGCGAGGTGCGCGACGCAGGTCTCGACGGCGCGCTCGCGGTAGCTCGCGGTGCCGACCTCGGCGAGGCCGTAGTGACAGAACGTGCACTTGCCCCAGTAGCAGCCGCGCGTCGGGTCGTACGGCAGCGTGAGGACGGGCGAAAAGTACTTGTCGAGCGCGAGGCCGTCGAAGTCGGGTGGCGGCAGCGCCCGCATGTCCTCGCTGCCTTCGCCCGGGGTGAACCGCGCGCCTTGCATGCGATCGCGATGGACGAGGTTGGGGATGGCGCGGAGCGCGGCGGGATCGTCGCCGCGCTCGTCGAGCGCGCGGCAGAGGGCGAGCAGCGTGTGCTCACCTTCGTAGACGACGGCCGTGTCGAACGGCCCCAGCGCCGCCGCGAGCGCCGGCCCGCGCAGGCGGATCAGCAGCTGCGTGATGGCCGGGCCCCCGATCGTGAGGTGAACGTCGGGCAGCTCGCGCCGCAGCTTGAGGCCGAACGCGAAGGCGGGCTGCAGCTGCCCGGGGAAACACAGCGAGATCCCGACGGCGCGCACGCCGGACGCGCGCAGGCGCGGCGCGAGCTCCCCCACGACGTAGGCGTCGAACGGATCGCGCTCCGGCGTCGCGTCGTGCGCGATCTCCTCGAGCGTCGTCAACGCGAACGGCGTCCGATAGCCCGTGAAGTCGAGCTGCAGCGGCGCGTGCGCCGCCGAGATCACGCGGAGGGCCGCGTCGATCGTGTCGACGCCACGCGCGTAGGACTCGGGCTCGAAGAAGCGGACGGGATCGCGCAGGATCGCGACCGCCTCGTCGATGCCTTCGGGGACGGCGTAGGCGTCGCCGCGGACCTGCCACAGGGCGTGGTACTCGAGTTGCTCACTGTGAGACAGCGACGCGCGCGTTTCGAGCCGCGCGATGCGCTCTTCGATGCGCGCGCGCAGCGCCGTCAGGGGTCCTTGGCGCAGCAAGGAATCGTAGGCCTCGACGTTGGCGTCGACCGGCAGCACGTCGACACCGTTGGCGCGCAGGAACCCCGTGAGCGCCGGCACCGCCAGATACGGCGCCGTCGGATCACAGGTGGGCGGATAAATGAGCGCGATCTTCATGAGACTCCGGGCCGCGCAGTATCCCCGGTCGGCGGGACGCCGTCCATCTGGCCTCGATCGCGGGCCCGATCGCGCGACGCGGCTGGACGCGGGGCGCGGTCTCCGCTAGTCGAAGGAGGTGCACGTGAACAGCGACCGCGCCGCGTCCTTCCAGGCGCTCCTGCTGGCGCGCGCGCGCGCCAGCGCAAACGGGACGGATTGCGTTCGCCTGTGCGCCGGCGCGCGCGACGGCCTCCCGGGCCTGCTGGTCGATCGCTTCGGCGCGCTCGTCGTCGCGATCGACTACGTGGATGCGGCGAGCGGCGGCTTGACGGCCGAGGCGCTCCTGCGCGGCGTGCGCGGTGCGTTTCCCGAACACCATGTCGTCGCGAAGGCGCGCGCTTCGTCGGACGGCACCAACAAATTCGTCGTGGCGACGTACGACCCCGTGGGGGCCGCGTTGCCTCTCATTGGCACCGAGCGCGGCCTGAGATTCGAGCTCGGCCTCGATCCGGCGCATGACTTCGGCCTCTTCCTGGACGCCGCCAAGGCGCGGTCGTTCGTGCGCGAGGCCGCGCGCGGCAAGCGGGTGCTGAACCTGTTCTCCTATACAGGCGCCTTCGGGATCGCGGCCGCCGCGGGCGGCGCGGACGACGTCGCCAACGTCGATCCCAACCGCGACTACCTCGCCTGGTCATTGCGCAACGCCGCGCTGAACGGTGTGCGCATGCGCGTGCTGCCGGACACCGCGCAGGCTCATCTCGCGCGGCACCTGCGGCGCCTCGCCCGCGACCCGCAAACCGCTCGCTACGAGCTGGTGATCGTCGACCCGCCGGCCTTCGGCGTGGGCCGCGGCAATGAACGCGTGCTGCGGCTGCTGTGGCCCGAGCTGTTCGCGAGCTTGCGCGCCATGACGCCGCGACAGCTCGTGCTCCTCTCCAACGACAAGGCGTTTCGCTCACGCCAGAGCTTCGTCGAGCTGGTCGAAGCCGAGCTGGGCGCCCTCTATCGATTCGAACGCCTCGGCACGCACCTGACCGCGGACGAAGCGGCCGCCGCGCGCCCCGACCTTCCGTGGAAACCCGACGTCGAAGATCCCAACTACGTCGAGCCCGTCGTCCTCGCGGGGACGCTTCGCTAGATCACGGGCTCCTACTTGCGCACGCTGTCGATCTCGCAGCCGATCGCCCAGTAGACGTTGGTCTCGTCGACGGTCAACGAAGAGGCGTCGTCCTGGCCCTGTGCGAGAAGGATCGGGCGCGCGGTCGATGCGTACGGCATCTTCGCGATGTTTCCGTCGTAGGCGAAGTAGATGTTTCCGAGATCGCCCGCGACCGACGCAACTCGAAGCCCGGACACGGACGGGTTGCCGAAGAACGCATAGTTGTTCTCGTAGGGTTGATAGTTGTAGTAGGCGCCACCGTCCTTGAAAAAGAGGCCTTCGTGAGCGATCCCCGGTTTCCCGCACTTGTCGTCGCGGGAGACGCAACCGACGCGCCCCACGAACGTTTGGCCCGTGCCGTCGGCAAGATCGCGCGTCCCGCAGCTCGCGACGATGCTCTCGCCGAGTGTGACGACGTCGCAATCGAAGGCGAGCCTGTTCCCCGAGATCGCGAGCTGATGCGGGGTCACGCCATCGGCCGCCCGCGCGACCTCGACGGCCGTGCCGCCGCCGATGGGAATCCGCATGACCGACGGGCCGAGCAAGTAGTAGACGAGTTGGCCGTCGTCCGAGACGACGAGGTCGGGAATGGAGCTGTCCGCCGCCGCGAGGACGAGATCCTTGGGAGCGCCGTCCGGCAGCGAGAGCCCGCGGATCGAAGAATGTCCAGCGATCCACACGACGGTCTGTCCGCTCACGCGCACGCGATCGGCGCTCGGTTCATTCGCCGCGAGGATCTTTTCGGGACCGCCCTCGATCCGCA
>JBBQJG010000050.1:0-24011 GCA_038325725.1 Polyangia bacterium | reverse complement strand
CGGCTAGACAGGGACGAGCGCGCCGGTCGTGACGAGGTTGTTGGGGCTGGCGAGCCACAGGATCGCGTCGGCGACGGCGGCGGGCTTCGACCAGCGCGCGGGATCGGCGGCGGGCATGGCGGCGCGGTTCGCGGGCGTGTCGATCGTCGATGGGAGGATGACGTTCGCGAGGATGCCCGGCGCGAGCTCGGCGGCGAGCGCGCGCGTGAGCGCGACGACGCCGGCCTTCGCGATCGTGTACGCGAGCTTGCCGCCCTCGCTCTCGACGGCGGCGCGCGAGGCGACGTTGACGATGCGCCCGCCCGCGCTCATGCGGCGCACGGCCTCGCGGCTACAGAGAAACGCGCTCACGAGGTTCTGGTCGAGCTGAGCGCGGAGATCAGCCAGCGACGTCGACGTGACGGGTGCGGCCGCGAAGCCGCCGGCCACGTGCACCGAGGCCCAGAGGGCCGGAAGGTCGGCGTAGAGCTTGGCGACGCGCGGCTCGTCGGCGAGCTCGACGCCGCCCACGAGGCGAATCCGTTCGTGCGACGCGAAGTCCGCCGGCGCGGCGCCGCGATGAGGGACGTGGCATACGGCGCCCGCGCCGACGAACGCGTCGACGACGGCGCGCCCGAGCGCACCTGTCCCCCCTGTGACGACGACGTGGCGACCCGTGAAATCCAACGTCATGTTGCGCAACCTCCGAAGCGCGGTGACGCTACCATGATCGCCTAACCGTCGACGGTGATGGCGATTTCCCGCGTCACAATCTGCGTGTAGGTCCGGTGGAAAGGTTTGCCGCCGTCGCCAGCACGATTTACCGTGAAGCTCTCGATCGATGCGCCGTCGCGGCCGCGGGCCGCGCCCCCCAAACGGGAGGTCTGATGGAAGACCGCACCAGTTTGCGATCAGCGACGACATTGTTGGTTCCGTTGGCGTTCTCGTTGCTGAGCGCGTGCACCGGCAAGATCAGCGACGTTCACGCGGGCGCCGCAGGTGCCGGCGTCGGCGCGGGCACGGCGGGCAGCGGCGCGGCGGGTTCGACGGGCGTCGCCATGAACGTCCCCGTGGGCCTCGCCGTCGGCGCCTCGGGGCTGCACCGCCTCTCGCGCATCGAGTACGACAACTCGCTCCGCGATCTGCTCGGCGACACGACGCGGCCCGGGTTCGGCAAGCTGCCCGAGGACGTCAACGATCCGTTCGACAACGACTACAAGACGCAGCTCGTGTCGGGCGCGCTCGTCGCGACGGCCGAGACACTCGCGACCGACGCGTCGACGCGCCTCCTCGCCGATCCCACGCGGCGCGACACCGTCGTCGGGTGCAAGCCGACGGGCCCCAGCGACGGCAAGTGCATGGACGCGTTCGTGCGCGCGTTCGGGCGGCGGGCGTTCCGGCGCCCGCTCACGGCCGACGAGGTCGCCGCGTACGTGGGGCTGCAATCGTTCGCCGTCGAGGCCGGGGATTTCTACGCGGGCGTCGATCTCGTCGTGCGCGCCGTGCTGCAGGACCCGAGCTTTCTCTATCGCGTCGAGGTTGGCGTGCCCGTCGCGGGCCAGGCGGGCGTCTACCAGCTCGACAACTACGAGATCGGCGCGCGGCTCTCGTACTTCTTGTGGGGCACGACGCCGAGCAATGAGCTGCTCGATCTCGCCGCTGCCGGCGCGCTCGCGACGTCGGCCGGAAGACGCACCGCCGCGACGAAGCTGCTCGCTGACGCACGCGGCGCGGATCGCGTGCGCAGCTTCCATTCCTTTTGGCTCGGCTACCACCAGCTCCCCGTCGACGCGCAGCTCGGCGACATGCTGCGCGCCGAGACCGACGCGCTCGTGACGCGCGTCGTGTTCGAGAAGAAGGCCGACTACCTCGAGCTGTTCCGATGGCCGGAGACGTTCCTCACCGACGCCGCGGCGACGCGCTACGGGCTGCCCGCGCCCGGCTCTACGACAGGCGCGTGGGTTCCCTATGGGCCGAACCCGCGCCGCGGGATCCTCTCGCACGGCGCCGTGCTCGCGACGGGCGCGAAGTTCGACGACACGAGCCCCACGCTGCGCGGTGTGTTCGTGCGCAACCGGCTGCTCTGCCAGATCGTGCCGCCACCGCCGCCCAACGTCATGGTCGACCAGCCGCCGCCCGCGACGACGACCCGCTGCAAGATCGATCGCTACGCGGCCCATCGCGCCGGCGGGTGCGCGGGGTGCCACAGCCTCACCGACGGCATCGGCTTCGGCCTCGAAAACTACGACCGCACGGGCTTGTACCGCGCGACCGAGGCGGCGGCGCCCGAGTGCGCGATCGCGGGCGCGGGACAGATCGTCGGCAGCACGGCCGGCCCCACAGGCGACGGCAAGTTCAACGGGCCGGCCGGCCTCGGCGAGCTGCTCATCGCGAGCGGTGGTCTCGAAGGCTGCGTCGTCACGCAATTGTTCCGCATGGCGCACGGGCGGCGCGAAACGTCCGACGACACGCCCGCGCTCGCGACGCTCACCGACGGGTTCAAGAAGAACGGACGGACGTTCGATGCGCTCATGATCGACGTCGCCGGGGCCGACGCGTTCGGCTACCGCCGCCTGGAGACCATGCCATGAGCTCAATCTCGAAGTCGTTGCGCCTCTCGCGCCGCGCGGTGCTCCGCGGCCTCGGCGGAGCCGCCATCACCCTGCCCGCGCTCGAGGCGATGTTCGATCGCCACGGCGAGGCCTACGCGCAGGGCAAGCCCATCCCCAAGCGCTATCTCGTGTGCTTCGGCGGGCAATCGCTCGGCGGCGACGGCGATCCGCTCCACAACGACTACGTGCCGACCACCGTCGGGCCCAACTACGACTTGAAGTCGGCGCTCGCGCCGCTCGCCTCCGTGCAGTCGGAGGTGAGCGTCGTGTCGGGCCTGTCGATCCCGACGGCAAACGGCGGCGCCGTGCCCGCGGCGGGCCGTCGCGACGACTTCCACGTCTCGTCGCTGTCGCCGCTGCTGTCGGGCGTGCGCTCGCCCGACAACACGGCGTCGGCGGGACCGACGTCGGATCAGCTCGTCGCCGCCGCGATCGCGGGCGACACGCCGTTCAAGTCGCTCGCCTACCGGGTGCAGGTCGCGTGGTACCTCGGCGTGTCGGCGCCCTACGGGCGCGAGTCGATCACGTACAAAGCGAACCCCGCGGGCGGCAACCCGCTCGAAATCCTCCCCACGGTGAGCCCCCACGACGCGTACACGGCGCTCTTCTCGAACTTCACGCCGCCGGCCAACGCCACCGATCGCGCGAAGCAGGACTTCCTGCTGCGGTCGCGCAAGAGCGTGCTCGATCTCGTGGGCGGCAAGCTCCAGCGGCTGTCGGCGAACGCGCAGCTCGGCAAGGCCGACCAGCAGCGGCTTCAGCAGCACGCCGACGAGATCCGCGCGCTCGAGCTGCAGATCTCGGCGCTGCCTCCCGTGGCAACGGCGACCTGTGCAAAGCCCGCGGACCCGGGCGCCGATCCCTCGATCGGCGGCACGCAGGGGGTCGACGCGGGCGGCACGAACACCTACGGAACCAATCTTGGATACAGCAACGAGGAGCAGCGCGCGAAGGTGTTCTGCGATCTCATCCACATGGCCTTCACGTGCGATCTCACGCGGTCGGCGACGCTCATGTTCACGATGTTCCAGTCACACATGAACGTGTTCGCGCTGTGCGGCGCGCACTGCGATCTGCACGAGCTCGGGCACAACGGCGATCCCGTCATCCGCGGCACGCTCGCCGTCAGCAAGATGATCGCCTGGCACATGAAGCACTTCGGCTACCTCATCGGCAAGCTGCGCGACACGCCCGAGGGCGCGGGCAAGCTCATCGACAACGTCGCGGCCGTGTTCCTCCACGAGGGCGGACATGGGCTCGACACGGCGACGGCCTCGAAGAACAGCACGCACTCGACGGAGAACATGGCCTGCCTCATCGCGGGCCGCGCCGGCGGGCTCAAGCCGGGCCAGCACGTCGCCGCCACGGGCAAGCACCCCGCCAACGTCGTCATCTCGGCGATGAAGGCCGTCGGCCTCCCCGAGAAGCTCGGCGAAGTCTCGGGCGCGATCCCGCAACTGTTTGTTTAGTTCGGGCCCCAGAGAGGGTCCCGCGCCCCCGACGCTCGCTTCGCGCGGCGGAGCCGCGCGGCTCTCGGTTCTCAGGTGTTCGCGGCGAGCCAGCGATCGAGCTCGCCGAGATCCATCTCGAGGGCGGGCGTCGCGGGAGACTCTTGGTATTCGCGGCGCGCGCGGCGCACGAGCTCGAGAGCGCGCGCCGTCTCGCCCGCGCGCGTGTGCAGCGCGCGCCCGAGCGCGAAGTGCACCTCGGCGAGCCGCGCCGGCGCTTTCTCGAGCGCCTCGCGAATCGTCGTCGCGCGCTCGAGGACCCGTGCGGCCTCGTCGAGACGCCCCGTGCCGAGCAAGCTCAGGCCGAGCGTCAGCAGCGGGTACGTCACCCAGGCGCCGTCGGGATCGGTCTCGCGCTCGAAGATCGCGAGGGAGCGCGCCGCAACGTCGTGGGCCTCGGCGAACCGTTCGAGGCGACACAGGAACTCGCCGTGGTTCGAGAGCAGCACGGCCGTGCGCGGGTGATCGACGCCGAGGCCCGCGATCATCGTGTCGACGGCGCGCTGCGAGACGGAGAGCGCCTCGACGAAGGCCCCGCGCCCGGAGAGCTGGTTCGCGAGGTTCCCGAGGCTGAGCGCGACGTCGGGAGCATCCTTGCCGAGCGCCCGCTCCTTCGCCTCGACGGCGCGACGCGTGTCCTCGACGGCCTCGGCGAGCCGGCCCTGCACCTCGCTCACGGCGGCGTGGTTGTTGAAGAACCACCCCCAGAGCTGATCGTGACCGCCCATGCGACGGAGCAGCGTCTCGGCGTGGCGGCTCCAGATCCCCGAGGCCTCGAAGCGCGACTGCATGTACCCCATCGTGTAGATGAGATGCACCGCGCACTCGGCGGCGACCTCGTCGTGGCGGGCGAGCTCGGCCGTCCACACGGCCTCCTCCATCGTCGCGATGGCCGCGTCGGTCTTCGCGACCTCGTGCTGGATCGAGCCGAGCAAGAGCAGGCATTCGGCGAGCGTGGGTCCGTAGCCGATGCGGCGCGCCTCCTCGGCGACGGGCACGGCCGCCTCGAGGGCTTCGCCGAAGCGACCGACGCGGAACAGCGCGCGCACGTCGACGAGCCGCGCGCGAATGCGCTCGACGGCCGTGCGGACGCCCGGATCCTCGGGGGGACGCACGATCGCGCGCAGCAGCTTGACGTCGCTGCAGCGCTCGAGCGTGCCGAGCGCGACGGCGGCGTTGACGGCGTTCTCTACGACCCCAGAGGTCGCCACCAGGAACTGGCGGCAGAGCGCTTTGAGGTCCTCGAGGCCGTCGTTGAGGGCGTCCATGCGCAGGTCGAGCACCTCGGCGGACTGCTCGCCGCGCACGTGCGTCGCCTCGAGCGCGTCGACGTACAGCTCGGCCCAGCGCGCCGCGAAGCGATCGAGCACGGCCGTCGCGCCCGCGAAGGCGGCCGCCGCGTACGCCTTCTCCGTCGCGAGGAAGGCGTCGCGCATGGCGTTCTTCTGCTCGGTCTCGACGGAGTGGCCCCCCACGGGCGCCTCCCAAACGCCGGCGAGCTTCGCGGCGGCACCGCTCGCGAAGCCCATGCGCGGCGTGACGCCCGCGCGGTGATCCAGCTCGGCGAGCAGCGCGCCCATCGTCGCGAAGCGCTCCGCGGGATCGACGCGCAGTCCGCGCTCGATCGCCTTGCGCAGCCACGCGGGCACGCGCGAGCCCGCGGGCGCCGCGGCGAGCTTGCCGGCGACCACAGCGTCCGTGAGCTCGTCGAGCGTGCTGCCCCCGAACGGGCGCTCGTTGTAGACGGCCTCGTACAGCGCGACGCAGAAGCTGAACTGATCGGAGCGCGCGTCGGCGGGCAGGCTCTGAAACTGCTCGGGTGACATGTACGCCGGCGTCCCCATGACGGTGCCGGTCTGCGTGATGGGATCGCGCAACGTCAACGTCGACGTCGCCGTCATCTGCAGGTCGAAGGACGGGGAATCGTCGATCGTCTCGTTCGCGCCGATGACCTGGGTGTCGCCGAGCACGCGCGTCGATTCGATGTCCTGGTCGTCGGGCGCGGACACGCGTCGCACGGGGCGCACGGGCGGCACGGCGGGGCCTTCGCCGCGGCGCACGGCGATGCGCGCGAGCCCGAAGTCCATGACGCGCACCTGGCCGTCGCGCCCGACCATGACGTTGTCGGGCTTGAAGTCGCGGTGGACGAGCTCCTTGTCGTGGGCGGCGGCGAGGCCGCGTCCGGCGGCCACGAAGATCTCGAGGATCTCGGGCCACGAGCGCGGGGCCGACTGCAGCCAATAGCGCAGCGTGTTCCCCTCGACGAACTCCATCGCGATGAAGACGCGGTCCTCGAACGTGCCCGCGTCGTACACGACGACGACGTTCGGGTGCGAGATCTTCGCGGTCGCCTGCGCCTCGCGCATGAGGCGCACGCGCGCCTCGCCCGCGTCACCCGACTTGCCCGCGCGCGCGCGCACGAGCTTGATGGCGATCTTGCGATCGAGATCAGGGTCGTACGCGCCGTAGACCTCGCCCATGGCGCCGCGGCCCACGAGCCCGAGGACGACGAAACGTCCGAGCGCGGTCCCGCGCGCGAGCGTCGCGTCGGCGGCGGCTGAAGGGGGAGTCAGAGGACCTGGCGGGCACACGTGTGGCGGCTTCCCAATCGGCATTTTTCCACGAACCGTGAGCCCGTGGGACCAATGAAATTACGGGGCGCCACGAACCTGACGCGGGGTCGACGATCCCGCCGCGGGCTCCGTGTTACCTTGGCCCAGGGATATGAGTACCCAACCCGCGGCGAACCCTTCCAGGGTGCCGCTCATAGGGCAGGTTCTCTCGGGGCGTTATCGGATCCTGGCGAAGCTGGGAGAGGGCGCGATGGCGGCCGTGTACCTGGCGGAGCACACGGGCGTCGGCAAGACGATCGTCCTCAAAGTGCTGCTGCCCGATCTCGCGAGCCAGCCCGCGTTCGTCGAAGGCTTCCTGCGCGAAGCGCACATCGCCGCCGAGATTCACGACGACAACGTCATCGACATCTTCTACAGCGGCCGCTCGCCCGAGGGGTACGTGTTCCTCGCCATGGAGCACGTCGACGGACCGACGCTGTTCACGTTGCTCTGCGAGCAGGGGCCGCTGCCGTGGGAGCGCGCCAAGCCGATCCTCATGCAGATCGCGGGCGCGCTCGCGACGGCGCACGCGCAAGGCGTCGTCCACCGCGACGTCAAGCCCGAGAACGTCCTCGTCGGCCGCCGCAAGGGACCCGAGGGCGACGTCGAGTACATCAAGGTCGTCGACTTCGGCATCGCGAACGCGCACGGCGACGCCAGCGCGACGGGGGCCGACTCCGTCGCCGGCACGCCCGAGTTCATGTCGCCAGAGCAGGCGCAGGGCCGCGCGCCCGATCCCCGCGACGACGTGTACGCGTTCGGGTGCCTCATGTACCAGGTGCTCACGGGCGACGTGCCCTTTCGCGACGACGACATGGCGCGCCTCCTGCTGATGCACCTGCGCGATCCCGCGCAGCCACCGCGCCAGCGCCGCCCCGATCTCGAGATCCCTGGCGGCGCGCAGGACATCGTCATGCGCGCCCTCGCGAAGGCGCGCGCCGACCGCTGGCAGGACATGGGCGAGGTGTGCAGACAGCTCGCCGCCGTCGAGGCGATGCCCGCGCCCGCCGAGGAGCCGCCCGCGTCGACCGCCGTCGCGCTCTCACCGTCGCTCGAGCCGCGCTTGCGCGCGCCCGAGGCCGAGGCGCCCAAGCCCGCTCGCGCGAACCTCCGCCTGCCGAAGGACGAACCGCGCAGCAAGGCGCCGTTGTTCATCGGCGCGGGCGTCGTGCTCGCCGCCGTCGCCTTCGCCTATCTGCGCTACATGCTGCTCCACGCGCCGGGTCGCCTCGAGATCGTGACGGCCCCTCCTGAAGCCGAGATCTACGTCGACGGTCAGAAGATGACGGATCGCTCGCCGATGTTCCTCGATGCGTCGCCCGGTCCCTACAACGTCGTCGTGCGCAGCCCCGGGTATGAGACGCTCACGACGGTCCTCGTGATCACGCCGCGGGGAAACGACCGCGTCCCGCTCAACCTCACGCCCTTGCCGCACGAACCCGAGGCCGCGCCGGCTCGTCACGCGGCGGCCGCCGCCGAGCCTCGACGAAAGAAGCCCGCCCCACCACCGCCCGTCAACGGCATCACGTTCATCGATTTCAAGAAGGCCGCGGCCGACCAGCGCGCCCGCTGAGCGTGCTAGGGTCGAGCGCGCATGGCGCTGGTCCCCTGTCCCGAATGCAAGGCGCAGGTCTCGCGCGCGGCGACGAGCTGCCCGCAGTGCGGCTTCCCCTTCGGCGGCGCGACGGTCGTGTCGACTCCGCTCGGCGGCGGGCTGCCGCTCGCGCCGTCCAAGGAAGAGGTCTTTTGGGAAGGCTCGCCGTCGCGCAAGGCGCTCGTCGTCTCGATGGCGGCGACGGCCTTGTTCGCGATCGTCGTCCCCATCATCGTGTACCTCGCCTACGCGCCGCTGCGTGACCTGTTGACGCACGCCTCGCGCGACGCCGCGAACCTCGTAGTCGAGCACGAGGAGACGGCGCGCACGGTGATCGTGCTCGCCGTGATCGCGCTCGTCGGGTCGCGCCTCGTGCGCCTCGGGTGGAGCCTGCTCGCGCTGCGCAGCCACCGCTACCGCATCACGAACCAGCGCATCACGATCGAGAGCGGTGTGCTGTCCAAGACGCTCGTCGAGATCGACGTGCGGACAATCGACGACATCACGTTCCACCAGAGCTTGGTCGAGCGACTCATGGGCATCGGCCAGTTCGCGCTCCTGTGGTAGGAGACGGCGACGCCGCGCGCCCGGCTCGTCGGCGTGCCCAACCCGCGGCAAGTCCGCGAGCTCGTGCGCAGCAGCGCCTACGCGGCGACGCGCGGGCAGCTCTATACGCGCAACGCTTAGTCGGGGACCCTGAGAGGGTCCCCGTGCCCCCCGATGCTCGTTCGAACGAGCGAAGCTCGTTCTCTCGCGTTGCCCGCGCTCAGACCAACAGCCCGGACAGCGGGCCCGAGCCGGCGTCGGTGCTGCCGATCTTGTCGACGCCCGTGACGCCCATGGCCTGCGCGATCGCGACGAGCAGCCGGTTGTGCTGCGTGCCCGCGGGATATTGAAGGAAGCGCCCGGGACGCAGCGCGCCGCCGGCGCCGCCCGCGAGGACGAACGGCACCTGCGCGAACGAGTGGCTGTTGCCCTTGCCGAGCTCGCTGCCCCACACGACGAGCGTGTTGTCGAGCATCGTGCCCGCGCCCTCTTTGACGGCGGCGAGCCGATCGAGCAGCTCGCCGAACTTCGTGGCGTACCAGTTGTAGATCTGCGCGACCGACGCCCACGTCGCCGTGTCCGAGTCGGGCGCGTGGGTCATGCCGTGGTGAGCCACCGTGTGGCCGAGCCAGCTGTAGGTCGTGCCGTCGTTGTCGCCGATCGAATATTGGAAGCTCGCGACGCGCGTCAGGTCGCAGGCGAGCGCGGCCGTCATGAGATCGAACTGGCGATCGACGACGGTGGGCGTGTTCACCATGTCGCCCGCGTTGAGCTTCGCGCCCAGCGCGGGCGGCACGCAGGCCGCGGGCTGCGTCGCCAAGAGGCGCTTTTCGAGCGCGCTCACCGACGCGAGGTGCGCGTCGAGCTTGGCGCGATCGGCGGCGGCGAGGCGCGTGCGGATCGCACCCAGCTCCGCGGCGACGACGTCGAGCGAGCTCTTGCGCTCGGCTTGCAGCTTCGCGAGCGCCGTGGGCGCCGTCGGCGTCGAGAACAGGCGCCCGAAGGCGGCCCAGGGATCCGTCTCGGGCGCGAGCGGCTGCTGCGCCGCCGTGTAGATCATGCGGCTCGCGGGATTGTTGCCACCGCAGCGCACGCCGAACTGCAGCGACTTGTAGACGGTCGTCGGCTTGAGCGCGTTGACGACGAGCTGATCGATCGACGCGCTCGTGTTCCACCCGAACGTGCAGCCGCCCGAGCAGTCGGTCCGGTTGAACGTGCCGTCGTCGGCGAGCGTCGAGCCCGTCCACAGCAGCGACGGCCCCTTCGTGTGCGGCGCGCCCACGCCCTTGTCGGGGATGCCGACGCCCGCGAGCACGGTGAGGTGGCTCTTGTGGCGCTCGAGGGGCGAGAGGATGGGCGACAGCGTGAACGCCGACTCCGTGCCCGTCGGCGCCCACTGGTTCCAGACCGTGCCGTGCGGCGTGAAAAACAGAATGAGGCGCTTGGGTGGCGCCGCCTGTTGCCCCGACGCGAGCTCGGAATGAAGCAGCGGCACGAGCGGGCTCGCCGCGGCGGCGATGCCGAGGCGCTTGAGCAGGTGGCGGCGCGAGAAGCTCATGGGCCGACCTTTCGGTAACGGAACGCGTCCGACGTCGCGATCGAGGCGAGCAACTGGCGCACGTCGTGCCCCGACGTCTGAAAGCCGTCGAACATGCCCTTGAGCGAGCAGCCGTCGCTGGCCGTCTCCATGCGCCCGAGCGCGAACCGGAACCACTGGCGGGCCACGCACTGCTGCACCTGCGCGCTGCCCGCGAGCTTGCGCGACAGCGCGACGGCGCCGTCGAACGGTCCGGCGATCTCGGGCGCGCCGACGACCGTGCCCGTCGCGTCGACGGCGCGCCCGCCGTCTGTCGCGCGGAAGGCGCCGATGGCGTCGTAGGCCTCGAAGCCCATGCCGATGCCGTCGATGAGCTTGTGGCAGACGGCGCAGCTCGCGACCGATTCGTGCGTCGCGAAGCGCTCGCGCGTCGTCGCGCCCGCCTTGGGATCGGGCGGCGCGTTGTCGACGTTGGGCGGCGGATCGGGCAGCGCGACGCACAGAACGTTGCGCAGGATCGCGACCCCGCGCGCGACGGGCGACGTCTGGTTTTCGTGCGCGTGCGTCGCGAGAAACGCCCCCTGCGTGAGCAGCCCCGCCCGCTGCGTCGGATCGAGATCGACCCGCACGGGCCCCGTCGTGCCCGCGGGGCGCGCGACGCCGTAAAGATCAAACAGCGGACCGTCGAGCACCGAGTACGGCGCCGTCAGCAGCGTGTCGAGCCGCCCGTCGCCCGCGCGCAGGACGTCGTCGACGAAGGCCAACGTCTCGGCCTGTAGAGCGTCGCGCAGCGCCGGGGTGAACCGCGGGAACAGCGTCGGATCCTTGCCCAGCGCCGCGAGCTTGGTGAGATCGAGCCACTGCGCGTGAAACGTCGAGATCGCGTCGCGCGCGCGCGCGTCGGCGAGCATGCGCGTGACCTCGGCCCTGACGCCGACGACGTCGGCGAGCTTGCCGCTCGACGCCGACGTGAGGAGCGCGTCGTCGGGCACGCTGTTCCACAGGAAGAACGAGAGCCGCGCCGCGAGCTGATATTGATCGAGCGCGACGATGGTCCCCGCCGCGGCCGGCGTCGCCGGCATCGGATCGAGCTCGAGGTGATACAGGAAGCTGGGCGACTGCAGCATCGTCTGCACGACGAGGCGGATGCCGTCGGCGAACGTGCCGCCCGCGGCCGTCGACGAGAACAGCGCGACATAGCGGGCCTTCTCGTCGGCCGCGAGGGGACGACGAAACGCGCGGCGGCCCAACCTGTCGATGAAGCCCGCCGCGCAGGTCGCGTCCGTCGCGCCCGCCGTGCGATCGCAGGCGACGAGGCGGTCGAGCGCGGCTTGCGTCGCGACGACCGCGGAGCCGAGCCTCTCGGCGCTGTCGAGCATCTGCTGCGTCCCGAGATCGCCGAGCGCCGTGACGGTGTTCGAGGCGAACGGCCCGACGGTCTCGTCGGCGGGAAGATCGTCGCGCGCGACGTTCGTCGCGCCGAGCAGATCGCGCACGCTGTTCGCGTACTCCTGCCGCGTGAGCCGGCGCAGCGGCCCCACGGGCACGTCGCGCGCGCCGTCGCACGTCACGTTCGACTGAAAGACGCCGACGCCCGCGACGCCCGAGGTCATCCCCGTGCCGGCCGTCGAGCCGGTCGCGCCCGCACCCGCGCCCGTCGCGCCCGCCGCCGACGCACCGAGGCCCGTCGACGAGATCTCGCCCCGACACCCGGCGACGCCGAGCAACGCCGCGACGCCCAGGGGCACCAAGACGGCCGATCTATGAAGCGCACGTCTCATGAAGAGAAGTCCGGGCCTCGAATCGACGAGGGCTGGCCGAGCCGCGCCCCCGCCACCGAGGCCAATTGTACGACAATCGAAGAAAGTCGGGCGAGAAAGTGCCCCGGATCTCGACCAATCCCACCCCCGACGCAGCCGAGCTTCGCTGGGTGGAGGAGGCGCCGGGGGGGCACGGACCTCTGAGGGGCCCCGATTTAGTCGACGACGGTCATCCAGCCGTGCGGGTCGGGCGCGCGGCCGTACTGGATGTCGGTGACGGCGTCGTAGAGGCGGCGCGCGGTCTCGCCGGCCTGGCCGCCGTTGATGATGAGCTTCTCGTCGCGCCAGCCGAGCTCGCCGACGGGCGTGATGACGGCGGCCGTGCCGCACCCGAAGATCTCGCGGAGCGCGCCGTTGCGGTGCGCCGCGAGGATCTCGTCGATCGCGATCGGCCGCTCGCTCACGGTGAGGCCCCAGCCGCGCAGGAGCGTCATGATCGAGTCGCGCGTGACGCCCGACAGGATGCTGCCGCCGAGCGGCGGCGTGATGAACTCGTCGCCGATGCGCACGACGAGGTTCATCGTGCCGACCTCTTCGAGGTAGCGGTGTTGGGACGCGTCGGTCCACAGGACCTGCGCGTAGCCGCGCGCCTTGGCCTCCTCGGCGGCGGCGAGGCTCGCGACGTAGTTCGCGCCCGACTTCACGGCCCCGAGGCCGCCCACGGCGGCGCGCACGTACTTGTCCTCGACCCAGATGCGCACGGGCTCGAACACCTGCCCGCCGTAGCCGCCCACGGGCGACGCGATCACGAAGAAGATGTAGCGCTTCGACGGCCGCACGCCGAGAAACGGCTCGGTCGCGATCATCGCGGGCCGCATGTAGAGCGACGTGTTGGGCGACGACGGCACCCAGTCGCGATCGGCGCGCACGAGCGCGAGCGCCGCCTCGCGGAAGAGCGCTTCATCGACAGCCGGCATGCACAGCCGCGCGCCGCCGTCGTGCATGCGCTTGGCGTGGCGGTCGATGCGGAAGATGCGCACCTGGCCATCGGCGCCGCGAAAGGCCTTGAGCCCGTCGAAGAGCTCCTGCCCGTAGTGCAGGACCGCGGCGGCGGGATCGAGGCTGAAGGGCCCGTAGGGCACGACGCGCGGCTCGAACCAGCCGCGGTCGGCCTCGTAGTCGACGATCGCCATGTGGTCCGTGAACAGCTTGCCGAACGAGAGGTCGGCGTCCTTGGGGCGCGGCTTGCGCGCGGTGGTCAGCGTCGTGGTGAAGGTGGTGGAAGACATGGCGGCGGAAGAATATCGCAGATCGGCGCACGCGCACCCGCCCTCATGAGGCCGAAAGGTGGCTTAGCCCGAAAGGCGGCGCAGGAAGAAGAACAGCCAGATGACGCCGATCCCGAGGGCGAAGCAGAGGAGCACGAACACGGGGGCGAGCACGGCGCCGAGGGCGGACTTGTCTTCTTCGGAGGTGCCGCGCGCAAAGACGCGGGACAGGCCAGCTCGGCTCGCCGCCCACAGCGATTTGCGCTCGGGAGCGCGCCACTGCTGCGTCGAAGGCGTGGTCGACACGCCGGCGCCGGGAGCGGCTCCGCGCGTGTTGAAGGCGTCGGGCTTCAGCCAGGCGGCGCCGCGTTCCGGTTTCCAGTTCGAGGCAACGGCGACGCGCCGGGACGCCGAGGCCGGCGTCGTCGGTCGCGGCGGAGCGGCCGCCGCTCGCTGCGCGCGCAGCTCGGCGTCGTAGGCGGCGCGGCGAGCGGGATCCGTCAGCGTCTCCCGCAGGATGTTGAGCTCCTTCATGCGCTCGACCGCCGCCCCATCGCCGCCGTGGAGATCCGGGTGCACGTGCCGCGCGATGACTCTGAAGGCCCGCTCGATCTCCTCGACCGAGGCACCGGGCGCGACACCCAACACTTGGTAGTGGCTCTTCGGGAGCTTCGAGATCACGTTCGCGTCTTGCAACGATGCAGGGCGTCCAGTGTGCCACGGGATCGATGAGCCTCAGCGTCTCAACGTCGGTTCGACGGTGAGGGTCTTCTTCTCGAGGTTGCGGATGATCGTGACCGACGCGCCCACACCCGCTTGCTCCTCGGTGAGCAACTTGTGCAGGTCGTCGATGCCGGCGACGGGCTTGTCGCCGTAGGCGATCACGAGATCGCCGTCGCGGAGATCGGCACGCGACGCGGGGCTGTCGGGCTCGACCGAAACAATGAAGACGCCGGTCTCGTTCGGCAGGTTGTGATAGCGCACGACGCGGCGGTGCAACGGCACATTCTGCCCCGCGACGCCCAGGTACGCGCGGCGAATGCGGCCCTCGCGGATGAGCTTGCTCATGACGAAGCTGGCCGTGTTGCTCGCGATCGCGAAGCAGATGCCTTGCGCGGGCATGATCATCGCCGTGTTGACGCCGATGACCTGGCCCCGCGAATCGACGAGCGGGCCGCCCGAATTGCCGGGGTTGAGCGCGGCGTCGGTCTGGATGACGTCGTCGATGCTGTGGCCCGACTTCGTCCGCAACGAGCGCCCGAGCGCGCTCACGACCCCCGCCGTGACCGTGCAATCAAAGCCGTACGGATTGCCGACGGCGATGGCGATCTGGCCCACGCGCAGGTTCGACGACGTCGCGAACGACAGCGTCGGCAGGTGCGAGCCGTCGATGCGCACGACGGCGAGATCGGTCGCCGGATCGTCGCCCACGAGGCTCGCCGATTCGCGCTCGCCGCCCTGGAGCACGACCGTGATGCGCTTCGCGCCGCTGACGACGTGGCTGTTCGTGAGCACGTAGCCGTCGGGCGTCACGATGAAGCCTGACCCGCTGCCCGCGCCTTCGTCCTGACGTGGCCCCGGCCGCTGCCCGCGCCCGCCGCGTTGGGGCGGCTGCGGCGGCCCTTGGACCTCGATCTTAACAACGGCCGCGCTCACCTGCTCGGCGACGGACGTCACCGTCTGCGAATACGCGTCCAACAACGGACGGTCATCAAGCTCCACCTTCGCGACACTCATGACGAACCTCCGACCAACGCCGGCGGAGAGGATTTCGCCTCTCCGCCGGCGGTTTCGTTTCCGTTTAGATCGCCAGCGCGCCCGTTCGGATCAGGTACGCGAACCGCTCGCGTTGATCCTCGTCGAGCAGCGCGTGGATGCGGGCGAGCGCCTTTGTGACGGCGTCGCGCAATCGCTCCGCCGTCGCGACGCGCAGGGTGCCCGCTTCCTTGGCCCGCGCCTCGTCGAACGCCGCCCCGCCGATCGAGTCGGCGAACGCCGTCAACGAACGTCGGCTGTCGACCGCCCCCTGGGCGCGCTCGGTCTTGAGCTCGTCCAAGACGCGCGCGAGCTCGGCCACCTGGCGCTCGTCGAGCTCGAGCTTGTAGGCGAGGAAGCGCAGCGGACGACGAACGCCGAAGGCGCCGCCGCCGAACCCTTCCCCGTCACCACCCCCGCCCTCGCCTTCGCCTCCGTGTCCGCCGCCCCCGTGGCCGGGACCGTGCCACCCGCGCGGCCCGCCGCCGGGACCGCAGCTGGCCGCTTCACCGCCGTCGCCGCAACCGCCGCCGAAGCTCGCGTTGCGCGCACGCCACCAAGACACCATTGCTGGATGCATCGTTCATTCTCCTTTCGCCGAGGCCATCAGCTCCCGGCGGGTTTCGTTCCGTGGGCGATATGCCTCACGGATTTTGTTGCTCGCCAGTTCTAATCGCAGTTCTGGGAGCGTCAATCGAGGTCGATGAAAATAGGTCGAGGCTCGACCCACACGCGGTCGTCTCGTAGGGTATCCCCCGCCATGCTCACCTTGATTCCCGCGGCCAAACGGGGCCACACGCTCATCGATTGGCTCGACAGCCACCACACGTTCTCGTTCGGCGAATACCACGACCCGGCGCACATGGGCTTCCGCGCGCTGCGCGTCGTCAACGACGATCGCGTCGCGCCGGGCCGCGGCTTCCCGACGCACGGCCACGCCGACATGGAGATCATCAGCTACGTCCTCGAGGGCGCGCTCGAGCACAAGGACAGCATCGGCACGGGGTCGGTCATCCGCCCCGGCGACGTGCAGCGAATGTCTGCGGGCACGGGCGTGCGCCACAGCGAGTTCAACGCCTCGAAGACGGCGCCCGTTCACTTCTTGCAGATCTGGATCATCCCCGATCGGCGCGGGCACGCGCCCGGCTACGAGCAGAAGGCCTTCTCCGAGGCCGACCGGCGCGGGCGCCTACGCCTCGTCGGGTCGTCCGACGGCCGCGAAGGCTCGGTCTCGCTTCATCAGGACGTCGCGCTTTACGCCGGCCTTTTCGACGAAGGCGAGACGGCGACGCTCGCGCTCCCCGCGGGGCGCCACGGCTTCGTTCACGTCGCCACGGGCGCCGCGACCGTCAACGGACGCAAGCTCGTCGCGGGCGACGGTCTCGCCGTAAGCGAAGAGACCGAGCTGAAGATCGAAGGCCACTGCGGCGAGGTCCTCGTCTTCGATCTGTTCTGAGTCGCGAACCAGCCGCCTCCGGACAGGGTCACCACGACGTCACACTCTGACCTCGGCGGCGCTGGCGATCGTGACCGTCGAGGTCGAGACGCGGCGGACGTAGCACCACCACGTCAGGCCGATGCAGGTTACGTAGAACGCCAGGAAACCGAAGAGCGCGGTGTCGATGTGGCCCGTGGCGTGGATCGACGCGCCGAACGAGCGCGGGATGAGATACCCACCGCACGCGCCAATGGCCGCCGCGAACCCCAGGACAGCCGCGCTCTCGCGGCGCGCAACGGTGAGGGCCAGCTTCTCTGCTTCGGCGCCGAGGCCGTTCGCGCGGACGGCGTGCTGGCGCCGGAAGATCACGGGGATCATCCGGAACGTAGAGCCGTTCCCGACGCCCGTCGTGATGAACAGAACGAGGAAGGAGGCGAGGAATCCCGCGAAGGAGTGCTCGTGCAGGAAGTGGATCACGGCGACCGTCGCGGCGCCCATGGCCACGAAGTTCCACAGCGTGACACGCGCGCCGCCGACGCGATCGGCGAGCTTGCCGCCAAGAGGGCGGGCGAGCGAGCCGACGAGCGCCCCCAGGAACGCGAGGTTCATCGTCACCTGCGGAAATTGCGTTTTGAGCAGCAGCGGGAAGGCCGCCGAGTAGCCGATGAACGAGCCGAAGGTGCCAACGTAAAGCCACGACATGATCCACGTGTGCTTGTGGCGCACGATGACCGCCTGATCGCGGAACGTCGACTTCGCCGACGTGAGGTTGTTCATGTAGCGCGAGGCGCCGATGACGGCGAGGAGGACCAGCGGCATCCAGAAGAGGCCGGCGTTCTGCAGGAAGATGTGGCCCGCGCCCTGCGGCTCGCCGAGGTACAGGTTGAAAAGCGGCATCCCGAGGATGATCGGGATGAGAAGCTGCACGGTGCTGACGCCGATATTTCCGCCCGCGGCGTTGAGGCCGAGCGCATATCCCTTTTCGCGGTCGGGGAAGAAGAAGGAGATGTTCGCCATGCTCGACGAGAAGTTGCCGCCGCCGAGCCCCGCCGTCGCGGCCGCGACGCACATGAGCCAGTACGGCGTCTCCGGCCGCGTGACGAGAATCGCGAGCAGCGTAATGGGGATGAACAACAAGAGCGCGCTCACGATCGTCCAGTTGCGGCCGCCGAACTTCGGCACGGCGAACGTGTAGGGGAACCTCATGAGGGAGCCGATGAGGCCCGGAAGCGCGACGATCGAGAAGAGCTGCTCGGTCGAGTAGGGGAAGCCGACCTTGGGGAGCCGAGCGGCGACCACGCTCCAGAGAAGCCAGATCGAGAAGCCGAAGTTCTCGGCGAGGATCGACCAAAAGAGGTTTCGCCGCGCGATTTGCCTGCCGGTGCTCTCCCAGAAGACCGGGTCCTCAGGGTTCCACTCGGTGATCCAACGTGTCTCGGCTTTTTCCTTGGTCATGCACACAATGATGGGGCGCGCGGTGTTTCCGGCAGATATCGTGCGCCGGAGAGATCAGTAAAAGGTGCGGTCCACGACCGCTGACGAAGCGTTAACGGCCCGTTGACAATCAGCCCCGCAGGAGATCCGATGCGTTACTGGCTCATGAAGTCCGAACCGAGCGTGTTTTCGATCGACGACCTCGCGAAGGCGCCGAAGCAGACCACGTCGTGGGACGGCGTGCGCAACTACCAGGCGCGCAACCTGCTGCGCGAGGCGGGCGTCGGGGATGGCGTCATCTTTTATCACTCGAGCGCGGACCCGCCGGCGGCCGTCGGCACGGCGACGATCGCGCGCGCCGCGTACCCGGACGCGACGCAGTTCGATGCGAAGGACGACCACTTCGATCCCGACAGCAAGAAGGACGAGCCGCGCTGGTTCGTCGTCGACGTGAAGCTCGACCAGAAGTTCGCGCGTGCCGTGACGCTCGCCGAGCTGCGCGCCGTGCCGGCCCTCGAGGGCATGGTGCTGCTGCGCAAGGGCAGCCGCTTGTCGGTGCAGCCCGTGACGCCCGCCGAATGGAAGATCATCTGCAAGCTGGGCCAGAAGGCCTGATGTTCCACCACCTGGCGATCCAGGTCCGCGATCTTCCGCTGTGCGAGCGCTTCTATGGAGAGACGCTCGGGCTGCGGGTGTTGCGGCGCTGGCCGGCGACGGACGGGTCCCGGGACGATCGTTCCGTGTGGATGACCATGGACGAGGGAGAATCGCCTGCCTTCCTCGCGCTCGAGCGCGTCGCGGCCGGCCCGACGGCCACCGAGGACGTCGCGCGCGCGACGCGACCGGGGCTGCACTTGATCGCGCTGCGCATCGAGCGCGCGGCGCGCGCGACGTGGGAGCAGAAGCTCGCGGCCGCGGGCGCGCCCGTCGAGTCGCGCACGTCGTTCACGCTGTACGTGCGCGATCCCGAGGGCAACCGCGTGGGTCTGTCGCACTGGCCCGACGAGGCCGAGACGTGAGGCTGCGTTGGCGTCGGTGACGTTTCAGCCCGCCGGCCTGCGCGTCGAATGCGCCGACGGCGACTCCGTGTTCGAGGTGGGCCGACGCGCGGGCGTCGCGATCACGACAGCGTGCGTGGGCAAGGCCACGTGCGGCCTGTGCCGCGTGAAGATCCTCGACGGCGAAGCGCACCTGTCGCCGTTGAACGCCGCCGAGAAGAAGCACCTCGGCAACGTCTACTTCATCACGAAGGTCCGCCTGTCCTGCCAGACGCGCGTGAGCGGCGACGTCGTCGTCGAAGTCCCATGAGCCGCCGCGCGCTCGGCGACTCCGTGAGGCTCGCTTTTAGCGACCCGCGCTGACGATCGGCGCGAGGCAGTCCGCCGCGGGATCCGTGTGCAGCGGCTGCCAGCGGCTCATCGACGTCTCGACGATGCCGATGAACATCACGGGCGACACGAAGCCGGCGTCGAAGCCCGGGCCGAGCCGCGCGCCCAGCTCCTTGCGAAACGTCACGAACGCGGGGCTGTCGAAGATCGCGAAGAAGGCCTGCTCGCGCGTGTCGGGCTCGGGGAGATGACGGTGCCCGACGCAGCGGGCCGTCGGCGCGTCGGACTCGAGGCCCGCGCGGCGCGCGAGCTGGAGGAGCTCGTCGGGCGTGAGGCGCCCGGCGAGCTCGCCTTGCAGCGCGAGCGCGATGCCTTGCGTGTCGGGGGCGCGCATCGACTCCATCGCGCGCTTGAACGTCTGATCGAACAGCGCCTGCGAGAGCGCGCGCGGCGGCCGCAGGACGATCACAGGATCGTTGGGCGCCGACGCCGTCTCGATCGAGAGCGACCAGGACCCGAGCGCCTCGGGCGGCAACGTATACGGCTCGGAGCGCGCGCTCTTCGCCGTGCGCATGATGAGAAAGGCGACGCCCGCCACGAGCGCGAGCGCCCCCAGCACCTTCATGAGCACGCGCGCGGGCGATCGCTTCGTGACCATGCGGTCTTGTACCAGGGAACGCGCGGGGCCGCGACTCTGCCCGACGGCTAGCGCGCCGGCCCGGCGGCGACCATCTTGTCGATCGCGCGCAGCATGACGACGACGATCAGCATGGCCGCGGACACGACGTAGCCGAGCACGTCGTAGTGCGCGAGGGCGCCGCTCGGAAGCTGCACGACGATGAGGCCGGCGACGTACGCCCCCACTCCGCCCGCGAACTGTTGCAGCGCCGCATTGACGGACATGAAGGCGCCGCGGCTCGCCGGCGCGGGCACGGCCGACATGAGCGCCGACGCCGAGATCATCCGCGACGTGACGCCCACGAAGAGCAGCGCGTTGATGGCGATGACGATCGGGAGCGGCGTGGGGCCGAGGTGCGTGTAGATGATGGCCATGACGACCGTGAGCGACGACCCAACGGCGAAGAGCTTGTACTTGCCCCACTTGTCGCTGAGGCGCCCGATGTACGGCCCCGCGAAGAGCGTCACGATGCCTGTCACGAGGTAGATGATCGACACGCCATCTCCCGTGATGCCGATGTTGTTGATCGTGAACGTGCTGCCGAAAGGCATGAGCATGAAGCCGCCCGTCGCGAGCAGCATCGTCGTGAGGAACGCCTTGATGTAGCGACGATCGCTCAACGTGTGCACGAGGTGCGCGAAGGGATTGCCGTCGCGCTGGAGCTTGAGGTGCTCCGTGATGGGCTGCAGCTTCGCGGCGATGAAGAGGCCCACGAGGACCGTGATGCCCACGATCATGAGGAACGGCGCGTGCCAGCCCAGGTGGTTCGCGAGGTAGAAGCCAATCGGCAGGCCGAGCACCTGGCTCGCCGCGAAGGACGTCTGCACGACGCCCATGACGCGGCCTCGCATCGTGAACGGAAACAGGTCCGCGACGATCGCCATGCTGATCGAGCCGATGACGCCGCCGAAGACCCCCGTGACGATGCGGGCGAACAGCAGGAATCGGTACGTCGGCGCGATCCCGCACAGCAACGTCCCGGCCATGAACCCCACGTAGAAGAACAGCAGCATCTTCTTGCGGTCGAAGCGATCGGCGAAGCCCGCGGCGAGCAGGCCGGAAAGCCCCGCGCTGAACGCATAGGCGGACACGACGAGGCCGAACGCCTTCGTCGCGATGTGCAGGTCGCGCAGGAGCAGCGCGCCGAGCGGCGAGATGATCATGAAGTCGAGGACGATCGTGAACTGCAGGAACGCCAGCATCGCGACGACGAATTTTTGGTACGAGGTGAAGGCAGGCGGCGGCCCCTGCGCGGCCCCCCCATGCGGAGAAGGAGCTGACGGCGCGGCGGGCGCCGGGGAGGAGGGGGTCGCGGTGTCGGTGCTCATGAAACGACGGCTTTCTTCGAAGTGTTGCTCTTGACGGTTGGGCTGCGATTTACGGGTGTGAGGGCCTTGATGACCAACTCGAGGGTCTGGTTCGTGAGCTTGTGGTCGAGCACGAAGGGCGGCGTGCCGCCGAGGCCGCGCCCGTGCATGTGGAACTTCACGAGCGCATAGAGCGGCGCGAAGGCGACCGACCAGTAGACCTCGACGGGGACGCGCACGAGCTCGCCGCGCTCGATCGCGCCCCTGACGAAGGTGCGCATCGTCTCGATGAACGCCTTCCCCTTCCCCGATTCGTCGTGCGAATGGAACGGCGAGTGGCGGATCTGTTCGAGGAAGTGCATGCCGCGCGGGTTGCCGAGGCAGTAGCGCACGCGGTTGCGCCACTGGATGCGCAGCCCGTCGCCGAAGCTCATGCTGGGGTCGAAGCCCTCGAGCGTCGCCTCGGCCATCTTGCGGCTCTCGTCGCGAAACAGGCTGAGGATGAGATCTTCGCGGTCCGCCCAGTAGATGTAGATCGTCGCCGGCGACACGCCCGCGACCTTGGCGAGCTTCTGCATGCTGAGGCCGTCGAACCCGTGGCGCACGATCATGTCGAGCGCCGCGTCGCGCAGGGCTCGTTCTTTTTTGGGGTCGCGGGCGCGCATGGCGTTCTTTAATAAATGAACGTTCGTTCTTAGTCAACCGGATCGCGTGGCGTGCACCGTTGCGTTACGCTTCGCCACCATGGATTCGCCTCTCGCCAGCGTCGCTCAGCTCCTCGCCGGCCGCGTGCCCGTCGGCGCCGCCGTCACCGTGCGCGGGTGGGTGCGCACGCGGCGCGACTCGAAAGGCGGTCAGTCTGGGGGCCTGTCGTTTGTGCACGTCCACGACGGCTCGTGCTTCGATCCGGTCCAAGTCGTCGCGCAGGCCGACCTGCCCAACTACGCGAGCGAGATCGCCAAGCTCGGCGCCGGCTGCTCGGTCGTCGTCGAAGGCACGCTCGTCGCGAGCCAGGGCAAGGGCCAGTCCGTCGAGGTCGCGGCGACGTCGGTGCGCGTGCTCGGCTGGGTCGACGATCCCGAGACCTACCCCATCCAGCAGAAGCGCCACACGATGGAGTACCTGCGCGAGGTCGCGCACCTGCGCGCGCGCACGAACACGCTGGGCGCCGTGACGCGCGTGCGCGATTGCCTGTCGCAGGCGATTCACCGGTTTTTCCACGACGAGGGCTTCTTCTGGATTCACACGCCCATCGTCACGGCGAACGACGCGGAAGGCGCCGGCCAGATGTTCCGCGTGAGCACCCTCGACCAGACGAACCTCCCGCGCACGCCCGAGGGCAAGATCGACTTCGCCAAGGACTTCTTCGGCCGCGAAACCTTTCTCACTGTCAGCGGCCAGCTCAACGTCGAAACGTATTGCCTCGCGCTGTCGAAGGTCTACACGTTCGGGCCGACGTTTCGCGCCGAGAACAGCAACACGAGCCGCCACCTCGCCGAGTTCTGGATGATCGAGCCCGAGGTCGCGTTCGCCGATCTCGCGGCCGACGCCGATCTCGCCGAGCGGTTCCTCAAGAAGATCTTCAAGGCGCTGCTCGACGAGCGCGGCGACGACATGAAGTTCTTCGCGGAGCGCATCGACAAGGACTGCATCACGCGCGTCGAAAAGTTCATCTCGTCGAGCTTCGAGCGCTTGACCTACACCGACGCGATCGCCGCGCTCGAGAAGGCCGTCGCGGGCGGCAAAAAGTTCGAATTCCCCGTCAAATGGGGCATGGACATGCAAAGCGAGCACGAGCGCTGGCTCACCGAGGAGCACGTGGGCCGCCCCGTCGTCGTCATGGACTACCCGAAGGAGATCAAGGCCTTCTACATGCGCCTCAACGACGACGACAAGACCGTCGCCGCGATGGACGTGCTCGCCCCCGGCATCGGCGAGATCATCGGCGGTAGCCAGCGCGAAGAGCGGCTCGACGTGCTCGATCGCCGGATCGCCGAGCTTGGCCTCCACGCGAAGGACTACTGGTGGTATCGCGATCTCCGGCGCTACGGCACCGTGCCGCACGCCGGGTTCGGCCTCGGGTTCGAACGCGCGATCCAGTACGCGACCGGCATCGAGAACATTCGCGACGTCATTCCGTTCCCGCGCGCACCCCGGCAGGCCGAGTTCTAGTGGTCGTCGACTGGGTGCGCGCGATCGAGCGCGCTTACGTCGCCTCGGCCACCGGCGGTACCGTCGCGACCGGTGGTAGTGACGACGATCGTAGACGCGCCCTCGCGGCGCTCGGTGCGATCGCGTCGCGCTACCTCGCAGTCGGCACGCCTCGCAGCATCGGCCTCGTCGTCGACGATCCGATCGATGCCGAGCTCTCGCTCGGAGCGCATCGCACCTGGTTCCAGCCGTGCGACATCCGCATCGCCGGCTCTGCCGACACGTTGCTCGCCGACGCGCTCGCCAGCGACATCGTCTGCGTCTACACGCCGATCGCGATCGCGGCGTCCCAGCTTCGCCGCGGCACGCACGTCAACGTGCTCGGTCGCGCCACGCTCGACGACGATCTGCAACGGCTCGCCACGGTCGTACACGAGACCCCTGGCCTCGGCGCGCTCGCGGCCGGGCTCGTCGACGGCCGCCAGCTCGACGAGCTCACGGTG
>JBBQJG010000049.1:0-24373 GCA_038325725.1 Polyangia bacterium | reverse complement strand
GGTCCCGAAGTAGCGCAAACAGCCCCAGGGCGATGTTCGTGTTCCCGATGTCGATGGCGAGGAGCATGGGCGGAGCCGTCGGCCCTTAGGGTAACATGCGGGCTCGATGGCACCCGGCCCCACCCCGCAGCGCTCGCGCGCAGCCCTCACGCTGGGGCTCCTCGCGGGATGCGCCGTCTCCGTTTTCGCCGCGTTCTGGCTGCTCGATTACTTCGTGCTCGACGCGTCCCACCGCGGCAACAAGGGCCCCGTGGGTCAGCTCTTCGACTTCGATCCCGAGACGATGCAGAACGCCCTCGGCAGCCTCGCGCAGGTCATCGCGGCCGTGCTCGGCATCGCCATCACGGTCGTCTCGATCGTCGTGCAGCTCGCTGCGAACCGGTACACCTCGCGCGTCACCGACATGTTCTTCCGCGACCGCACGAACCTCGCCGTCATGGGCTTCTTCGTCGTCGCCTGCATCGAGGCGCTGTGGGTCAGCTTCGGCGTCACGAAGGACTACGTGCCGCAGGCGACCGTCACGGCGACGCTCGTCATGGCGACGACGAGCCTGCTCATGCTCGTGCCCTACTTCGCCTACGTGTTCGACTTCCTCGATCCCGAGAAGGTCATCGCGCGCATCGGCGCGCAGACGCTCGAGGGCGCCGCCCCTCACCGGCACAAAGCCGACGCCGAGAACGCCGCGCGCACGGAGGCGCGCCAGGCGCTCACGGTGAGCGGCCTCGAGCAGCTGGCGGGCATCGCCATGAACGCGCTCGCGCAGAAGGAGAAGACGATCGCCTCCGACGCGACGGCGGCGCTGCGCACCGTGCTCGTCGACTACCTGCCCGAGAAGCAGGGGATAGAGGCCGCCTGGTTCGGCCTCACGCGCACGCTGCGCGCCCACCCCGACTTCGTCGCCATGGCCAAGGACTCGCTCGAGGAGCTGGCGCGCGACCGCACGTGGCTCGAGTGGATCGGCCTGCGGCAGATCCGCGAGGTGTTCAGCGAGGCCTTGAAGACGTTGCCCGAGATGACCCACGTCGTCGCGATCGACACGCGCTACATCGGCGAGGCGGCCATCGACAGCCGCGACCGAGAGGTGCTCGCGCTCACGATCAAGTTCATGAACACGTTCATGCGCTCCTCGCTCAACGCGCGCGACGTACGCACCTGCTACAACGTCCTGCACCAGTACCGCCAGCTCGCCGAGGCCATGCTGCGCGTGCCCGGCACGGCCGTCCCCTGGCTGCAGGCCGCCCTCGAGGACGTCGCGGGGTACTTCAAGTATTACGCCCAGCTCGCGCACAATCAGGGGCTCGGCTTCGTGACCGAAACGGCCGCCTACGATCTGTGCGCCCTGTGCGAGGTCGCGAGCGAGCTCTTCGCGCCTTGCCATGACAGGTTGCTCGCGATCTTCCTCGAGATCGACAAGGAGGCCGAGACGACGGCCGAGGAGAAGGCCCTGCGCGGCGTGCGCAAGGCCCAGGCCAAGCTCGCGTCCTTCTACCTGCTGCGCGGGCACGCGCCCCCCGCGCGCGCCATCTACCAGGACATGGCGCAGGAGTCGCCCGAGCGGCTGCGCTCGATCCGCGACGAGATGCTCGCCGTCACCTCGAAGCAGTTCTGGGAGGTCGTCGACCGCGGCACGAACTTCGACTACATCGACGACGCGCGGAAGGACAAGCTGCGCGAGTTTTTCGCGCAGTTCGAGGCGCTCGCGACGCCCAACGTCGCGCGCGGCGTCTCGGGCTCGACGCGCGTCACGGGCACCTGAGCTCCGCACACCGGACCCGTCAGTTGGAAACCGCCACCGACGCCGGCCCTGTCCTGTTCGGCGTGCCGATCGTCTTCGTCCTGTTCGGCGCGACGCTCCTCGGTGTCCTGCATCTTCACCGGCGATCCCTCGAGGTGTCCTTGGGGGGGCTCGCGCTCATCGTGGGGGTGCGCGTGGGCTTCTCCCCCTTCGATCTCGCTCGACACCTCGGCCACGAATGGGGACAGCTCGCGAACCTCTTTGGTCTGCTCGTGGGCTTCACGCTGCTCGCGGATCACTTCGAACGTTCGAACCTGCCGCTGCGGCTGCCCCGGCACCTGCCGGGGGGCGTCCTCGGGTGCTTCGCTTTGTTGCTGTGCGTCTGGCTCTTGTCGGGGCTGCTCGACAACATCGCGGCCGCGCTCATCGGCGCGACGGCCGCCGTGGGGCTGTTCAAGCGACGCGTTCATCTCGGCTACGTGGCCGCGATCGTGGCCGCCGCCAACGCGGGCGGCGCCGGCAGTGTTCTCGGTGACACGACGACGACCATGCTCTGGATCAGCGGCGTGAGCCCGCTCACCGTGTTGCCGGCCTACCTCGGTGCGGCGGTCGCGCTCGTCGTGTTCGGCGCCTTCGCCTCGCGCCAGCAGCACCGACACGAGCCGTTGGCCGCCAGCGACACGAGTCCGGTTCGCGTCGATGGACCGCGCCTCGCCATCGTGCTGACCTCGCTCGCCCTGATGATCGGCGCGAACGTCGTCGTCAACGGCCTCGCCCCTTCGGTCGGAGAGAAGCTCCCCGTTCTGGCGCTCGCCCTGTGGCTCGTGCTCCTCGCGGGCGCGCAGGTCCGTCCGCCAGATTGGAGGCTGCTGCCCAGCGCGACGAGGAGTGCCTCCTTCCTGCTCGCGCTCGTCCTCGCGGCCTCTCTCATGCCCGTCGACGCGTTGCCGACCCCGAGCTGGCGCGTCGCCCTGGGGCTGGGCTTCGTCTCGTCGTTCTTCGACAACATCCCCCTGACGAAGCTCGCCGTGCAGCACGGGGGCTACGACTGGGCCTTGCTCGCCTACTCGGTCGGATGCGGCGGCTCGATCGTCTGGTTCGGGTCTTCTGCCGGCGTCGCGATCACGGGTCTGTTTCCCGAGGCCAAGTCAGCGACGAGATGGCTGCGCGCGGCCTGGCACGTGCCCGTGGGCTTTCTCGTCGGCTTTTTCACGCTGTACGCGCTTCGCGGCTGGCACCCCTAGAACTAGAAGAAGATGCGCGACACGACCACGAAGGTCGGCACGAGGATCGCGAAGGACCACAGCGTGTAGCCGAAGAAGCTCGGCATGCGCACATGGTGCTGCTCGGCGATGGCCTTGACCATGAAGTTGGGGCCGTTGCCCATGTAGGTCACGGCGCCCATGAAGACGCTGCCGCAAGAGACGGCCGTGAGCAGCGACGCCCCGATGGGGTGCGCCGCGAGCTGGCCGAGGTTGTCGGGCGAGAGCGCGGCCGCCCCGGTCCCGCCCGCGACGCCCGACGCGAGCGAGGCGAACGTCAGGTACGTCGGCGCGTTGTCCAGGACGCTCGACAGCGCGCCGGAGGCCCAGAAGAACTGCCACGGCTTCGTGACGCCGAGCGAAGCTCCGCGCTCGGAAAGGAAAGAAAGCGCGGGCACCATCGTCACGAACACGCCGACGAAGACGACGGCGACCTCGACGATGGGCGCCCAGGAGAAGCGGTTGGCGTCGTGAATGCGTTGGGCGGTCGTCTTGAAAGAGATTGCCGCGAAGCCCAGCGTGCCCGCGATCTGGACGGCCGCTCGGAGATAGCCATCGCCGAACACCTGAGAGCCGTACGAGCCCACGAGGAAAACGACGAAGACCAGGCCCAGGAGCCACACGAGGTTCAGCGAGCCTTCGAGCCGAAGCGGCCCCAGGTCCTCGGGCGGCGTCACGGCGATAGGCGCCGTCGGGTCTCGGTGACGGGCGGGGCGGCGACGCGCGCGCGCGTACATGACGCTGTCGATGATCGCGAACAGCGTGAGCAGAAGTCCATTGACGACAGCCCACTGCGGAAGCAGGCGAAACGTCCACGTGAACGGCACGCCGCGCAAGAACCCGAGGAACAGGGGCGGATCGCCCAGCGGCGTCAGCAGGCCGGCGCCGTTCGAGACGATGAAGATGAAGAAGACGACGACGTGGGTCGAATAGGCGCGCTTCTCGTTGGCGCGCAGGAGCGGCCGGATGAGCAGGACCGACGCGCCCGTCGTGCCGACGACGCTCGCCAGAAGGGCGCCCACCGCGAGGAAGGACGTGTTGACGAGCGGCGAGCCCACGAGCGCCCCGCGCAGCACGACGCCGCCCGAGATCGTGAAGAGCCCCGCGAGCAACGCCATGAACGACAGATAGTCGCTGGCCGTGTGCCCGAGCAGCTCACCGGCGTTTGGCCCCGACAGCACGAAGATCAACACGGGGATCGAAGCGAGCGCCGCCACGATGAGCTTGTTGCTGTTCTTCTCCCAGAAGTGCCCGAACGCGATCGGGATGCCGGCGATCGACAGCAG
Source organism: Polyangia bacterium (assembly GCA_038325725.1). GTDB lineage: Bacteria > Myxococcota_A > Polyangia > Fen-1088 > Fen-1088 > DASZFV01. The sequence continues at coordinate 20,090 of JBBQJG010000049.1, read as the reverse complement.
GTAGGCAAGGAAGGGAAAGATGGCCCACAGGGGCGTGTGCCTCGCGGCCTCCATCTAGTGCTGCAGGTAGAGCGGCACGCCGCTCTTCTCGATGAGGCCGCGCATGGCCGACTGGTTGAAGAGGTGGGCCAGACGCGAGTGAGCGAAGGCGCCCATGACGATGAGGCCGGCGCCGAGCTCGCGCCCGAGTGCGAAGAGCGCCTCGGCGTTCGACAGCACCGAGACGACGTTGTGGCCAATCGCCGAAACTCCCTCGTTGCGCAGGATGAGGACGCCTTTGTTGGCCATCTCCCATGCCGCGGCGCCGTCGTCGTCGACGGTGGCGACGTGCACGTCACGCTTCGCGGCCAGGCCGCTTTGCGCGAAGCTCGTCGCGGCGCGCTTGGCGGCGCCGCTGCCGTCGTAGGCGATGAGCACGGTGCGTCCGAGCGGCGCCCGCGTTCCCTCGGGAATCAGCAGCAGGGGACGCACGCCGTGCCGCAGGAGCTGGTCGCGGGTCTGCGGGTCGTCGGACTCAGTCTCGAACCGAAAGTTGGCGTCGCGCCCGATGATCGTCAGATCGTGCGCCGTCATCTTCGCGAGGATGCTCTCGGCGGGGCGTCCGACGATTTCCAGGGTTCGCGCGGGGAACGGGAGCTGGGCGCTGCTGCAGCGCGCTTGAAAGTTGGCGACCCAGGCGTCCGCGCGCCGATGGGCGTCGGCGACCAGCGCGTCGTCGCGCTCCGCCTTGTACGACGCGGCGCCGATGCCGACCGCGGTGCCCGCACGAATGTCGGGCTCGTCGATGATGGCCAAGCCGGAGAGGCGCGCGCTCAGCTCCTTCGACAGCTCGAGCGAGACTTCGATGGCCGCTTCAGTGCTGGCCGAACCTTCGAGGCAAACGAGAATGTCTTTGATCATGGAAAAAAACGGGGCCCGGCTCGACGGTCTATGACGTGAGCCGAGCCCCGGGTGAAATGGTGACGTTGTCGACTAGGTGTCTGTTGCGCTGACTGGCTGGACTATACGTTCGCGAGCGCGGGGATGGCAGCCTTCGCCGCGGCGACCTCGGCGGCCGGCACGGACTCGGGCTTCACCTCGGGGCACCAATCGGGATAGGCGAGGGCGCCCGTCTCGGGCATGTCGAGGCCCGCGATCTCGACGGCCGCAGAAACGCGGTTGGAGCCGAGCATCTTGCCGATGATGTAGAACGCCAGGCCGCCCACGACGATGTTCCAACCTGCCCCAGCGACGACCTCGACGGCCTGCGCGACGAGCTGCTTCGAGTCGCCGTGGAGGATGCCGGTGACGCCCAGGAGCTCGCCGCCCTTGGTGCCGAGGTACTCCGCGGCGCCGACGCCGTTCCAACCCTGACCGTACGACCCGTCCGCCCAGATGCCGACCGCGAGGACGCCGAAGGCGCCGTTGACGCCGTGGACGCTGATGGCGCCGACCGGATCGTCGATCTTGATCTTGTCGAAGAAGAACACGGAGACGACGACGAGCACGCCGGCGATGCCGCCGATGACGAACGCGCCCATCGGGCTGACGAAGGCGCAGGGCGCCGTGATGGCGACGAGGCCGGCGAGCATGCTGTTGCACATCATGCTCGGGTCCGGCTTGCCGTAGCGCATCCACATGTAAAGGACGCCGAAGACCGTGGCTGACATGCCCGCGATCATCGTGTTCGCGGCCACGATGCCGATGCGGCCATCGGCGCCGGCCAGGGAGCTGCCCGCGTTGAAGCCGAACCAGCCGAAGGCCAGGATGAAGGTGCCGACCTGGACCATGGGGATGTCGTGGGGCACGATCGCGTTGACCTTGCCGTCGGCGGCGTACTTGCCGATGCGAGGCCCGATCAGCCAAGCGGTCACGAGCGCCAGCGCGCCACCTTGAAGGTGAACGACGCCCGAGCCGGCGTAGTCGACGGCGCCGTGGCCGAGACCCGCGCGGTAGCCGAGCTGGGCGAGCCAGCCGCCGCCCCACACCCAGCAGCCGAAGACCGGGTAGATGAACGCGCCGATGAGGACGCTGAAGATGCAGAAGCTCTTGAGGCTCCACCGCTCGGCGCAGGCGCCCGTGACGATCGTGGCGGTCGTGTCCATGAAGACCATCATGAAGAGGAAGAGCACGACGGCGCCGGCGTCATAGCCGTTGCCCGAGAGGAAGAACCCGGTGGTGCCCATGAGGCCCCAGCCGTGGTCGCCGTTGATGGAACCGCCGACGGTCATCATCGAGTGCAGCGTCGGAACTCCGCCCAGCGTCACGGGCCCGCCGATCGCCGTCCCGTTGAGGCCGCCGCACAGGAAGGCGAAGCCGCAAATGAAGAAGCCGAACATGCCGAGGCCGTAGACCAAGAAGTTCATCGTGAACGTGTGAGACGCGTTCTTGGCGCGGATGAGTCCCGTCTCGACGAGCGCGAACCCGGCCTGCATGAACATGACGAGGAAGCCCGCGACGAGCACCCACACGAAGTTCACCGAGAAGATCCCGTGCGAAGCCGACTGCGCGACCGCGTCGACGGCGACCGCCAGGTCCTTCGTCGTCGCCTTCTCGGGATCGGGCTTGGTGTAGCCCGGGACCGAGTAAGCCGTCGGCGTCGTCTGGAAAGCGCCGAGCTTGTCGGGGACGGGATCGCCGTCCGCGAAAGCGCTGGCCGGCGTCATCGCCAGCAATGCCGCTCCCAGCGCTATCAAAGCGAGCAAGCGGTTGAGACCTCTGTGACGTGTCTTTTGCATGATCATCCTTCGTTACTGGTTGTCGTTTTCGAGCGAAGGCGAGCCGGCGGCGTCACCCACGCACCCCCTTCGTTCTCTAGAAAGCTTTTCGGTCGACCTTGCCGCGGAGGCGCACCCCCCAACCGGCGCCCACGAAGGCGGCGACCTGCATGACGAGGAAGAACATCGCCGAACGCATCCCCACCTGGCCGAGCCCGAGGTAGGTCCACGCGGTCACGACCGCGATGACGGCCTGGGTCTTCACGAACGTCCTTCGGTACTGCTCCCACATGGTCGTCGCCTTTCGTCGTATAGAGCTGGTCAGAGCCGGTTGGCGCTGTGTGTTCAGCTGTGTGTCTACCGGTCAGACTAGCCAGGTGACGTTGCTGCCAGGTTTCGAGTCGTACGAAAGTTGGTTAACTCGACGTCTGCGTTTCGAACCGCGACGCGTTGTTCGTGCACCTCCGAGGGAGGCCATCTCCTCGGGGCACGAAATGAAACGGCGCCTCGCGCGCGAATTGTTTCGCGCGTGAATCATCAATTGTCGCGCGCTTTTCAGCACCTACCCGACGGCGCCCTGTGTCTGGGCACACCTCGAACAGAGCCGATCACCGGCGATCTCGAAGTTTCTCTAACTGGAAACCTGGCGTTTACATTTCACGGGAGCGCTTTCAGCGCGCTGCGGAGATCTAACGACGCGTGAATCTGGTCCTCTACCGCGGCGACGAGCCCGGCGCGATCGAGCGCATCCTCCCCAGCCCCGGCCTCATGGTCCTGTTCCTCAGCGAGGACTTCCCGCACGAGGTCCTCCCCGCGACGCGCTCGCGCCACAGCATCGCGGGCTGGTTCAGCGGACGGGTGTAGGCCGCGTCGCGACCTGACCCGCGGCGCGAACCCCCGCGGCGCTCGTGAAGCTTTCGGGCCGGCGGCGACCTTTGCTTTCGAATGAGGACGCTCGTTTGCAGCCTGTGGTGCGCAGGCCTCCTCGCCTGCGCGGCGTCGAGCAAGGCCGATCGCGCCGACGGCGCGATCGGATCGACGGGCGCGGGCGGAGAGGACGCGTCGGCGGGGAGGGGCGGTGCGTCCGCCGGCGACGGTGGCGCAACGGGAGGGAGCGGCGGTGCCTCCGATGGCGGGGGCGGCGGGGCGGTCGTCGACGCCTCCGTTCCCGACGCGCGCACGCCTGACGTCGGTGATGAAGCGGCCGCAAAGGCGTGCGGCGCCTACGCGCTGTGCGACGACTTCGAGAGCGTCGTCGTCGGCGGTGCGCCGGATTCCGCGCTGTGGACGGTGGGAGCTCCAGATCTGACGGGTACGGGGGGGCTTGCGATCGACGACCGCGAGCATCACTCGGGCGCTCGCTCCGTGAAGGTGACGGGGCAGGGCGGCTACTCCAATCACATCTTCTTCACAAATCGCGCGGCGCTCGCGCGCGTGGGGACGGTCGTGTGGGGGCGTTTCTACCTGCGCCTCGAGGACGCGCTCGGCGACGGCCACGTCACGTTCCTCTCGATGAAGGACGCGGCCGACAACGGCAAGTTCCTGCGCATGGGTGGCCAAGCGAAGATCCTCATGTGGAACCGCGAGTCCGATGACGCCACGCTGCCCGCGCTCAGCCCCACGGGCGTGGCCTTGAGTCGCGTGCTGCCACCGCAGCAGTGGCTCTGCGTGGAGCTCATGGTCGACGGCGCGACCGGCGAGCTGCGCACCTGGCTCGACGGGGTCGAGGTGCCGGGGCTCGTCGTCGACGGGACGTCCACGGCCGACGTCGACGAGCAGTGGCACCGCCGCCCGAGCTGGCGCCCGAGCCTCGTCGACTTCTCGCTCGGCTGGGAATCGTACGCGGGGCAGGCGATGACCCTTTGGCTCGACGACGTCGCGCTCGACGGAGCCCGCATCGGGTGTCTTTGAGCAGGGGCTCTTGTGGCGTCAACGCCGCCGGAGCGAAGGTCCTCAAGATGCCCTGTCGAAGTGCGGACTACGCCTTCGAACCGGAGCAACCGCCGAGCAGCAGAACGACAACTGTCGTAGCCATACGAGATCTCTGGCTCATCTCGCCACCTCCCGGTTCAACGTCTTGCGCGCCGCGATCCACGCGTCCATCCGCTGCTCGAGCAGGTCCAGCGGCAACGGTCCCTCGCGCAGCACCTCGTCGTGGAAGGCGCGCAGATCGAACTTGCCGCCCAGCGCGCGGGCCGCGCGCTCGCGCAGCTCGACGAGCTCGAGCTGGCCCGTCTTGTACGCGAGGGCCTGGCCGGGCCACGAGATGTAGCGATCGACCTCGCGAACGGCGTCGGCCGCGACGTCCTCGTTCGTCGACACGACGTTCGCGATGTAGTAGTCGATCGCCCGTTGGCGCGTCCAGCCGCGGTGGTGCAGGCCCGTGTCGACGACGAGGCGCACCGCGCGCAGCATCTCGGCGCCGAGGTGCGACAGCTTCTGCGCCGGATCGCCGTATAGGCCCATGCGCTCGCCGAGCGACTCGGCGTACAGGGCCCATCCTTCGACATAAGCGGTGTAGTCGAGCAGCCGGCGGAAGCGCGGCAGCGTCGTGTTCTCGTACTGCAGCGACAGCTGCAAGTGGTGCCCCGGCACCGTCTCGTGCAGGAACAGCGTCTCGGACGCGCGCATCGCCTTGCCGCCGCCGACGTCCGACGCGTTCACGAAGAAGATGCCGGGCCGCGTGCCGTCGGGGCTCGGCTGCTGGTACTGCGAGGGCGCGGAGCCTTCACGAAAAGCCTCGATGGCGCGGATCTCGAAGCCGGCGCGCGGGAGGCGGCCGAACAGCGCGGGCAGCGCGGCCATCACCTGGGCGCGCAGCGCATTGTAGGCGGCCACGAGGCCCTGCCGCGTCGTCGCGCCGCCGGGCGCCGCCGCGAGCGCGCGCGCGAAGCTGGCGACGTCGCCTTTCCAGCCGGCGGCGACGCGCAGGGCGTCGAGCTCCTTGCCGATGCGCGCGACCTCGGACTCGCCCAGCGCGAAGATCGCGTCGGGCGTGCGGGACGTCGTCGTCGACGTGCGCACGCGGTACGCGTACCAGGCCACGCCGTTCGGCAGCGCCTCGAGGGCGACGGTCGCGCGCGTGTGCGGCAAATACGCGTCGACCAGGAACGTCCGCAGGCGGCGATACGCCGGCACGATCTTCGTCGTGATCGCCTTGCGAAAAGCGGCGTCGAGCCGCGCGCGGTCGCCAGCCGACATTCCGGCCGGCGCGTGGCGCAGCGGTTCCAGGAAGACGCTCTTGTTCGGATCGTCGACGATCATGGCGTCGAGCTGCGGCACGAGACGCTCGATGACGAGGCGCGGGTGGACGACGCCGGTCGCGACGCCGCGCCGAAGGTTGGCGATGGCCGTGTCCATCCACGTCACGAAGTCGTCCACGCGGCTCAGGAAGTGGTCGTAGTCGGCCGTCGTCGCGAACGGATGAACGCCCGCGCCCGAGCCCATGACCGGGAAGTCGACCGGCTGGCCGGAGATGTGCGTGAGCGCGAGCAGGTGGTCGGGGAACGCCAACCCCTCGAGGCGATCGGTGAGCACGCGCCGCAGGAGCTCGTGGCTCAGCCGATCCTCGTCGTCGAGCGTCGACGGCGCGAAGGCCGCGAGGCGCGCCAAATAGCGCTGGCACATCTCGCCGACGCGCGCGCGGTACGCGTCGGAGATCTCGATGGCCATGTGGTCGTCGAAGCGGTGGTCGCCCAGCATCGTCGCCGTCAACGGATCGAGCGCCAGCGTCTCTTCGTAATAGTCGTCGAAGAGCTTGTGGAGGTCGGCGGCTCGACCGGCCGACGAGAGGGCAGGCGGCTCGTGGTGGGCGCAAGCGGCGCTGCCGAACACGAAGAGGAGAACGAGCGCGGCGACCCGTCGCGAGTGGGGGAGCATCCGTGTCTTTGTAGCGTCTCAGCCGCCCCCTGACCAGGGCGGCGGCCCTACCAGGCGCCCGCTTGGGGCGCGAGCTGGGCTGACTGATAGGCCGAGAACTTCGCGCCTTGATTGAAGTGATCGTACAGGCCCACCTTGCCGATGAGGAAGGTGTCGTCCACCGCGACGACGGTCGTCGAGCCGTACGCACAATAAAGGACGTCCTCGAACGCCTCGGCCTGGATCCAATCCCCGCTGAACGTTCCGTTCCACGTCGTCGAGGCGAGCACGGCGTCGACGCCCGCGCGCCGCTTGACGAGGCGCACCCAGTGGTGGGCCTTGTCGACCTCGCAGCGGTAGTGGTCGTCCTTGTCGACGTAGCGCATCGTCAGGCCCAGCGTGTCGTCGTCGCCGCTGGTCACGTAGGTCGCGACGTAGACGTTCTCGAAGGTGCCGAACTGGATCTGGAACGCCTGCGGCGCGTTGGCTTTCTGCACGAGCGCGTTGCCGGTGACGACCCAGTTCGCGGCCGTGCCTGAGACCGCCTGCAGCGCCTGGAAGTTGTTCGTCATGTCAGTCGCCGCCTTGAAGACGACAGCGCGCGAGTCGTCTAGACGCGCCGCGATCGCCGCGCGGAACTGGTCGCGGAAGTTGTACGCCTGCGCGAAAGTCGAGAACCCGTCGAAGACCATCTGGCTCACCGAGGCGACGCCGAAGACGGCGGACGGGAAGGCCGGCCCCGGGATGCTCCACAGCGGGCCGCCCGAGTCGCCCTTGTTGACGGTCGTGCCGACGCGCAGGTTGTTGCCCGTGACGCCGATGCCCTTCCAGCCGTTCGTCATCGTGTAGGGATCGTCGGGCGCGAGGACCTTGATCGTGCCCTGGCGCAAGACCCCGCTGTTGGCGTTCGAGCCGTCGAGGCCGTAGCCCATCACCGTCAAATTCAGGTTCGTGTAGTCGGTCTCGTAGTACGGGTCGAACGCCGTGAAGTTTTCCCAGTTCCCCGTGACGTCGAAATCGAAGAAGACCAACGCGGCGTCTGTCTTCGGCGTCGAGGCCATGACGATCTCGGTCCCGTGCGCGGCGAGGGTGGGGTACTGGAGCCACACGGCGACCTTGGAGGCGTCACGCTTGGGACCGTCCGGCCGTTCGTTGGTCGTCACGCAGTGCGCGGCGGTGAGCACGACGTTGGGGCGCATGATGATGCCGGAGCAGGCGCCCGACGAGGCGCCGTTGAAGAAGAGCTGAACGGTGCGCAGCGCCTCTTGAGGGTGCGCCGACGTGTCGGTCGAGCCCGCGATGATCGGCGCTTGCACCTCCTCGACGGGGTTGGCATCGCCTTCGGGCAAGGCGCACCCCGCGAGCGCGAGGGCCGCCATCGAGGGAACCAGCAGGGGGGCAAACCGAGTCCATCGCGTGGTGGTCGAGCCGTTCATCATGAGAGCCTCCGTGGGGTGAGAACACCCGAGGCGGTCCTTTCGGCAAGCCCGGGTCGGATCCCTCGGTGCCGTCGTTGACGACGATCTATTGGTAACGGCGCGTCGCGCGGGGCTCGGAGATCGAGCCCGGGAATTTCGCGCCCGACCGGCGTAGGATGAGGCCTCACCCGAACAACCGAGGACACATGGCGTCTCAGCTCGAATCCCTGAAGCAGCTCACCACCGTCGTCTCCGACACGGGCGACATCGCCGCGATCGCGCAGTACAAGCCGCAGGACGCGACGACCAACCCTTCGCTGCTCTTCAAGGCGGCCCAGCAGAAGGAGTACCGCCCGCTCGTCGAAGAGGCGCTTCGCTTCGCGAGTGGCAAGGCTCAAGGCAGCGCGCAGACGGCGCTCTTCATGGACAAGATGGCCGTGAACTTCGGCTGCGAGATCCTCAAGATCATCCCGGGCCGCGTCTCGACGGAGGTCGACGCGAGCTATTCGTTTGATACGCCGGGGAGCATCGACAAGGCGCGGCAGCTCATCGCGCTGTACGCCGACGCGGGCATCGCGCGCGAGCGGATTCTCATCAAGCTCGGGAGCACGTGGGAGGGCATCAAGGCGGCCGAGCAGCTCGAGAAGGAGGGCATCCACTGCAACCTCACGCTGCTCTTCAGCTTCGCGCAGGCCGTCGCGTGCGCCGAGGCCAAGGTCACGTTGATCTCGCCTTTTGTCGGGCGCATCTACGACTGGTACAAGAAGTCGACCGGTCAAGAGCCGACGCGTGAGGCGGATCCGGGCGTCGCGAGCGTGCGGCGCATCTACGAGTACTACAAGAAGTACGATTACAAGACCCAGGTCATGGGCGCGAGCTTCCGCAAGCTCGACCAGATCGTCGACCTCGCCGGCTGCGACCTGCTCACGATCAGCCCCGACCTGCTGGCGCAGTTGCGCGAAAAAGAGGGGACGCTCGAGCCCAAGCTCGTCGTCGCCGCCGCGAAGGCCAAGGACATCCCGCGCGTGACGCTCGACGAGAAGACCTACCGCTTCGAGCACAATCAGGATCAGATGGCCGTCGAGAAGCTGAGCGAGGGCATCCGCGCCTTCTATGCGGACGGACGCAAGCTCGAGAAGTACGCGCAGACCGAGGTCACGAAGGCCGCGTAGCCGGCCTTGGCCGTCACGGACACCCGCCGAGGGCCGCTCTGGCCCTCCGCGCGTGTCGCGATCGTCATTCGGCGCGTTGGCCGCGTCGTCAGTTGTTGAGCGCGCCGGCGTTGATCCACGCGGCGACCTTCGCGAGATCCGCGGCGGACCACTTGGGCCGCCCCTGCGGCATCGAGCCCGATTGGATCACCGTGTAGAGCTTCGACGACGCGGGGGCGCGGACCTTGACCTTCGCGAACGCCGTTGCGTACCCCTTCGCTTGCGTCGAGAAATCCAGGCTCTTTTGCGTGCCTGGATTGTGGCAGGGCGCGCCCGTGCAGTTGGACGCGTAGGCCGGGTTGTTGAAATAGCTCGTGTAAAGCTCGGTGAACGTCGGCGCGGCGCCGCCGTCCGTCGCGCCGCCGTCGGCACGATTGCCACCCGCGCCGCTGCCCGCACCAGCGTCTTTCGCGCCTGTCGTGCCGGCCTGGCCGCCGGTCACGCCGGCTTGGCCCGTCGTTCCGGCCTGTCCGGTCGTGCTCGCCTGTCCGGTCGTGCTCGCCTGTCCGGTCGCGCCAGCGGGCCCGCCAGTCCCAGTGCTGCCGGCGCCCGCGCCCGGGTTGGGCGTCAGCACGGGGAGCGCGTCGAAGTCGACGCCTTCACTGACGGCGCAACCTGACGACAGCAAAATGAAGAAAACCGCCCGACACATCGACGGTCCAAGAGCTGCGCGCATAAGTCTCCCCTGGGTCTGGGTGAACTCACAGATGGAACCCGGAGCGACTCGCTCGCGGGGCTTCACACGTCTCTGATGGCCGCCCGTGAAATGCGGCTCAAGGATTCAATTGGGCTCTGTTTGGTGAATTCGCAATCGCGCGCTCCGCGACCCGAAGAAGTGCACAAATGGCCTAAACCAGACCGGTTTCGTTCAGTACCGCCGGCTCGTCGAGATCAGGCAGGTCCCCCCCGAAAAGTTCGCGGCGACCAGCGTTGACGTCACCGTCGCCTCCACGGTACGTCAGCGTGCATGACTGATCGTGCGTTGCAGGGACGGGTCGCCTGGGTCACGGGCTCGTCGCGCGGCTTGGGGCGCGCCATCGCCGGGCACCTCGCGTCGCGCGGCGCGCGCGTCGTCGTGCACGGGACGACGCCCACGTCGTCGCGCGCGTTCGGCGAGGCGGAATCTCTCGACAGCGTCGCCCGCCTCATCGCCGCCGAGACGGGCGCCGAGGTCTCGGCCGTGCACGGCGATCTCACCGACGGCACGCGCGTCGCCTTGCTGACGGAGGAGATCCAGCGCGACCTGGGCCGGATCGACATCCTCGTGAATTGCGTCGGCGGCGACATCGGCTCCGCTGGCACGGCGGGCGCGAACGGCGGCAAGCCCGAGGGAAACGATGCCGTTAACATCTCGCTCGAGGATCTGCACGCGGTGCTCGATCGCAACCTCCTCGCCTGCATCCTCCCGTGCCGCGCCGTCGCGCCGGGCATGATGGCGCGGCGGAGCGGACGCATCATCAACATCGGCAGCGTCGCGGGGCTCGCGGGCCGCGCCACCGAGGCCATCTACTGCACGGCCAAGGCGGCCGTGCACGAGTACACGCGGTGTCTCGCGGCGCTGCTGCGTCCTTACGACGTGTGCGCCAACGTCATCGCGCCCGGACAGGTCCTCACGCCGCGCTTTCTCGCGACGCGGAAGCTCGACGAGGCCCGCAACGTCAAGAGCGGCACGCTGGTTCGCTACGGCTTGCCCGAGGACATCGCGCGCGTCGTGGAATTTCTCGCGGGTGACGGCGGCGGCTACGTGACGGGCCAGGTGTTGCGCGTCGACGGCGGCGAACAGCTGTGGCCGGCGTAGCGCGGCTCGACCGACCGAACCTCCACGAACCGAAGCGATTCATCACGATCTCCGGCGGCGGCCACCGCGGCGGCCTCTCGCCCTCTACGTGGCACGAGCTCGACGATTGGCTCGACGCGGCCCTGTCCGGCCCGCAGTGAGCCGCCTTTATAGATGATCAATCCGCGAGGGAGCGGCCGGGGGGCCGCCCGTGGTATCTGGAGCGTCGTGGGTTTGCACCTGCAACACATCGGGCCGCTCCTCGCCGCGCTCGCCACAGTTTGGGGGGTGATCGCGGCGATCGTGATGGTGCTACAGCGGCGCTCCCCCGCCGCGACGATCGCGTGGCTGCTCGTGCTCGTGCTGATGCCGGGCGTGGGGTGGTTCATCTACCGCGTGATCGGCCCGCTGCGGCTCGAGCGCAAGCGGCTCAAGCGCCAAGTCGCGCGCCGCCTCGTCGCCGACGCCGTCTCGGCGATGGCGTCGCTCAATTCGGCGCACGCCGCGGACGTCCAGATCGCGCGCGTGCCGATCGCGCAGGGCGAGGCGCCGCCGCTGCACGCCGAGGCGATCGAGCTCTACCTCGACGGCGCGTCGACCTACGACGCGATCTTCGCGGCGATCCGAGCGGCGCGCCACCACGTCCACCTCGAGTACTACATCTTCGAGCCCGACAAGATCGGCACGCGCCTGCGCGACTTGCTCATCGAGAAAGCACGCGCGGGCGTGCTCGTGCGCCTCATTGTCGACGGCGCGGGCTCGTCCCGCCTTTCGCGGCGCTTCCTGCGGCCGCTGCGCGACGCGGGCGTGCGGGTGGCCTGGTTCAACCCAGTGTCGATTCGCTGGATCCGGACCCGCCGCGTCGACTTTCGCAGCCACCGCAAGATCGTCGTCTGCGACGGGCGCGTCGCGTTCACGGGCGGCATAAACATCAGCGACAAACACTCGGCCGAGTTCGGCGACGCCTACTGGCGCGACACGCACGTGCGCATCGAGGGCGCGGCGGCGCTGCCCATGCAGCGGCTCTTCCTCGAGGACTGGCTCTTCGCGACGACGGAGCTGCCCACGCAGACGCCCGAGCTCTTCCCGCCGCCGACGGGCGCAGGCGCGCACGTCGTGCAGGTGGTCGCCTCGGGGCCGGACCGCGCGATCCTGCCGATTCATGACACCTACTTCACCGTCGTGACGCGCGCCGAACGGCGGCTGTGGCTCACGACGCCGTACTTCGTGCCCGGCGAGGCCTTCGTGACGGCGCTGTGCACGGCGGCCATGCGGGGCGTCGACGTGCGTCTCATCATTCCGATCCGCGGTGACAGCCGCCTCATCGACTTAGCGGCGCGCAGTTACGTGCCCGAGTTGCTCGCGAGCGGCGTCAAGGTGTTCGAGTACTTGCCGCGCTTCATTCACGCCAAGACGCTCGTCGCCGACGACGACCTCGCGATCGTCGGCACGGCGAACCTCGACACGCGCAGCTTCCGACTGAACTTCGAGCTCGCGGCGCTGTTCTACGATGCGACGTTCGCGGCGCGCCTCGCGGCCGCCTTCGAGGTCGACCAGACCGCGAGCCGCCCGCTCGTCGCCGCGACGGGAAAGCAGAAGCTCGGCCGCCGCCTCGGCGAGGCGATGGCGCGCCTGCTGTCACCGCTGCTCTGACGTTCATTTTTGTCAGGCGGCGCGAAGCGGGACGCGACCGAGACGGGTCGGCCCTCGGTCGATCTCCGCACGCCCCTGCGCGGCCAGAGACAGGGTCAGTGCGCCGCCAGGGTGAGGCCGACCCGCCCGCTGTCCTCCCACATCCAGGCGTCGAAGTCTCTGCCGCCGATGGTCGCGGTGGAATGCCCGTAGGGCCTGACGACGACGGGCGTCGTCGTCGCGAGCGTGACGTCCCAGAGTCTTGTCTGGGAGCTATTGTCGGAGTAACGGCAACGGTCGCGCGTGTCGACGGCGAACCCGACCACGCTCGCGACCTCCGTTTTTGTCGCCGCGTCGAAGGGCACCGCCGCCTTCACTTGCACGAGGAGCAGCGGGCCGTGGTTCGGGCCTCTGAGCGCCGTCGCGGCATCGGAGTTCGTGAGCCAGAGCTCCTGACCCGCGGGGGGCTCGGGGAAGAGCCCAGGTGACGCGAGGATCTGCACGACGGAGGGGGCGCCGTTCGCGTCCGGGAGCGTGAGGTTGAACAAGAAGCAATCGTCGCCATCGGTGGGGCAGCGCTTGGTGTAGACGATCTTGTCGTCGTAGTTCACGGAGCCGTCGAAGAAGGTGAACGTGACGTCCTTCTGCTCGGCGTTGTCGAGCGCGCACGCGATCGGCGGACCCATCTCCAGCGTCGCGACGAGGGACGCGGGGTCCTTGGCCTTGATGTCGACGCCGAACCTCTCATCGGGCCCGAAGTAGTCGCCGCACCGGACGATCGGGTTCGCGACGGTCTTCGACACGATGTTGACGTCGTAGGCGACGCCGCCCGCTGGGACCGTCCCCGTGTGACCGTCTTCGATCGCGACGGTCGAGTCGCCGTGGACGTCGACGCTCGAGTAGGTCGCCGTGCCGCTCGCGCATTGGTCGTCAAAGGGGCCCGTGCAGGTCGCCTTCTTGTTGTCGAACGTGAAGGGCGCGTAGAGCGCGGCGGCCGCATCCGCCCCCGACGCCATGAAGAAATGTCCGTCCTTCTTGTCGCGCAGCGTGAACCAGGCTGGTAGCGCCGGCCCAAACGAGAGGAAGGGAGGATCGGCGCTCTTGGCGATCCAGACCTTCGCGCCCACGGGCAGTGAGGAAAACTTCGGAGGGAGGCTGAAGAGGCGCGCGTGCGCGGGCGTCGCGGCGCCGGTGGGCGTAAAGGCGAGGATCAGGTCGTTCGGGACGCTTCGCTCGACGATCGCGGGTCCCTCGTACGGCAGGACGTTGTCGGGGCCGAGGACGGTGACCCCGGCGGACGACGAATAGTTGCGCACGCCGCACTTGTTCGCCGCGGCCGAGTCCGCGGAGTTTCCGTGGGTCCCGGCGTCGTCGAGCGGCTTGGCCTCACCGCAGGAGGCGCCATTCGCCAAGAGCAACAGCGAACCCATGAGGAGGGCACGTCGGTTCGGAGGAGTCATCATGCCGATGATGCTTAGCAATGAGCATACCGTCGCGCAGTCCAGAGTCCTTCGGGGTCTTGGGGACCCTCCCACGGGATCAGGACACCGATGTCGCAGTCGAGGCGTCGCTTCATGATGCCGTGGTTTACCGACAAGCTGCCTGGCTCCGGGCGCTGCGGCGTCTCATTGGATCCGGAGGCGCTGGCTCAACCATGGTTCGCTGCTGTACCCTGAGGATCGTTGACTGCGTGGCGACGTCCGCTCGGCGGACCGCTGGAGGTGAGGGTTGATCGAGACGACACCCGCCAGGATCCGAGGCGTGCCCGGACGGTCGACGAACGTGCTCGTCGCGTGCGCGACGTGTCTGTACGGCTTTCTGTTCGCCCTCGGGTGCGTGGGCACGGTCTCGCGGCCGGGTGCGGGCGCGAGCTCGGGCGCGGCCGGGGGCGCGGGATCGACGTCTGGGGGCGCCGCTGGTGATTCGGCGACGCCTCCGGCAACCACGACGATGACGACGACGTCCGACGGCGGCGCGCCCCTGGTGCAGCCCACGGCGACGCTCCACAAGCTGACGATCCCCGAGTTCACGAACAGCCTCCACGATCTGCTGGGCACCGACGTGCCCGTCTCCGAGCTCGAGCCCGACCACGAGGTCGACGGATTCCGCTCGATCGCGGCGTCGATCGTCTCGGTCTCGCCGCTCGGCATCGCGCGCTACGAGACGGCCGTCGACGGCGCCGCGGCCGTCGCCTTCGCCTCGGCCGCGCGCGCGGCCAAGGTCCTGGCGTGCCTGCCCGCGAACGCCACCGACACGGCGTGTGCCACGCGCGCCATCAACGCCTTCGGACGCCGCGCTTTTCGGCGTCCCCTCACCGACGTCGAGACGACGCGCTACCTGGCCCTCGCGACGGCCACGGCCGCCGAGCCCAACGGCGATCTCGTCGCGGGCCTGCGCGAAGCCGTGTCGGCCATCCCGCAATCGCCGAGCTTCCTCTACCGCGTCGAGCTGGGCGCGCCCAGCGCCGCCGACGGCGGCCGCACCAAGTACACGGGCTTCGAGATGGCCTCGCGCCTGGCCGCCATGTTGTGGGCCACCGTGCCCGACGACGCGCTCCTCGACGCGGCCGCGAACGGCGCGCTCGCGACGCCCGACGGCGTGCGCGCGCAGGCGCAGCGCATGATCTCGTCGCCCAAGGCGCACCAGGCGCTCTCGACGTTCGTCGACGATCTGTACGGCATGGATCACCTGGCCGAGGCCATCAAGGATCCCAAGCTGTTCCCCGCCTGGACGGACACGCTGCGCGAGGCCATGCACCAAGAGCTGCTGCTGCGCATCGACGACGTCGCCTTCGACGGCAAGAGCGATTTCCTGTCGCTGTACGACCAGAAGACCACGTTCGTGAACAACGAGCTCGCCAAGCTCTACGGCTTGCCCGTCGTGCCCGTCGACGGATTTCGTCGCATCGATTTGCCCGCGGGCTCGCCGCGCCAGGGCGTGTTGGGCAGCGGCGCGCTGCTCGCCGCCTATGCGCTGCCGCAACGCACGTCCCCGACGACGCGCGGGAAGTTCGTCATGGAGACGCTGCTGTGCCGGACGGTGCCGCCGCCCCCGCCCGGCGTCAACACGAACCTCGACGTCACCACCAACGCGAACGCGCCGCTGCGGCAACAGCTCGAGGCGCATCGCCAGAACGCCACCTGCGCCGCTTGCCACGGCCTCATGGATCCCGTGGGGCTCGGCCTCGAGAACTTCGACAGCGTGGGCGCCTACCGCCTGACCGACAAGGGCGCGACGATCGACGCGAGCGGCCTGCTCGACGGCGTCGCCTTCGCGAACGCGGCCGAGCTGGGCTCGCTGCTGCGCAATCACGCCAACGCCGGGGCGTGCGTCGTGCGCAACCTCTACACGGCGGCGCAGGGACGGACGCCCCTGCCCATCGACGCGCCCGTGCTCACGTTGCTCGCGACGCGCTTTAGCGCCTCGGGGCGTCGCGCCGATCAGCTGCTCGTCGACGTCGTGTCGAGCGACGCGTTTCGTTTCGTTCAAGTCGCGGCGCAATAGGAGAACCATCGATGGCACGCGCGCTTCCACGACGAACCGTTCTTCGCGGCCTCCTCACGGGGGGCGCGGCCGTGACGCTGTCGCTGCCCCGTTTGGCGGCCATGCTCGACGGCAACGGCACGGCCTACGCGAGCGGCGCGCCGCTGCCGCTGCGCTTCGGCACCTGGTTCTTCGGCAACGGCATCCTGCCGGCGCACTGGATCCCCACGCAGGTGGGCGCCGGCGGCGCGTGGACGCTGAGCCCCGCGCTCGCGCCGCTCGCCGAGATCAAGCCCTGGCTTTCCGTCGTCACGGGCCTCGAGATCAAGCTGCCTAACATTGCGGCGCACAAGTCGATGCCCGCGGCGGCCCTCACGGGCGGGCAGTCGGCGCAGGACGTGATGCTGCCGTCGATCGATCAGCTGCTCGCGCCCATCCTGGGCAAGGGGACGCTGTTTCCGACCGGCATCCATGTGGGCCTGTCGAACATCTCGGGCGCGGGCGGGCTCGACCTGCGGGTGTCGTTCAGCGGACCCAACGCCTCGAACCCGCCCGAGTACAGCCCCGCCGCGCTCTTCAAGAAGCTGTTGCAGCTCTCGGGCACGGCGCAGATGAAGGCCACCGCGGTCGATCCGTCGCTCGCGCGGCGCAAGCGTGTCCTCGACGCCGTGTCGGACGACGCCAAGACGTTGCGCGCGCGGCTGGGCAAGGACGATCAAGATCGCCTCGACCGTCACCTCGCCGGCGTGGCCGAGCTCGAGACGCAGATCATGCAGATGCCGACGCCGAAGACCTGCGGCGCGCCCGTCGATCCCGATCAGGCGTACCCGAACCGCGGCGCCGACGGCGCCATCACGCGCAAACGCGGCCAGGCGTTCTCCGATCTGCTCGTGTTCGCCATGGCCTGCGACCTGAGCCGCATCTTCACGTACATGTTCAGCTGCGCGGCCTGTCACGCGCCGTACGACGATGCGGGCCTCGACAAAGTGACGTTCCACGAGGACTACGGCCACCGCAAGAGCCCCAAGGGACTGGACTACGCCACCGAGGGCTTCAAGACGGGCGTCGTCTACGCCATGTCGAATCTTTCGGACACGCTCGTGCGCATGAAGAACACGCCCGACGGCGCCGGCACCCTGCTCGACAACTCCGCGGTCTATGTCACGTCATGCGTGGGCGAGTCCATCAATCACGGGGGCACCGACTACCCGATCTTGGTCGTGGGAAAAGCGGGCGGCGCGCTCAAGGGCGACCAGCACCTGCGCCTCTTGAAAGACAACGTGAGCAAGGTGCCGTTCACCTTGCTCACGTTGATGGGCGGGACGGCGACGTCCTTCGGCAAGGATCAGGGCCTGGTTACGACGGGGATTCCCGACCTGCTGACGTAGCGTCGCGCGCTGACGCGCCTACTTCTGGAGATTCCAGACCACGACGTAGTCGCCGTTGTCCTTCTCCTTGGCCTTGATCTCCTTCACGGCCTTGCCGAAGACGGTCATGAGGTCCGACTTGCGCACGATGGCCTGCAGTTGCGCGAGGGTGATGTCCTTCTTGAACGAGACACCCTTCGTGCTGGCGACCGTTCCGGCGAAGTACTTCGTGCTCGTGTTGCTGCCGTTGGCCTTGCCGACGATCTCGTAGCCGAGCTTCGGCGTCATGAGGATCTTGTCGTCCTTCGCCGAGGCCGAGATCTCGAGATCCAGCGTGAGCGTCACGAGCGCGTCGGCGCCCGCCTCGTTCATGATTCGTTCATTGACGCCGTTGGCGCCGTAGCCCTCGCTGACCGGCATGAACGCGGAGAGCACCTTCGTCTTGCGGAAGGAGCGGGCGAACTCGACCGTCGTGTTCGAGTCATCCTTGGCGAACGCCACGGTCTGCGTGTACGCGTCGGTGCCGGTGATCTTGTCCACGGGCACCTCCTGGGCGCCGAGCTCGGACTTCAAGACCGCCGTGAACGCGGGGTACAGATCCTCGAGGAGGGCGTCCCACGTCGCGTCCGATTGCTTGGGGAACTCCAGCGTCGTGGTCTTCGTGGTCGTCGTCGTCGTCGTGTTGGCGATGCCGCCCATGACGAGCGTGTTCGACGAGGTGCTCGTCTCGACCGATTGATGATACGTGGTGCCGCGAATCGCCAACGACACGACGCCGAAGGTCTTGATCTGTTCGGCCGGCCGGCTCAGGAACGCGCCGGGCTTGAAGACCTCGTAGTTCATGTCGGCCGTCGTGCCCTTGACGGAGAGCCCCGGATTCAGCGCCGGCGGCGTGGCGACGGTGACGAACATGCCGTCGCTGTAGGCGCTCGTGTAACGCAACGACGTGAGCGGCCCCGTGCTCGTCGCGGTCTGGGCGCTCTCGGCGGCGACGGTCAGGAAGGAATTGTCGTAGCTGAAGAGCAGGTTCGCGCCCGGCTTGATGTTGATGTTGCGGAAGGCGCCGGCCGGGATCGTCAGCTTGGGCTGATACCGCACGTAACAGACGTCATAGAAGCTCTTCACGCCAATCTGGTTGATGGCCAGGCTCACCTTCAGCATCGTCCCTTCGGGCACCTGCGGCGCGTCGAGCTCGATCGTGATGTCCTTCGTGAGGTCGAGTGACGCCTTGGCCTTCTGGCCGTTGATCGAGACGACCTTGAGCTTGTTCTTGTTCGGCTCGATGACGAAGCTCGCCTTTTCGCCGCTGGTCGTCGTGATCTCGACCTTGCGGGGCGCCGGATTCGGTCCCGAGGCGACGCTGTAGTTCGCGAGCGACTCGTACGCGACGGGCTTCCCGTCGACGGTCACCGTCCCGTCGATCTGGTAAAAGCCGGGCCCGCTTTTTTTCGAAAACATCAGGAACAGCAGATCGCCGCCCGACTGCCAGCCGCTAAAGACAGATTGCGAGATCGTCCCCAGCTCCTTGGGAGCCAGGTTGCTCTCGATGGCGCCGGTGGCCACGACGTCGGAGAGGGTGGTCGTCTTCTGTCCCGCGGGGGAGGCCATCTTGGCCATGCCCGCGAGCATCGAGGCGCAGCCGGCGGCAAAGACGAGGAAGAGGAGTGTGAGGGGGCGGGTGAGCTTGGAGATTGGACGCGTCATGAGCGGCATTTTTCCACGGCTCACCGACGATGCGTGACTGTTTTCTGCGCGAAATGCGCGTCGCATACGTGACGCGGTGACGCGGTGGCGGTTCAGAAGCGACGTTGCAGACCGAAAGACACGGTCGGCCCCGTCGCCCACGCGACGCCTTCGCACGGTGTCGGATCGGCGTATTGGCAGGGAAATCGATCGAGGACCCAGGCGATGCCCAACCCAGCGCGCACCGACCACGTTCCTACGGCGCCGCGTGGTCCCAGGTGGTGCAGGAGGCCGAGCGTCGTGAAGAACCACGCATCGAAGCTGAAGCCGCCCTCCCAGACGATCGCGAGGTCGGTTCGTACGGGGACCTCGAGCGCGGAGATGAGGCTCGAGAACGGGACGACCACGTCGCCGGTGTAGTAGTTGCGGACGATCGAATACGTCAGGTCGGTCGTGAAGTTGAGACCGTCCTGCGCCCCGAGCCTGAGGCGTGCGCCGAGCGAGTAGCCACCCGAACCAAAACGTTGGTACCGCCCGCCCGCTGACAGTCCCAGCTCTAAGAAGTCGGTGACGAAGGCGCCGCCGAGCCGCGCGTGGGAGATGAGCCCCGTGCGCCCGGGGCCGGCGGCGAGCGCGAGGGGTGCCACCATCGCGACGACCTTGAACGGGGCGCGCGCGAAGGCGTGCTCGATGTAGAGGTCGCTGATGGCGCCCCAGCCCGGACCGAGCAAGTTGAAGAACGGGCGGACGTCACCGGACACCAGCGTCGAGTCGCGGGGCCTCGGCGGCGCGAAGAGCGACTCGTCGGCGCGCGCGCCCGTGGCGTGCACCCCGCTCAGGGTGAGCACGAAGAAACAGACGAAGAGCCAGAGCGCTCGGCGTCGACCGCCCCCGGCGCCTTGACGACGCGACGCCGTCGCCATCAGCCCACGAGCTTGACCGCGTCGAGCTCCTGCGCGAGGCGT
>JBBQJG010000048.1:0-24432 GCA_038325725.1 Polyangia bacterium | reverse complement strand
CTGCGGCGCGCCGCCGATGTGCGGCCAGGCGTGCGGCTCGGGGTGTGGCTGCTGTGCCTGCGGCGAAGGCCAACGGCAAGGTGCGCTCGTGTGCCACGGCGGCTGCTGGGCGTCGACCGACGGCGGCATGAGCGTGACCGGGGACGCATCACCCGATGCGCTCCCTCCGGACGCCCGCCCGGGCGCGTGTGTTGCGGTGTTGGAATCGAGCACCCGGAATCCAGCCAGTCGATGGTTCGATCTCCAGATTGTCGCCGAGGGGTTCCAACCCTACGATGGCGCGGTGGCTCGCGCGCTTGTCACGTCATCCGATGGCGATATCGGCGTCGCCGAAGCGCCGATATCAGGTGGAACCTTCACATTCTTCCTTCCGAAGGCGGTGACGGATTACGCCAGCATCGCCATATACATCGATCGAGACAGAGACAATGCCTGCACCGTTGGTGAACCTACTTGGAGCCGCAATGCCGGCGTCATCGCCCCCAACACGGGGCTCGATATCGCAACGAATCGGGTCGTGAGCGCGATTCGCCTGCCCCTCGACAAGTGCAACGACTGTCTATACTGGCAGCCTCATCCGCTCGCCGTCGGCGCCAACTATCCCTACTGCTTGACCGGAACCGCCTACGATCTCTCCAAGCCGGTGTCTTGCCCGCAATGAGCCAGTCGGTAGGCTTCGGTGGGCGCAGCGCGACCTCGTGAGGAGACCATGGCCGTCGATGTCCTGACCGAGATCGCGATTCAGCGCCCGCCGGCGGTGGTGGCGGCCTACGCCGCGGACCCCACCAACGCACCCGAGTGGTACGTGAACATCAAGGCGATCGAGTGGAAGACGCCGCCGCCCGTCGCCGTCGGCTCGCGGATGGCGTTCGTCGCTCAGTTCCTGGGTCGACGACTCGCCTACACCTACGAGGTCGTCGAGCTCATCCCGGGGACCAAGCTGGTCATGCGGACGGCGGAGGGGCCGTTCCCGATGGAGACGACCTACACCTTCGAGCCACACGGCGACGGGGGCACGAGGATGACCCTCCGCAACCGCGGAGAACCGAGCGGGTTCGCCAAGCTGGCCGCGCCGCTCATGAGGAGCGCGATGCGACGCGCGACGAGAAAAGATCTCGCACGCCTCAAGAGCCTCCTCGAGCGCGGCGAGCTCTAGGCTCGCGCCCCATGGTCAAGCATGTTCTTGACTGTCTCCGCTGTCGACGATAGACAGTCAAGAACATGCTTGAGCTTCATTCGAAGCGGTCGACGCCGCGAAACCCCGGAGGGGCGTCCCGCAGCCTGGACCTTGTCTTCCGGGCGCTGGCACATCCCGTTCGGCGAGAGATCCTGACCCGCATCGGCGGCAAGGAATGCACGATCAGTGATCTCGCCGCGCCGTTCGACATGACCTTGGAGGCCGTCTCGCAGCACGTGCGGGTCCTCGAGAGGGCGCGCCTGCTGCGCCGCACGCGGCGAGGGCGCACGCACGCGTGCCGCATGGACCCCGCTCCGCTGCGGGACGCAGGCGCGGTCCTGATCAAGCTGACCGGCTTTTGGGATCAGCAGCTCTCCTCTCTCGACCGCTGGCTACGCGCCACGCCCGGACGGGGTTGACTGTGGCGGTGCCGCGCGCCCTGGTCGTGAGGAAGATCCTCGCCGCGCCGCGCGCGCGCGTCTTCGAGGCCTGGTGCCGGCCGGAGCTCATGGCGCAGTGGTTCTTCGCCGCTCCAGGATGGCGGGCCGAGCGCAGCTGTCGACGGCGATCGAGACGCCCCGCGACCGAGGGTCAAGGCGCGTCTTCGGCGCGTCCAATCCGTTTGGCCAGGGTCTGGCGCGTGATGCGGAGGTGTTGCGCCGCGAGGGTCACGTTCCCGCCGCAGATCTCGAGCACGCGGCGAATGTGGCCCAGCTCCATTTGTTCGAGCGACGGAATTCCGTTTCGGTTGTCGCCCGTCCCCTGAACGCCAGCCCACGGGGCCGCTGAGAGCGCTTCGGCGATCATGTCCGAGGGCAGGTGTTCAGCATGCAAGAGCTCGTCGTCGTTCATGAGCGCCGCGCGATTGATGACGGCGCGGAGCTCTCTGACGTTCCCCGGCCACGCGTAGCTTTCGAGGAGACCAAGCGCCTCCGGAGCGATCCCCGAGAAGCGGCGGCCGAACTCGCGGGCCGCCTCGACGAGGAAGTGCTCCGCGAGCGCCCGCACGTCCTGCCGCCGCTCACGCAGAGGCGGCAGGTGGAGTCTGATCGCGTTCAACCGATAGTAGAGATCGTCGCGAAAGGTTCGCGCCGCGACCATCGACGCCAAGTCCTTGTTGGTCGCGGCGACGATGCGGGCGTCCACGCGGCGTACGGTCGTCGCGCCGAGCCTCCTGAACGTTCGCTGCTCCAAAAATGTCAGGAGCTTTGCCTGCGCCGCGTGGCCCATGTCCGCGACCTCGTCGAGGAACAAGGTCCCGCCGTCGGCGATCTCGACCAGGCCCAGCTTGCGGTCGCGCGCGTCGGAAAAGGCTCCGCGTTCATGACCGAAGAGCTCGCTCTCGACGAGGTTCTCCGGGATGGCCGAGCAATTGAGCTCGACGAAGGGGCCGCCCGCGCGGATCGACTGATCGTGGAGCATCCGCGCGATCGCCTGTTTCCCCGTACCGCTTTCCCCCGTGACCAGGACGGTCGGCACCGGGCTCGCGGCGACGACGGAGACCTCGTGAAGCAGCCGTTCCATGACCGGCGCCGCGTGTACGAACGCGCTGCCCGCCACTCGCTTCCGCTCCTGCGCGGCCAGATAGGCGACCCGGTGCTCGAGCGTGTTGGTGCGCGCCGCATTCCGAACGGCGGCCAACATCTCGTCCAGCTCGAACGGCTTCTTCATGAAGTCGTAGGCGCCCAACTTCATCGCCGACACGGCGCTCTCGATCGAGCCATGGGCGGAAATCAACAGGACCTTGGCGTTCGGCGCTTCCGCGTGCATGCGGCGCAAGAGGTCCAGGCCATCGGTGTCCCCGAGCACGAGGTCCAGGAGGACGATGTCGGGCAGATCCTCTTTGAAGCGCAGCCACCCCTCGGCGCCCGAAGCCGCCACCGTGACTTCGAACCCCTCGCGCGCGAGGACGTTCTGCACCGACTGGCGAATGAGGGCTTCGTCGTCGACGATGAGGACTTGGGAATTCATCGGAAGAGAGGGAGCTGAACCTCGAAGATGGCGCCGGCACCGTCTTCGAGCCTTCTGTTGGCCCCCAAGATTCGGCCGCCGTGCTCAAGAACGATGTTTTGGCTCACGGCCAAGCCTAACCCGTGCCCATCGGGCTTGGTCGTGAAGAACGGTTTGAAGAGATCGGGAAGGAAGTCCTGGGCGATGCCCGAGCCTCGGTCCGAGACCTGGATGGAAACCTCGTCTCGACCGAGGACGGCGATGCGTCGAGCTTTGACCTCGACCGAGCCTCCGCCGGGCGTCGTCGCCTGAGCCGCGTTCGTGAGCAGATTGACGAGGACCTGGGTCACGAGCGACGGGTCGACCTCTATCGGAGGCAGGTCCGCGTCGCAGGAGCGATCGACCTCGACGCGCAGAGCGCGCAGGGTCGGTTGCGCGGCGTCGACGGCCGCTTCGATGAGGGCCTCGATGGTGACGACCTCGATCCGAGGAGCGAGGGGCCGCGCGAAGTTGACCAGGCGGCGAATGAGGCCCTCCACCCGAGAGGTCTCTCGGTTGAGCGCCTTGGCCGTCTCGACGACGGCCAGGCCACCGGGCGCGTCAGCTCCTTGCCGAGCGAGGTCCTGTACGGCCACTTTCATGCCCGCGATCGGGTTGAGGACCTCGTGAGCCAGCTTGGCCGCGAGCTCGCCGATCGCCGACAGCTTCTCGACCTGAACGAGGCGCCGGCGGTGCTCTGCGAGATCGGCGTCTGTCTCTTCCAGCTTGGTGACGAGCGCGGCCACCTGATCGCCCAGCGCGTCGAGCCCCGGCCGACCAGGAGCGACCTTGAGCCGCGTCCGCTCCGCCGCCGTTTCGACCTGGACGGCGAGCTCGTAAATGGGTTTGGTGATTCGTCGTGCCCACAGAAAGCCGACGAGCAGACTGGCAACCGCCCCCGCGATGCTGGTGCCGACCAGGACCCGAGCCAGGCGGGAGACCTTGCTCCGTTCCTCGGTCAGCGTGCCTTCGGCATCGGTTCGCGCGAGTCGCCCAAAATCACGAAAGAGGGCCCAGAGACGCTGAACCCTCGCGTGATTCGTCTGCAACGCGGCCTTCGCCTCGTCGACGTTTCCAGATTGGTAAAAAACGATCGATTGTCTGCGGGCCTGATCGTAGGCGGTGTATTCGTGTTGAATCTCGTCGAGGAGCTTCCCAGAAGGCTTGTCGCCCACCGTCGCGTGCATGCCCACGAGCCACGCTTCGAAGGTCGGACGGGTGTTCTCGAGATCCGTCAACCATGCCGGATCCCCGGTGAGCAGGTACTCGGCGACGAGCCCCTTTTGGTACTGAAAAGCGCTCATCGCGGCGGCGTCGTCGATGAGCGCGAGCTGCTGGGCCACGGCCTCGCTGCCGCTCGCGGAGGCATGCTCGAGGGAATTCAGGCCCACCGCGCACACGACACCGATCGCCACCGCAGTGCCCAGCGAAGCCAGGGCCAGCCGAGCCGACAGGCCACCGGACCGAGGACTGCGCATGGAAAGGCTATGAATACCGGTTCTTCAGCGCACCATCAAGTCGTCGCGGCGGTTCTTCGCGTGGGCCTCCGAATCGTGGCCCCCGTACTTGGGCCGCTGAGAGCCGAAGCTCGCGATGGCGATTCGATCGGCGGGAACGCCCAGGTGCACGAGGTACTCCTTGGCAGCCCGCGCACGCTGCTCACCGAGGGCGAGGTTGTACTCGATGGTCCCATCCTCGTCGCAGTTTCCCTCGATTCGGAGAACCTCCGCGCGCGTCTTGGCCTCGCTCCCCACTTTTTGGAGCACCGGGCGCGCGTCGTTCCGGAGCAGCGACGAGTCGAAGTCGAAGTAGATCGCCGAGTCTTCTTTCGTCTTGCCGATCTCGGCGATCGGAGACGCCGGTCGGGGCGCGGAGGGCTTGACGGCAGGCATGGCCACGGCCGGCGGCGGAGCGACGACCGTCGCGACCTTCTGCTGATGTGAGCAGGCGCCAAAAACGATGACGGTCAACAACAGAGCGCCTTGGATTCGGATCATGGGGAACCTCCCTTTTCGACTTCGGTCGTCACGTCCGAGAACGACCAGAAGCGGCTGCGAAGCGAGCGCAGGCGGTCGAACGAGCCCGCCGCAGTGACCTTCACGATGTAACGGAGCTTCGTCACGAGCGCGCCCGGGCGGTCCTCGCGCGCCAGGGGAGCGGACGGGAGAACGAGAGGATTCTCGCTCCGCGTCCCGTCGACCCAGAACACCCGCCCCACGATGACGAAGTCATCGTCCTCCGCCGCTCGAGAGTGGAATCGGGCCTCAAGCACATGCATTCCCCTTGCTGAGTAGCAAACCAAGTGCCCGCTCCGTTCGGGAGCCGGCTACGCCGTCCGCCCTCCAGGCTCAGAGCGATGAGCGTCCTTCGTCGACGCCGCCGCGGGAGCGGCTTCGGACCGGCGCGCGAGCTTGTGACGAGCGCGCGGGGAACCCCGCAGCGGTTGATCCGTCAACACATGCACGCAGAGCCAGCAGAGCACGCCCATGACGACGGACCATTCTATGAGTCGCCACGACATCGTCCTCACCGCCTTCGCAAATGACACGCCATTGCTCCCGTGTCGGAACGCCGCGGCGCCCCTTCGTATTCCGAGCGCGCGGTTCTCTCGGTCAGCGGCGCCGCGGCGCGGTCGCTGCCGCGAGGCGCGCGTGCAACGTGCGTTCGTTTCCTTACCGGCAGCGCGGCGGGCGTTCGCTTTTCTAACGGCCGCCCCGGGGTGCGGCGTAGCAACTCAACCTGGAACGTTCCGTGCACAGTCACCCGGATGCGCATGCTCGAAACGAAGCGGGTGGTGCTCGATTAGAGTTCTCGTCGTCGACGACGATCGCGACCTCGCCTCTGCGATCGCGGACGCGCTGACGTCCGAGGGTCACGAGGTCAAGGTGGCCCACGACGGTCGTGAGGGGCTCGAGAAGGTCTACCAGCTCCAGCCAGCCGTGCTCCTGCTCGACGTGCAGATGCCGGTCCTCGACGGACCATCGATGATGCGTCGGCTCGATGATAGTTCCTACAAAGGCCAGCTCGCTGTCGTCCTGATGTCCGCGTCTCCGCTCCTCACGGAGTTGGGCCGATCCGTCGGAGCCGCTCACCTGCTGCGCAAACCCTTCGACCTGAAGTCGCTGCTCACGATCGTTCGCACGGCGTCCGACGGTCACCGGCACGAATGATGAATGGGTGCCACGGCGAGACAAATGCACCGACCCAACGGCATCGCCGCGCGCGCGGCGCTCGGGTTCGCGCTGGTGTCGGCGATCACGGCGGCCGCCGTGGTCGGGTCCGCGCTGCTGGCGCGACGCTCGGCAGACGAGCGCGAGCGGATCCTGGTCACGTACGCCGATGACCTCGAGCACGCGTCGCAAGCTCAGGCCTCGGCGGAACGCATGGTCGCCCGTGGCCGCGGATACCTGTTGAGCGGAGGACCGCTCGAAGGCGTGAAGAGCTCAGAGGAGTCGCTTCACGCGACGCTGGCGCGGCTGGATCACGACGGCGCGAGCCCCGCCGAGCGGTCCCTCCTGCGCGCCGTGGAGGCATCTGCCGTCCGTTACGGTCGCCTGCTGAACGACATCCTGCGAACGACGACGGCCACCGAAGATCGCCTGACGCTGGCGAAGACGCTGCGAGAGCGGCTCCTCCCCGCGCGAGCGGAGCTCGACCAAGGCATCGAGAGCCTCGTGGCCGAGAAGCGGCGCCGGCAAGACGACGCGCGGAAAGAGGCCGAACGGATCGGAGCGAGAGCCGTCTGGATCGCCGTCGCGCTCGGGGCCGCCGCGCTGTCCTTGAGCGCGCTCCTCGCGACGCTGTTCACGCGACGGTTGGCCGAGATCCACCGGCGAGAGCAGGCGAGCGCGCGCCGAGCCACGGAGGCCCTCGACGCGAGGGAGGAGCTCCTGGGAATCGTCGCTCATGACCTGCGGAGCCCGCTCACCTCCATCCTCCTGCGTGCCGGCTGGATCGTGAAAACCTGCGAGGACCGCATCGTCCAGAGCTCGGCGATCTCGATCCAGGTGACTTGCGACCACATGTCCAAGCTGATCCAGAGCCTGCTGGACGCCGCGACGATCGACGACGGCCGGCTGTCGGTCCTCGTCGAGCCGTGCTCGGCCGGACAGATCGTCTCCGACGTCCTCGAGACCTTCGCTCCCGTGGCGGCCGAGTCCTCCGTCCGCCTCGAACCGGACGTGACGCCGTACGATCTCAAGGTCTGGGCGGATCGAGGTCGCCTCACGCAGGTCTTGTCGAACCTCGTCGCGAACGCCCTGAGGTTCACGCCCGAAGGCGGCGCCGTCGCGGTGTCAGCGTGTGCAGCCGAAGGAGCCGTGGCGTTCGGGGTCAGGGACACCGGTCCCGGCATTCTCCCGGAGCATCAGCCCCATGTGTTCGAGCGGCACTGGAAGCTCGACCGGCGTCACACGGGTGGCGTCGGCCTCGGTCTCTACATCGCCAAGGGTGTGGTCGAGGCGCACGGAGGTCGCATCTGGATCGCGTCGACGCCAGGGAAAGGGTGCTCGTTCCAGTTCGAGATCCCACGGCCCGCGGGCGCCGACGACGGAAGGAAGGCAGCGGACACGCACGCTTCGGTCCCAAGTCGGCCCCAGGTCGAGTCCCACGTTCCCGCCACTTCTTCGCGTCACTTCTAGGAGACGATGAGCTTTTCCATCACCAGCCTCGAGCCCGGCCTCACCCGCGTTACGCTCGAAGGATCAATGGACTCCGCGACGATCGCGATTCTGCGCGTCGAGGTCTCTTCCCTCCTTGGCGTCCGCCCGCCTCTGGTGGAGCTGGACCTTTCGCGTCTGCGCTTCGTCGACGGTTCGGGACTGGGATTGCTCCTCTCGTTCATCAAGCGCCTCTACGGCCAAGGCGGCGCGCTCGTCCTCTCCGGACGCGACACGCAGCCCTTCGCGTTGTCCGAGCTGCTGAGCCTCGCGCGCGTCGAGGCGGACGCCGAGTCTCGAAACTGAGACGCTGCTTGTCGATGCCGTTCGACGCGGCGAAGACGGGCGCGCAGATCACGGTCGATCACGATCCCGTTGCGGGTGGATTGAGTCGTGCCGCGAGGAAGCGGAACGCCGATCGCGGCGCCGTGAAGCCGCGATGACCAGCACCGTCATGCCTCGACCTGGGGTGTGGGGAGGCCTCGTGCTCCTCGTCGCGATGGCGGTCGCTCCAGCGGCGAGGGCCGACGCCCATCCCGAATCTGGACCCGAGCTCGATGCCGCGGGAACGACGCTCTACGCAGACCAGGGGCGACTCGAGATCAAGGGCGCACGCCTCGCCGGCGTGCACGTCATTTGGCGGAGCGGCGTCAAGACCGGCGAAGACGGATGCCTCGCACCCAGTGCGGGACCCAACGGAAAGGGAGAGACTTGCGGGCTCACCGTGCCCAGGGATCTGGCGCCCGATGCCTCGTTCACCTGGACAGTCACGACCGGAGCGCAAGCGGGACCAGGACCCGCGCGCGCACCCGAGCCCCTACGCCCCGCACGGATCGTGCTCGATCGGTTGCTCGCGGCGACCGCGACGGTGGATCTGACGGGAGGCGTTGGCCGGCTGGCCGTGGCTCACCCTGAAGCCGTGGCGGCCGTCGATTGTGCGCCGGCGCGCTGCGAGCCCGAGGAGGCCGCCATCCTGGTAAGAGCTCTCTCCGTCGCCGCGACCAGTTTGACTTTGCGCATCCGACTCGCGCCTCGCTACTTCATCGCGCGAGGCGATGCGCTCGACGGCACGACGACGCGAACGATCCCCATCCTGCACTGCGCGGCCGCCATCGTCTCGGGCCCCCCGCTCCGCCGGGTCGAAGCGACCAAGATGATTCTCAAGGTCGACGGTCGCTGCGGTGGCGAACCGCGCGAGCTGCGCTGGACCGTGAACGGCGAGCTCGCGGCGATCGAGCGCGTCGAGCGCGTCGACGGCGCCACGTACCTCCAGCTGGGCGTCGGAGACGTCGAGGACGCCCAGGTCACAGTGACGGCGACGCGGCCCGAGCCGGACGGCTCGGTGGTCGCCGTGGCCCGCGTTCAAGTCGCGGTCGCGCCCCAGCCACGTGCGATCCTGGAGTTGCCAGGGTTCGGGAAGATCCCCTTCATCCCGACCAACCGCGACGCCCTGCTGCGCAGCGCGCCCGTCGGCGACCATGCGCACCTGGTGCCGTTGCCCGTCGAGGGTGCGTATCTGGTCCGCGCGGAGGGGCGTTTGTCGCGCGTGCGGGGCGAGGAGAGCGCCGGTGGGTTCGTGGCGCTTCGCTTCGGATATCGTCTCGACACGCTTCCGCCGGCGTTCGCGGCCACGGATCTCGCGATCCTCACTGAGCCGCTGCAGCGCCCCGTGCGCGAGGCCAGCGTTCCCGTGTCGCTCGCCACGTCGACGGCGGGAACCGCGGCCCTGCTCGAGCTGCTCTGCGCGGGGCGCTCGGGGCGCGTGCGCGCGATCGCCCAGGGCGAAAAGACCTCGATCCCCTTCGCGGAGCGCGACAGCTGTCGGCTCGTCATTCACCGCGAGCGTTTCAAGACTGAGGACGGGACGCAAGACGTGACCGTCGAAGTGAACGTCACGAAGCTCGATGACAGCTCGCGGGCTGACGCCCACCTGAGCGAGCGGATGGTCCTCCGCGCGGGAACACAGCCGCGGGTCTTCTGGATCCACGGCATGCGCGCCCCCTTCGACCGACTGACCGTTCGGGTCTCGCACATGGTCGACGAGGCCCACGACGTCGGAGGCTCCGAGCTCTACGTCAACTTGCCGGCGGCGCAGTGGTCAGTCGTCGTGGGCGAGGGCCACTTTCGCTTCTACGCCACCGCCGCGATTCCGACGGGTCTCTTTCGCATGACGGCGCCGAGCGATGTGCTCACCTTGAACTTCGGAGCCTTGTCGCGCCTCACATGGCTCGATCGCGAGGGTCATGAGGGCCTCGTCGGGCTCGAGCTCGGCGCGATGGGGATCGGTCTCGCGGCGACGCCGGGGTTTCCGCGAACGCTCGCGATCCTCGGGGGTCTCGGCGTCGGCGTCCCGATCGGAAACCGAGGCGAGCCTTCGCAGGCCTCCGTGAACTTGCACGCCTGGATCGCCTACGAGCTCCGCGACGACTTCCCGTTGAACGCGAAGGATCCTGCCTCACCACTGGCCAGCCACTGGTCGTTCCTCTTCGGACCCAGCATCACGATCGGCAACGTGGGCACGGATCTCTGAAGGGAACGTCGGCACGGGGACCGCGCGCCCTATCGGTCGCTCACGCCCCCGAGGTCGTCACTGAAGCGCCTGGCCACGCGGCCCAGCGTGAGCCCCTGTACGAGGATTGAGAAAATGACGACGAGGTAGGTCATCGTGACGATGAGATCATGTGGCCGGCCCGGCGGGACCGACAGAGCCAGCGCGACCGAGATGCCGCCGCGCAGACCGCCCCAGGTCAGCACCCACACTGTGCCGCGCGCGAAGGCGACGGCACGGGCGAGCGCCCAGGTCGGCGCCGCGACGCTCACGAACCGCGCCGCCAAGACGACGGGGATCATGACGACACCGGCCGTGACGGCGCGGCCCGTGATCTCCAACCTGATGACCTCGAAGCCCACGAGCACGAACAGGATGGCGTTCATGATGTCGTCGATGAGCGCCCAGAACTTGTCGATGTGATCGCGCGTGAGGTCGGACATCCCGAGCGCGCGCCCCTGATTTCCGATCACGAGGCCAGCCACGACGGCTCCCAACGGCGCCGAGACGTGCAGACGCTCGGCCAGCGCGTATCCGCCGACGACGAGCGCGAGCGTCAGGAGCAGCTCGGTCTGGTAGTGGTCGATGCTGCGAAGCAACCTGAACGTCAGGTAGCCGGTGACGAGCCCGAAGACGACGCCTCCCAGGGCCTCTCGCACGAAGAGCGTCGCGACGGCTCTGGTCGTCACCTGATCGCCGCCCGATACGATGCCCAGGATCGTGAGGAACACGACGACGCCCACGCCGTCGTTGAACAGCGACTCGCCCGCGATCTGGATCTCCATGGTGCGTGGCACGCGGGCGGTCCTCAGAATGCCCAGCACGGCAATGGGATCCGTCGGTGAGATCAGCGCCCCGAAGAGCATGCAGTAGCCGACCGACAGGCGGAGGCCCAACCACGGCAGGACCACGAACGTCGCCGCTCCGATGACGAGCGTCGACAACACCGTGCCCCCGACGGCGAGCGCGCCGATCGCCAGCTTCTGCTCCCGCAGCTCGCGCAGGTCGATGTGCAGCGCGCCCGCGAAGAGCAAGACGCCGAGCATTCCGTGAAGCAAGGTATCGTCGAGATCGATCCTTTCGAGGATCGTGGTCGCGATGCCCGTCACGTGAAGCCACCCCAGACGATCGACGCCAATCAACACGAGCGAGACGACGAGCGACATCGCCATGAGCCCCACGGCGGGAGGGAGGCGGATGAGCCGGTGGTTCACGTAGGCGAAGGCGGCGCTGATCGTCAACAGCGCCGCCAAGATATCGAAGGTCGTCACCGCCCGAAGATACTCTATGGCGAGGGGTCAGCTCAGCGCCGCCCCGAGACCACGGCGTAGGGAGACAGGCCGCAGAGACGTTCGAGGAGAGACCGGGTTCGACGACGCATGCGTGCGTCCTTCCGGAGCGCCGACGAGGGGCGCGAGGGTGCCGTCGAAGTCGAAGTCGAAGTCGAAGTCGAAGTCGAGGTCGAAGTCGAGTCGAGACACTGCACGCAATGATGCTTCTTCACTCGGTCGAAGCCTTCGTCGCGCCGTCCGCGCGCTTTAGGGCGACCACGACGGCCGTCAATACCTCGCGGGCCGCGACGAGCTTCTCGCGCGGGGTTCGGCGGATGACATCTCCGACGGCGTCTTCGACGGTGCCCCGCGAATCGATGTCGAGACGGCGCCCTTCGTCAGTCAGGCTCAACAAGCCGCGCCGACCGTCACGCGGGTCCGCGCGTCGACGCAAGAGCCCCTGCTTCACGAGTCGCTGGATGACCCCCGTGAGAGTGCTCGGATGGACGTGCAAGAGGTCTGCAAGGTGGCCCGCCGGGATGCTCGGGAATCGGCCGACGATGCGAACGACGAGGCGCTGTGGTCCCGTCACGCCGAGCTCGCTCTGCATGCGCTTCGAGCGACTTTGCAGCGCGTGATCGACCTGCCACATCACGCGCATGAATTCGAGTGTCTCCCCGAGATGGGGAGGTTCGCCATCGATCGCGCCGGCGCGGGCGCGGCTCATCGAACGGCCCGCCGGCTCTGGCTCGAGCGTCGACGAATCTCGACGAGCGCGCGGAGAAACCCATCGACGCACCGCTGGTCCGCCACGAAATAGGTGGCGGCCGAGCTTCGTTTCTCGCCCACGCGAATCGTCAACAAGCGGCCCGGTTGCTCGAGCTCGAAGACGTCCTCGTCTGTCTTGTCGTCGCCGACATAGATCGCCGTGTCGCATCCAAGCCGCTCGCGCTCGCGCTCGAGCGCGATCCCCTTGTGGGGGGCGTCGCCGGGGACGACGTTGACGACTTGCTTGCCGGAGATGACGCGCGCGTCGGGGAGCGTCGCCGCGGTCTTGAGGATGGCGGCACGAGCCTTCTTCTTTTCGCGTGACTGGCGATAGTGAACGGCGAGCCCGATCCCCTTGTCCTCGACGACGACTCCTTTGAGCGACGCCGCGACCGCGTCGAGCGCAGGACGCCACCCTTTGACCTGGGCTACGAACCGATCCCCGGCGGCCCAACTCTCGATGCCGTGATTCCCCAAGACGTTCTCAGCCGGGACGCCTCGAAGGCGCCGGACAACGTCCAGACGCGAGCGGCCCGAGAGGACGACGACCGGATAGGCGGCCGCGACATCTTGAAGCAACGCGCGGGTCCTCGGGCGCATCGCCGCCTTTTCCGGGTCCGAGACAATGGGAGCCAGGGTCCCGTCGAAATCGAAGGCCAACAGGACGTTCGACCACGCAAAGGCCTCGAGGACCTCGAGGTTCGACCGCGAGAGGATGTCCAGCATCTCGCGGCCAAGCTACCGCATTATAGTTTGACGTCAAACCATTATCGGATTGAGGGTGGCCGGGCGTCCACAACATCTCGCTTTCGTATCAAACCGCTGCCGGAATTCCGCCGTGGGGTGTTCCAGGAGACGGAGGACCCCGACATGAAGCGTGCCCTGATGATCTTTGGCGCCACCGCGGTGGCGGCTGCCGCCCTGACTTACCCGCTGCGCAGCCAGGCCTACTGGGTGGGCGAAGGATTCGCCGGCTGCCAGGCTCAGTACGACAGCGGGTCCTCACAGGCCGGGGGCTACTACTTCTATCAAGGCGGGAACGTGGGCCCGCGTGAGCTGTTCGTCGTATGCGGCATCCCCGAGAACGACGACTGGCAGAAGACGGCCTGGAGATCGGCGACCCTGAAGGTCAAGGACGGCAGCGTTTCGAGCTCGATCAAGGCGCAGGCCTGCCTCACCTCGGAGAGCGGCAGCGGCGGCGGTTGCGGCGCCATCTTCTCGAGCACGGGCTCGAAGGCCGCGATCGAGACGCTCACGATCCCGGCGGCGGACCTGGCCAAGTTCTGGGTCAGCGCGTCCGGCTACGCCTCCCTTTATGTGACGATTCCGCCGACGACAGCCGGCGATCGACGCTCGCCGATCATCGGCTACTACGTGGCGGACTAGCGGAGGCGTCATGGCGAGTCGGCTCGGAGCTCTCGCGATCGGGATGGCGGGAGCGGTCGTCGGCGTCGCGGCGGCCGTCTTCGTGCTGCCGCGTTTCGCGCCGCGCGACGCCCCGCCACCAGAGGCGCGCGTCGTCGATCAGGCGCGCCCAGGCCCCGAGGTGTTCGTCAGGGATCTGCAGATCCGCCGCGTTGGCGAGCTCGAGCGCCGTGTGGTCGAGCTCGAGCGCCGCGACGACAACGGGACGGCCCCCCCGCCTCCTCCGGCGCGGACGGAGCGCCCCGCGTCGGATCCGGCGGCCGAGCGCGCGGGCTTCCAGGCGGCGCTCGCCGCGCACGACGCCGAGCCCGCCGGCACGCCCTGGGCGAAGGCCGCCGCCCCGCGCTTCGAGGCCGATCTCGGCACGCTCGCGGCGCAGCACGCGTTCGCGGTCGACCGCGTGGACTGTCGCGGCGCAACCTGCGTGGCCGACGTCGCCTGGACCTCGCCGAACGACGCGCAAGACGCCTGGCGCGCGTTGCTGACCTACGACTACGGCGTCAACTGCGCCCGCAATGTCCTGCTGCGCGAGGACGTCGACGCCCGCGGCCGCGCCCACGCCGACCTGCTCTTCGACTGCTCGAGCCCGTTGGCTCCGCGCGCAAACTAGCTAGATCTGTGCCCGGGCGTCGCTCATCCGGCGCCCTGCCCGCGCACACCCGGAGGTGCGGCCGCTGATACCATCCTTGCCATGTCGCTTCATCGCTTCCAGTTGATCGCCCTCGCCGCGTCGCTCTCCGTGATGACCGCGTGCAGCTCCGGCGAGCCCGGCACCGGCGGCTCCGGCGGTCACCCCGGTGGAACCGCTGGCACGAACGGCACCGCCGGCACGACGAATCCAGGCACTGCGGGCTCCTCGAGCGGGACGTCTGGCGCGGGCGATCCGGGCATGGCCGGCACGAGCGGCGGCACCGCAGGCACGAGCGGGGACACAGCCGGCTCGAGCGGCGGCACCGCGGGCACCACCGGTACTGGCACAGCCGGCACCACCGGCGGCACAGCCGGCACCACCGGCACCGCGGGCAGCGGCGATCCGCCCGCGCCCCGACCCATCAACGTGATGGGCACCGGCGTGTCCCAGGGCAACTTCAACGGCCAGCCCTTCTATTTCAACCGCGACAAGACGCCGGTCCAGGGCAAGCTGGTCCTCTTCCTCGGCGGCATCGGCGGCGGGCCTGGCAGCGGCGGCTTCGACACCTTCACGAAGAAGTGGGGGTTCCACATCTTCATGCCGAAGACGAACACGAGCCTCACGGGCTGCTCGGGGAGCGATCCGAAGTCGGCCGGATACAGGCGTTGGGCGCTCTGGGACGGAGTTGACCGCGGGTTCGGCGCGCCCGCGCCCGCGGCCGCGATGCTCAATGAGACCATCGCGTTCCTCAAGGACCGCGTCGTGATGGATCCCGGCAGCGACTGGGGCTACTTCCTCAACGCGGACGGCACGCTTCGAACGACTGATGTCTGGGTCGTCGGCTACTCGTGGGGCTCGCAGACGTGGGCGATGATGTCCCAGTACGTGCACTTCGGTCGCGTGATCGTCACGGCCGGCCCCGTCGACGAGGGCTGCCCCAACGCGGCGTGGATGACCGATCGGCCGTCGGCGACGCCCGACGACGCGAAGTACGCCCTCATCGATCAGCAGGCGGCCTGGCCGGGCGAAATGAACGCCAAGTTCAAGAACGTCATGAAGGCCGGCTGGCTGGGCATGGTCACGAACGTCACGCCGAACGGCATGGGCACCTACACGGCCGACCAGCACCTCTTCGCCATGATCGGCTCGAACAACAACTCGCCGGGCGGACACACGGTCTTCTGCAACGACAACGCGAGCAACGGCTGGATCCCCGTCTGCACGCACGTCATGGGCGCGAAGTAACGTCGAGACCTCACGCGCCCCGAGGCGAGGCACGGGCGGTCGTGGGGATCCACCCCGCGGCCGGCTTCGCGTGGCTCCTTCTACTTCGAGATGTCGGTCTGATATTCCGCCCACAGCGCGTCGGCCGTCTTGTTGAACGTCTGCATGATGAACGCGGGGTAGCTGAACCCCTGCGTCCTCATGCCCATGTTGAGCTTGTAGCCCCAATCGTGGTCGTACTTGTCCTCGACCCACGCGATGAAGAACCCGCCCGTCGTGTAAGGATCGGACCAGTTGCCGCCGGGGTGGCGGCGCGCGACCCTGTCGAAGCCCGAGCGGAAGCGGACGTAGTCGGCCATCGCTTCGACGAGCGCGCCGCCGCCGTTCGCGTACTGCCAGACGTGCGTGTCCTCGTGGACGAGCACGCCGTTCACCTCGAACGCGATCGCCGCGGCGTTGCCGCCGATCTTGCTGATGTAGGTCGCGTCGAATTGAATGCGGTTCGCGACCGTCTGCGCGACGCCGCCGTGTTGATCGATCACGAGCGCGAGCTGCGGGTTCTTCTTGACCTCCTCCGGCTTGCGAAAGAGGAAGCGACAGATCGTGCGCGAGTGCTGTTGCATCGTCGCGACGGCGTCGGGGACCGCCGCGTCGAACCGCATGCCTCCCGCCGTCGTGGGGAACATGTTCGTGAAGGTCACCGTGGGCGTGCAGAGCTTCGCGACCTCGGGGTTCTCGGGCGGGTAGGCCGGTGCGCCTCCCGCGCCGCTCGCGCCGCCCGTCCCGGTTCCTCCCGCCAGACCGCTCGTGCCGGCGGCGCCTCCCCCTCCATCGCGGCTCGTCCCCGTGTCGGCCCCGGCGTCGGGAGCGGTCGCTCCCGCCGCTCCGGTCGACCCCGCCGCCGCGCCCGCGCTTCCGCCGAAGCCCGCGCTTCCGCCGAACCCGGCACCGCCGTCGTCGCTCGGGACCGTCACGCCGATCGTGCCGCCGTCGACGCCCGCCGTTCCGGAAACAGCGCCGCCGCTCCCCGCGGCGCCCCCGTTAGGTTCCGAGTCAGCGCAGCCGGCGACGGTGACGAGCAGCGCGCCCGCGATGCCCAGGAGAATTCGTTCGCGCGTCATGCCCACCCAGTGGCCGGCACGACGTGAACTGATCGGGAAAACGTCGAACGAGGTCAGTTCGCGGCGGCGGGCACCACACGGAACCAGAGCGAGCGACGCGCGTGGCAGCGACGGCACGACAGGGCGAGCTCGCGCAGCACGCCTCGTGGCGTCGATTCGGCGCGATCGCCTTCGAGCGCGAGCTCGCCTTCACACTGCGGGCACGGCGTCGCGCGCGCCCTGATCTCGGCGACCGCGGGCGTCGCGACGTCGATCGGCGTGTCCCGCGTCGCGCCCGGCAGCTGCCGCGCGAGCCGCTCCGTGGTCTGAACGCCCTTTCGCAGCGCGCGTTCTTGCTCGCGTCGCTCGCGCCGCGGACGGGGCGGGCGCGCCACTACGCGAGCTCCGAGCGCACGCGCGCCCTGCCGATGTCAGTCGCGATTTTCAAGATGACCATCGGGAGTGACCGCGGTTGCCCAGGTTTGAACAGGCCTTCAGGAACATCGACGACGTGCTCCGCAAGGAGGCGGGCTGCACGACGAGCTGGAGTCCACGGCCTTTTACGAGGACCGCGAGATCGCAACTTGTAAGGAAGCCTTACAAGTTCGTTCTGAAGGTGGTCGTGAGGTCTGCCGTCTGCACCAGGCCGCACGCCCCCTGAGCTTCGCGCCCTCGGCTCAGGGTATGAAGAAGGGCTTGAGCGCCATATAGAAGCGATCCGCGACCTTCATCGAGCCCGAGGCGTTCAAGTGAACGCCGTCGGACTCGTCGGTGGCGGGGACGATGCCCGTGTAGAGGTCGACGACGACGACGGGCGACTGGGCCGTGCTCACCGTCGGGCCCCAGGCCGCGATCGCGGCGTTGAGGACGAGGTCGCCGGCCTTGCCCTCGGGCGTGTGCTGCGCGATGAGCAGCACGACGTTCGGGTTCGCGAGGCGCGCCTGATCGAGCAAGACCTGGTACGACTTCATGATGCCGTCGACGGGCTTGCCGGCGAGGATGTCGGCGCCGCCGAAGTGCTGAAGGATGAAGTCGGGCCGGTTGGCCTTGAACCAGCCGGCGTAGAGGCTCGCGGGCACGCCCGTGACAATCATGCCGCCCATCGCCTGCAGCTCCGTGTCGTTCCAGGCCGTGACGCCGCAGTTGGGACCGCCGTTCTGCTGGCCCACGAAATCGAAGTTCATGATGCCGTTCATGCGCAGCTCCTGCCAAAGGAACGCGCGCCAGCAGGTGCCGAGCTCGTTCGACGAGCCGACGACCATGAGCTTCGCCGTGCCCGAAAAGGGCGTCCGCGCGTCGGTTGTGCCACCGCCGTCGGCCGAGCCGTCGACGCCCGTCCCGGCGCTGCCCGAGGCGCCCGCACCGCCGCTGGCGCCCGAGGTGCCAGCGCTGCCGCCACCAGAGCCCGCGGCGCCCGTCGCGCCACTCGCGCCCGTCCCGGCGCCGCCCGTGCTGCCCGCGACGCCCGTGCTGCCCGCGTCGCCCGTGCTGCCCGCGACGCCCGCGCTGCCCGCGTTACCCGCGGTGCCCACCGAGCCGGCGCTGCCCGTCGCTCCCGCGGCACCCGACCCGCTCGGCGGCGAGGCGCCGCCCGAGCACGCCGCGAGCGGGACGGCCGCGAGCATCGAAATGATGAAAACTTGCTTGAGGCCGGTGCGGGCGCCCTTGGTCGTCATGGCAGCCATCTGACCACGCGCTCAGGGCCGCCCGTCGCACCTTGCGCCCCGGCGATGCACGCCGCCGAAGAAACCAGCCGTCGGCTTGGGCGAGGCCGAGCGAGCCTCTGACGCATAAAGGCCGGCTGCCAACCCGCCGATGCTCCTCGGCGCGATGGCTCCGATGAGAAAATCACACCGACCCTTGACGTCGATCGCGCTGCTGGCGCTGCTCGCGGGCTGCGCGACCCAAGCCGCGCCGCCCGCCCCCGCGACGCCCCTCGCGGCGCCCTCACCGCCGCCCGCCGGCTCGCAGCGCCTGCCCGGCTCGCTCACCTGCGAGTCGGAGGTGTCGTGCTCGGCCTGCGCCAGCGACCACGATCGGGAGCTCGTGCGGCTCACGTTCCTCATCCACGCGTCGGAGGTCCGCGCGTGCCTCGAGGGCGTCGCGGCGACCCACCCCGGCACCGAGGGCCGCGTCATCCTCCGCCTCGGGATCGACCCCACGGGCGCCGTCGGCACCTCCTGCATCGTCCGGACGTCGCTGAACGACGCAGCCATCGATCAGTGCCTGATGAACCTCGTTCTGACCTGGAAAGTGAGTCCGCCGGCGAGCGGCGGGTGGGCGCTCGTCGACCACCCCTTCGTGTTCTCGAAGGCGGACGCGTCGCGCTCGGCGATGTGATGGTCAGCGGCCGCCGTCGGGTTCGGCGGGCGGGGGCGGCTCGGGCGTGCCGAACTCGCTGCAGTCGCGCTGTTCCTGAAAGCAGAGCCTGCGTTGCTGGATCGTCCCGATCCACCGCTCGATTCCCACCAAATCGTCGACGGCGTCTTCCAGAACTCGAACGGCGTGCGGCGCGCGTTCGCACCCTTTGTCGTACGCGACGGTCTTGGGAAGGCCCTTGTCCCACGTCGTCAGCTTGACGGTCGGCGCGTCCTTCACACATCCGCACGCGCACCGATCGGTTGGGAACTTCTTGAAGGTGGCTCTCGCCATCAAGACCCGCAGCTGCTGAAGGGCCTCGCGGCTCAGGCGGCCGGTCGCCGGTCCGATCGTCTTGACCTTGATGACACCCGCGTACGCGACGCCGCCATCGTCGTCGACCTCGACTGAATACGAGGGACACCACCCGGGGCACGTTCCCGTTCCCGCCCGCACCAACCGAATCAACGGGGGCGTCACCGCCGCGGGGACGAACCCAGGGCCGCGGTCGACAGACTTGCCGCCTTGCGCGCCGCTGCACGCGACGGACGCGAGCACCAGCAGAAGCGTGAGACCACCGCACCGCCGTTCGGCCACGGGGCATCCTCGCACGAAAGCGGCACGAGGCTCGCTCGACGAGCGCGTGGCTACTTCGCGGCCGCCTCGACGAGGCGGCTCGCGAGGGCCTTCGCCGACTGCGGATTCTGCCCCGTGATGAGGCGTCCCGAGACCGACACCTGGCTCTGCCAGTTGGCCGCCGCGTGCACGCGGGCACCGCGCGCCTCGAGCGCGGACTGCAGCGCGAACGGGACGACCTTCGTGAGACCCACGGCCTCCTCCTCCGCGTTGGTGAAGGTGCTGACGTCCTTGTTCGCGACGAGGTAGGTCCCGTCTTTGAGGCGCACGTCGATGAGCGCCGCCGGTCCGTGGCACACGGCCGCGATAATGCCGCCGCCGTCGTAGATGGCGGCCGCGACGCGCTGCACGTCGGCGTCCCTCGGGAAGTCCCACATGACGCCGTGGCCACCCGCGAAGTGAACGAGGGCGTAGCGCGTCGGATCGATCTTGGCGAGCGGGATCGTCTCCGCCACGCGGGCCACGAGCGCCGGATCGCCGAGGAAGCGGGCGTTCTCGGGATCGTCGAGCTTTCGGCTCGATTCGTCCATGGGCGCGGCGCCGCCACGCGGGCTCGCGAAGTCGACGGCGAAGCCGGCGGCGACGAGCGGGTAATAGACATGGCTGACCTCGGACAGGTACCAGCCCGTCTTCTTGCCGGTGCCGCCGAGCTCGGCGTGACTGGAAATGACGATGAGCGCGCGCTTCTGCATCTTGCTTTCTCCTGTGGGCTGAAAGACGGTGGCCGCCGCCAGGCCCGCGAGCCCGACGACCGTCCGCCGCGTGATTCCGTTTCTCATGCCCACATCTTGAGCACGGGCGGCCCATCTGCAAAGCTCATCACATTCATGAAGGCCATCATGTTTGTTCATAACGGACGCGCAGCCGCCAGATGAAGCCGCGCCTCGACCTCAACCTGGTGTTCGTCGCCGAGAGCCTCTTCCGGCACGCCAACGTCTCGAAGGCCGCGCAGGAGCTGGGCGTCACGCAGTCCGCCGTCAGCCACGCCCTGGCCAGGCTGCGGGCGCATTTCGACGATCCGCTCTTCGTGCGCGTGCCGAAGGGCGTGGCTGCGACGGCCGCGGCGAAGGCGCTGCGGGCCGACTTCGAGGCGCTGGCCGAGGACGGAAGAAAGCTGTCGCGCGCGCGTGAGGCGAGCTTCGACATCAGCCGCGCCGAGGGCCGCTTCACGCTCGCGACGACCGACTACGTCGAGCTGCTGCTCGTGCCCAAGCTGCTCGCGCGGCTCGGCAAGGAGGCGCCGAACCTTCAGCTTTCGCTGCGGCCCACCGGCGGTCAGCTCCCCAAGGCCGAGCTCGCGTCGGGCGGGTTCGACGCCGCGTGCGCCGGCTTCTACCGCGCTCTGCCCGACGGCTTCTTCCAGACGAAGCTGTTCAAGGACGACTTCGCGGTCGGCTGTCGGAAGGGGCACACGCTCGGCAAGCAGCCGCTGACGCGCGCGCGGTACTTCGCGGCCGACCACGCGCTCATCACCTTGCAAGGTGACTTCAAGCTGCGCGGCGCGTCGGCCAAGGGCGCGCGACCCGAGCGGCGCATCGTCTACGGATCGTCCAGCTTCACGGGCATGGCCTGGGTGCTCGCCAAGTCCGACCTGTTGCTGGTGGCGCCGCGGAAGTTGCTCGAAGCGTTTCGCGCGCCGTTCGACATCCAGGTCCTCGAGACGCCCGTGCCGCAGCCGCCGCTCGAGCTGGTCATGACCTGGCACGCGCTCACCCACCACGACCCCGTCAAGAAGTGGGTCCGCACCGCGATCAAGGACGTGCTGACGGCGTCCCGTTGAGGACTCGAAGTGCCCGTGGCGCGCGAGCCGTCAGGCGCCGGCGTGCTACTGAACTCACGCCGCGGGCGGCGGCGAACAAACGAAGGACGAGCGATCTATCGACGCAACTTCGCGAGGCGACGCGCGAGCTCGCGGTTTTCGCGCTCGAGCTTCTCGAGGCGCGCGGCCTGAACCGTCACCTTCTCGTTCAATGCCTGGATGGCCGCGAGCGCGACGCCCTGCGCGTCGACGGCGAAGTAGGTGCGATCGTCGTCGCCGAGACCGAAGGCCGCGCGGAAATCCTGCGCCATCGGGCCCAGGTGGCGAACCTCGGCGGGCTCTTTGAGATACGTCCATGAGGAGATCGGGAGCCGGCCCACCTTGTCCAAAATCGACGCCCCGTCGACGGGCGTGATGTTCTTCTTCTGATTGCGATCGCTCACGCACAGCGGAGCGCATCCTTGCGGGCACGTCTTTTGGTCAGCGGTCGGCGTGAAACACGTCGGGGGACCGCCGGCCAACGGACCCTCGCTCTCGCAACAGAGCTGACCCGGTGCGCAGCAACCGCTCCCGCAACAAGACGAGCCCGCCGCGCAGAGCGCCGCGGTCGAGCCGCACGCCTGCACGCAGGTGCCGCCGCTACAGAGAGTCTTCGCCCCCTCGCACAGAGTTCCGCAGGCCCCGCAGTTCATCGGATCGTTGGAGGGGTTCACGCACGCGCCGCCGCAGCACATGCGCCCGACGAGGCAACTCATGTTGCAAACGCTGCCTCCCCCCGCTCCGCCCTGCCCCCCGCCCGCGCCCCCGTGCCCCGCCGATCCACCCGCGCCTCCCGATCCACCCGCGCCCGCATGACCGCCGTTTCCACCCGCTCCGGTCGACCCCCCCGCTCCGGCAGCACCACCACCACCCGAACCCGATTGACCCTGGTCCGCGCCCGCATCGACCGGCAAAGGGCTTACCGAGCCACAGCCGACCGCAAACAGTCCGCAAATGAGGAGGCGAAGGGCGCTCTTCGGTGACGTCATCTCGGTAGTCTCCGCAAAACACGAGCCCGGATCGAGGACCAACTGCATTGGGTCACGCGGTCCCCAGTCAGGGCGATGGTCCCTCGCACAAGCTCGCGGCGGCGCGCGGTCCTCTGACGCACGAGCCCCGGCGCCACGGGTCATTTCATGAGTCGCGCGACCACGAGGGCCGCGCTGAGGGCGGAGAGACACATCCCGAGCACCGCGCCCCAGACCCAACGCCGCGGGACTGTCCCGTGGGCGGAAGGACGCGCACCGCTGGATTCATCTCGAGAGCCTTGCTCAGCCCTGGGGCTCGTGTCCGCCGCGTCCGCGTGCGCCTGAGCGGCGACCTCGTTCTCGACCGTGCGCAGGACCTCATATTCGCTTGCGAGCCGTTCTGCGCCGAGACGCTCGACCCAGTGGCCGAGCTCGGACTGACTGGCGAAGGGGCCCGCGGCCTCGAGCGCCGCCGCCATCTCCAGCGCCGTCGCGAAGCGGAGATCAGGGTCGCGTTCCAGCGCCCTCGAGGCGACGGACGCGTAAGGCCGGAGCTGCTCGTCCGCGCCAGGCTCCAAGCGACGCGCGACTGGATCGTCGACAGGACATCGGAGCACGTTCGCGAAGGTGGCGGCATCCGTCTCGCCGGCGAAAAGGCGGCGGCCCGCGAGGAGCTCCCACAGGACGATGCCCGCCGCGAACACGTCCGTCTGTCGCGTGACCAGCCCCCCCGTCAGCTGTTCCGGAGCGGCGTAGGCGAGCTTGCCCTTGAACTCGTCTTCTCCGTCCACGTCGCCGCGACCGATCGCCTGCGCGAAGCCAAAGTCCAAGACGCGCGGGATCCCGCCGATCCCGACCAGGATGTTCTGCGGTGACACGTCTCGGTGAACGAGGCCCAACGCACGCCCATCCCAATCAGTTGATTCGTGGGCGGCGTGCAGGCCGCGCAGAGCGCCGATCAGGATGGGAGCGATGAAGCGGACGGGGACCGGAGCGCCCGCGGCCGTCTGCAAGTCGATCAGATCAGCCAAGGAAATCCCGCGCACGTACTCCATGACGACGAACACCTCGCCGTCCCTCTCGATGATGTCGTGGGTCTGGACGACGTTGACGTGGCGCACGCGCGCGGCGAGGCGGGCCTCCTCGAGCAACATGTTCACGAAGCGCTCGTTGCGCGCGAGCTCGGGATGGAGCCGCTTGATGGCCACGACCCGAGAAAAGCCGAGCGCGCCGCGGGCGACACCCAGATGGACCGAAGCCACCCCGCCGCTCGCGATCTGGGCAAACACGAGGTACCGCTCTCGGCGCTCGAGCAACGAAGGGAGTTTCGACAACGACGGGAGGTTCGACAACGACGGGAGGTTCGGTTCCGACATGGCGCCTCGGGCTCGCGGGAGAGTATGTCACCCTCGCGACTCCACGTCGGCCCTCAGAACCAACCTGGTATGGTGTTCCTCATGAGCCTGTCCTTCTCTACTTCGGGTTCCGCGTTCGAGGTTCGTTGGATCGTCTATGCCCTCCTGCGCGACAACGTGCAGCATCACCTCGAGGGCGGGAAGGCGAGCGCCCGGTTCTCGGCCC
Source organism: Polyangia bacterium (assembly GCA_038325725.1). Classification (GTDB taxonomy): domain Bacteria; phylum Myxococcota_A; class Polyangia; order Fen-1088; family Fen-1088; genus DASZFV01. The sequence continues at coordinate 300 of JBBQJG010000048.1, read as the reverse complement.
TCCACGGCATCGCGGAAGCGCTCGGCGGCAAGCCGGTCACGATCTCGGCGGCCAAGCTCCACCAGGAAATCGCCGCCATTCAAGAAGAGCTCGCGCCGCTTCCGGTGTCAGAGCTGGCCCTCGCGGCGCGCACGCGCTCCGTCATTGATCTCCAGTGGCCGAAAATCACGGGGGCGGAGTTCGAGATCGTCGGGGCGCAGACGAGGTTCGGTGCCGTGACGCCGGAGATGACGACGCTCGGCGACGTCTTCACAACGATCCTGTCTCCCCTCTTCGAACTCACCGAGAACGCCGGCGCGT
>JBBQJG010000047.1:0-24433 GCA_038325725.1 Polyangia bacterium | reverse complement strand
TCCGTCCTGCTCGGCGACGAACAGCAGATGGTCCGGCAGCGACGGCAGCGGCGCCGCGCGCGCGAGAAAACCCAGGGGCGCGAGCTCGTGCGCGCGATGCCACCGGTCTACCAGCGCGGCGATCGCGTCTCCGGTCGCCGTGCCGAGAACATCGACGGGCAGCGGTCGAACGCGCACGCCCTTGGCGCGCGCCCGCCGGAGCTGTTCGCGCAGGCTGCGGCTGGCCGCGAGCGTCTCGTTCCACTGCGCCGGGTCCCAAACCGCTTGCGTCCCGACGAGCAGGTGCGCGAGCGGCGCCAGCGTCGTGAAGCGCTCCTCGGTCCCGAAGAAGCACGCGCGGCGTCCGGCGGCGCGGGCCGCCGCGACGAACGTGGCCGCGACCGCCGCGAGCCGGGCGTCGTCGGCGAGGGGCGGGCCGGCGGCGACCCACGCCCACCCCGTGTCGACGTAGGCGACGCAGGCGTCGTCGTCGGGGAAGAAGTACCGGTACCCGGGCTCGAGCACCTGAAACGACGTCGCGTTCCACCCGAAGCGCCGCGCGAGCGCGCCCACGCGCGCGCGCGCCTCGGCGGGCGTCTCACCCCTCGTGTGTACTGGCGCCACGGTCATGAGCTTCGCCGAGCCCGACGCCAGCGTCGAGCGACGATGTGAGCCTGCACGATCGCATGATCGCGGCTTGTGCTCGTCGCGGCGAGACGCATGTTCTCGCGCATGATACGGGCATCGTTTGCGGGAGGGCTCGCGTGCGTGCTCGTCGCGCACGCGTCGGTGGCAGGCGCGCGCGGTAACCGCGAGGTGAACGTCATCCCCATCGCGGGCGGCGACAGCGACGTCGGCATCGGCGGTGGCGTCATCGGAGACGTCGCCGAGCTCGCCGAGGGCAAGCCCGCCTTTCGCTGGCGGCTCGAGGCCGCCGCCTTCGTGACGTTCAAGGAGCAAGAGGGCTCGCTCGTCGTGCCATTTCACGACGACTACCTCGAGCTGCTCGTGCCCCGCGTCGGGCCCGAGGGGCGCCTCCACGTCGACGCGCGGCTGTCGTTCACGGACGAACGGACCCTGAAGTACACGGGCCTCGGCAACGCGTCACCGCCGCTGCCCGGCGATGTCCGCCTCGGCGAGTACGCCCGCCTTCACCCGACGGCCTCGCTCGAGGTGCGCGCGCGGGTCGCGCGAAGCTTCTTCCTCCTCGCGGGGACCTCGTTCACCTACAACCGAATCTCCGTCGGCGACGGGACGATCCTCGCGCGGGATCTCGCGGTGGGCCCGCCCGACGTGCGCGCGCAGCTCGGGAGCTTCGGCCCGCACGGCGTCGAGCTGCTCACGGCGGAGGCGCAGCTCGACACGCGTGACGACGAGATCGTGACGACGACCGGCCACTTCCACACGCTGCGCCTCCGCGTGAGCCCGCACGTCGGCGCGGCGCTGCCGTACGGCTACGAGCGCCTCACGGCGACGGCGCGCTTCTACGCGACGCCTTCGCCGCGCTGGTTGTCGCTCAAGGTTCGCGTCGTCGGCGATCTGTTGTGGGGAGATCCGCCGTTCTACGAGCTGGCCCGCTTTGACGAGACGCCGGCGCTCGGCGGGGGAAAGGCCGTGCGCGGCGTGCCCGCGCAGCGCTACTACGGCAGGGTCAAGACGTTCGGCAACCTCGAGCTGTCGAGCGCGCTCTGGAGCTTCCACATCAAGTCGAAGTCCTTCGTGCTCGGGCCCGCGATCTTCTTCGACGCGGGCCGAACGTGGACCGAGCTCGGACGCGCGCACCCAGAGCTCGACGGGACGGGCGTCGGCCTCAAGTACGGAACGGGCGCGGGGCTGCGGCTGCAAGAAGGCCGCACGTTCATCCTGCGCCTCGATCTCGCGTGGTCCCCCGACGCGACGCCCGTGGGCGCCTACTTCGCGGCCGGCGCGATCTTCTAGCGGCGCCCGCGCGCCTACTTCGCGGCCGGCGCGATCTTCTAGCGGCGCCCGCGCGCCTACTTCGCGGCCGGCGCGATCTTCTAGCGGCGCCCGCGCGACAGCGGCGTCTTCCTCGTGAGCTCCGTCTTGCGCGCGAGCGGCGCGCCTTGCTTGAGACCCGAGCGACGAAGCGGCTCGGAGCGCTTCGCGGAGGCGAAGCTCATGGACCCCAAACGAGGCTCGCTCGCCGACTCGGGCGGCAGCTCCGCGTCGGGGAACTTCGGCGGCGCGCTCATCAGGTGCTCGAGCATCGCCCCGAGGTCTGAAATGATAGCCAGCGCGGCCTGGGGAGCTCGCGAGACCAACGCGACGGCATGCTCGGCGCCCGCGGGCGCCGAGAGGACCATCTTGAAGCCGATACAGTGCACGAGGTAGCAGCGCTCGCGGCCGTCCGTCTCGGGCCCGCTCGTGACGCGGACGCCGTCGAGCTTGGCGAGCGCGCGCGCCAGCGCGATCAGGGGCTCACCCGCGAGCGCGACGGTCAGGTTCAACAGACCGCCCGCGTGCTCGTGTGACAAGAGCGGGTGACCCGCGAGCATGAGGCCGGTGGGCAGGGGGTGAGAGGCGAGCGCGTCGTTCATGGACGTCAGGCTATACAAATGTTCAGGTAACGTAAAGTTCGCTGCATCGATCAGAAGACGGCCATGTTCGACGGCACGCACCTGAACGTTTCGGGCTCGCAGAAGGTCCCGGACTGTTCTTGGCCGTCTTGCGGCCGCTGTTCAAGCCGTAGTCCTGTCCTTTGTCCCTTCGTCACAATCTCACAGCGACGCGCTGGGCGGGCTCGTCGCGAGGCTCACCAAGCCGTCTCCAACTATCGCCGATTCAAGTTCGAAGGTCCGACGGGCCCTTGCCTCGAGCGATCACCGATTGGCTCCGGCCCATCGGCTGGGAGCGGGCCGGGCCTCATGCGTTGAACGAGCCTCTCTCAACGGCCTCGACTTGAATCGGCGATAGTCTCGTTGCCATCGGAAGTCATGCCCGTCGTGTGCGCGCCTCGTCGGAGATTGCGTTGCAAGCCTGAGAGTCCTGTTCTAACCGGTCGAGAAACGCTGGACGGGACCGTTCCAGCTCGCGTCGTTCCAGTCGAGCTCTTCGTACTTCCCGTTCGTGTGGCGCGCGATCACCTTGTGCCAGAACTTCGTGGCGTCGAGGTTGTCCCGTCGCTGCCGCACCTCCCACGGGCCCTTGAAGCGCTCGAACGCCGCCGTGGCCGCCGCGAAGCCGACGCCCGCTCGTCGATACCGCCGCACGACGAAGAGCTCGGCCATGTCAGCGACGCCGCTGGCGCCCGTGAGCCGGCTCCGCTCCGAGACGAGCACGAACCCCGCGAGCTTGCCGTCGACGCGAATCAGGAACGGGTGGCGCCAGGCCTCCGTCCAGTAGACGTCGAGCGGATAGTCGTCGAAGCGCCCGTCCGCGCCGACGTCCAACGACAACAGCTCGCTCCAATCGTAGACGTACAGCTGCATCAGATTGCGGAGGGCGCCGCGCTCTTCGAGGGTCGCGGGGTCGAGGGAAATCATCGTTCGGCAGGCAATGGTGAAACGCTGGCGGAACAGCTTTATAGCTGCTTCACAGGGAGTGAGAAATTATTCTGATGTGCCGCTGCGAATGCGCAACGTGGTCCCCTGTCATGTATTGTGAACTTCGGCGTCATCATAGCTCGTAAAGAATTTCACCAGGCAACTGAGTGCAATAGTCATTTTAGATGCTTCATTCAAGTGCCCGCCTGGTGGCCATTGGATGGTTGGGGCGATATCATGCCAACCTTGGTTGCGGTACGGCCTGGAGATCAAGCAGAGCCGCGGAGGACGTGGATGTTTGCGATTCTTTCAACCACAAAGCTACAGCGGCACTCTCGCCGTCCCTTCGCATGGCTATCAGCGGCTCTCGCACCGATTCTAGTCGCATGCGCTCCGATCTCATCTCATTCAATCCCTACACCAGCGCAGAAAACAGTCGATGTCGACTGGCTTTTGACCGCCACGCAAGAGCCATCGCCCCCCGACCTAACAACCCTGTGTTCGCGATTGTTCATCGAACTCAGACACAGCTTCGAAACAGCCTGCCCAGAGACCGAGATCACAGACGTCCAAACGCCGGAGTTCTACGCAATCAACGCAGAACAGACCTGCGGATTAATAGCGTCGGTGACACCCACACGCGGATCGCTCGACAAGCTCGCCTGGACGCGCATTCTAGCGGATCCCTATCTACCCGAAACGTGGACTAGCCTCAGATATGACCGTTTCGGACTTGAGGGTTCCATAGTCGTTAGGACACCTTCGGCCGACAATACTGAACGCCTCGTCTCTTCCGCACAACATGCCTTGGAATCGTGCATCAGGATGTCCGATAACAATTACAGAGAGTACGCGCTGAGTATTAGGGGTGTTGAGGACGTTCACGGACGTTGTCTATCGCCTACACCGCCCCATAAGACATTTTCGATCGCGATTCGTGGTGCTGCTCGAACTCTTGAGCATCGCTTCGATGGATTCTCCCCAATCACTCTCGAGTGGCGCGGCGATCATTGGCAGGGACAAAGGACCGCGCGTCTTCTCGGCCCACTTTACGACTGTACGTCTTCCGGAACATTCGGCAGCTGCGCCAAGACCCTTGGCTTCCGGACGGTCTCTTGGTCGCTGCGTTTTAAGGGCAAGGACGTCGATACTTCCGTGATCACCGAAGACTCCCGCCCTGACAACCTTCCTGTGTGTCGAGTGACAACTCCCTTCCACGGGGTGTTTGTATCACCGTAGAGTTCGTCAGCGCGCCGTCGCCATCGTGACGGCGAGGTCGAGGAGCTTGCTCGAGTAGCCCCACTCGTTGTCGTACCAGGCGACGAGCTTCACGAAGGTCGGATCGAGTTGCAGGCCGGCCTTGGCGTCGAAGACCGACGTGCAGGATTCGCCGCGCAGGTCGGTCGACACGACCTCTTCGTCGGTGTAGCCGAGCACGCCCTTCATCGAACCCTCCGACGCGGTTTTCATCGCGTCGCAGATGTCCGTGTAGCGCGCCTCGCGCACCAGCTCGCACGTCAGGTCGACGACCGAGACGTCCGACACGGGGACGCGGAACGACATGCCCGTGAGCTTGCCCTTGAGCGTCGGCAGCACGCGCCCGACAGCTTCAGCCGCGCCCGTCGACGCCGGGATGATGTTCTCGAGGATGCCGCGCCCGAAGCGCCAGTCTTTCCCCGAGACGCCGTCGACGACCTTCTGGGTCGCCGTCGTCGCGTGCACCGTCGTCATGAGGCCGCGCTTGAGGCCGAACGAATCATCGAGCACCTTCGCGAGCGGCGCCAAGCAGTTCGTCGTGCACGACGCCGCCGAGACGACGCGCTCGCCCGCGTATTTGTCCGTGTTGACGCCGTAGACGAAGATCGGCGTATCGTCTTTCGACGGCGCTGAAATAATCACGCGCTTCGCGCCGGCCCGCAGATGCGCCTCGGCCTTGTCTGTCGTCAAGAAGATGCCCGTCGACTCGATCACGACGTCGACGCCCACGTCTCCCCAGGCCGACGCCGCGGGATCCTTCACGGCCGTCGCGCGGATGGTCCGCCCGTCGACGACGAGCGCCCCGTCGCGCACGGCGACCTCGTGCGGGAACCGCCCGTGCACGGAGTCGTGCTTGAGCAGGTAGGCGAGCTGCGGCAACTCGAGGAGATCGTTGACGGCGACGATCTCGACGTCCTTGCGCCCGAGCGCCGCACGAAAAGCCACCCGACCGATGCGTCCGAAACCATTGATGCCGATCTTGAGCATGTTCTGTGGATAGCGCGAAACGGCAGTGGCCCAAAGGACAAGAACATTGCGTTTTCGGCCATGGGCGTTCACGCTGAGAACATGCGGCGTCGCGCGCAGCGGGTTTGGTTCTTCGTCACGCCGGGCGTCGGCATGCTGAACCTCGGCGGCCCGTGGGAGGTCCTGGGCCACGCGAACGAGATCCTCGGCCGCGTCGCGTACGAGCTCGAGCTCGTGGGCCCGGTCGGGCCGACCGTGCGCACGCGGCACGGGCTCGAGCTCGGAGGTGTTCGGGCCTTGCCCCGCGCGGGCGCGCGGCTCCCCGACGTCGCGGTCGTCGCGAACGGGACCTCCGTCGGTCCGCTCACCGACGGGCAGACGCGCCTCGTGCGTTGGCTGCGCCGCCACCGCGATCGCCTGCCGATGATCGTTTCGATCTGCGCGGGCGCGTTCATCCTCGGCGAAGCCGGCATCCTCGACGGCCGGCGCGCGACGACGCACTGGCTGCATCGGGACACGCTGCGCGCGCGCTTTCCCGCGTGCCGCGTCGTCGACGACGGCATCTTCGTGCAGGACGGCGGCGTCTGGACCTCGGCCGGCATCACGGCGGGGATCGACCTGACGCTCGCGCTCGTAGAGAAGGACCACGGGCACGCGGTCGCGATGGCCGTCGCGAAGCGGCTCGTGCTCTTTCTACGACGCTCCGGGAATCAGGCGCAGTTCAGCTCGCCGCTGCGACGCCAGGACGCGGACGCGCCGCAGCTGCGCGATCTCTCGACGTTCGTGCTCGAGCACGTCGGTGAGGCGCTGCCCGTCGAGCGCCTCGCGGCCGGGCTCGGCATGAGCCCGCGCTCGCTGAGCCGTTGGTGCCGCGAGCACCTCGACGAATCGCCCGCCGAGCTCGTGCGCCGCCTGCGCATCGACGAAGCGCGGCGCCTGCTCGAAGAGACGCCGCTCCCCTTGAAGGACATCACGGCGCGCACGGGGCTCGGCAACGCGAGCACGATGTGGCGCGTTTTCACGCAGACCCTCGGCGTGACGCCGGCGGCCTACCGCCAGCGCTTCGCGGCCGCGGGCTGACGGTCAGGGGCTCTTGGGGGGCTCGCGCTCGCCGCTCACCGGGGCGACCGGCTTGTCGGCCGCCGGCGCGGGCGCCTTCGCGGCGTGGCCCAGGCAGCGCTGCCCCGCCGGCACATCGCCCAGGACGCTCTCGATGTGCAGACCGCACCCGGCGAACGAGGGCTTTCCACAATCTGGGCAGGTGATGCGCCGACACATGCCGCGACCATAGCGGGTCGCGTAGGTGGGCGCCAACCGCCAACAACAGTCCGGAACAGTCCGGTGGATTGAGTGGTATGAATCTGGCCCGGAGGTTCGATGAAGAAGTCTGTTCGGATCGGCGCGTCTTGCGCCGCGCTTGGGTTCGTCGTCGCGCTGATCGGGACGAGCCGCGTCGGTCGAGCCGTCGACGCGCGGACCACCGACGCCAACATCGCCCGCCTCACGACGGGCCTGCTGGGGCAATCGCAGTTCTCTCACCACCCGCTCGATCAAGAGCTGGCGGGGCGACTGCTCGATCGCTACCTCGAGGCGCTCGACGGGACGCATTCGCTCTTCTTGCAGACCGACATCGAAGAGTTCGCGGCCTATCGGCTGACGGTGGCCAAGGCGATCCTGTCGACGGGCGACACGTCGGCGGCGCGGGCCATTTTCGCGCGGTTCCTCCAGCGGCTCGAGCAGCAGGTCACGTTCACGGGCGAGGTCCTGCGCACCGAAAAGCTCGACTTCACCGGCCACGACAGCTACTCGTTCGACCGCGAGGCCGTGCGACGTCCGGCGACGCTGGCCGCCGCGCACGATCTGTGGCGGCAGCAGGTGCGCGTCGAGTATCTCGAGGAGAAGCTCGCCGACAAGCCCGCCGCCGCGATCGTCCGCACGCTGACGCGCCGGCACGACCAGCAGCTGCGCACGATGAAGGGCCTCCGCGACGGCGAGATCCTCGAGACCTACCTGGACGCGCTCGCGCACGTCTACGATCCGCACTCGGACTACCTCGGCCACGAGCAGATGGAGGAGCTCTCGATCGCGATGAACCTCTCGCTCTTCGGCATCGGGGCCGCGCTCGAGAGCGAGGACGGCTACACGAAGATCAAGGAGCTCATCGTGGGCGGCCCGGCCGCGCGCAGCGGGCTCCTGCAGCCGGGCGATCGCATCATCGCCGTCGCGCAGGCCGGCAAGGAGCCCGTCGACATCATCAACATGCCGCTGTCGCGCGCCGTCGAGATGATCCGCGGCCCCAAGGGCACGAAGGTGACGCTCACGATCACCTCGGGCGCCGACGGCACGCCGCCCAAGACGGTGCTGCTCGTGCGCGACGAGATCAAGCTCGCCGACCAAGAGGCCAAGGCGCGGATCCTCGACGTCTCGTCGGGCAAGGGGCCGTTGCTGCGCATCGGCCTCATCGACCTGCCGTCTTTCTACGCCGATATGTCCGGCTCGGCGGGCCACCGCAGCGCGACCGCGGACGTCGCGCGGCTGCTCAAGAAGCTCAAGGCCGAGAACGTCAGCGGCATCGTCGTCGACGTGCGCCGCAACGGCGGCGGCTCGCTCGAAGAGGCGATCACGCTGACGGGCTTGTTCATCCGCAAGGGGCCCGTCGTCCAGACGCGCGATTCGAGCGGAAAGATCGAGGTCGGCACCGACGAGGACGACAAGGTTCTCTACGACGGGCCGCTCATTCTGCTCACCAGTCGATTTAGCGCATCGGCGACCGAGATCATGGCGGGCGCGATCCAGGACTACGGCCGTGGCGTCGTCGTCGGTGACTCGTCGACGTTCGGCAAGGGCACCGTGCAGACGATCGTCGGCCTCGCGTCCATGATGGATCGTGCCGGGCTCGCGCACGCCTATGATCCAGGCGCCCTCAAGATCACGATCAGCAAGTTCTACCGGCCGAGCGGCGCCTCGACGCAGCTGCGCGGCGTCGTCTCGGACATCATCCTGCCGTCGACGACGGACTTCGCCGACGTCAGCGAGGCGAAGCTCAAGGATCCGTTGCCGTGGGACGTCGTGCCCGCGAAGGCGTTCGACCGCTTGAACCGCGTGCAGCCTTTCCTAGAAACGCTGCGGGGCAGCTCGGTCAAGCGCGTGAAGACCGACAAGGGCTTTACGTACCTCGCGGGCGATGTAGACCGGCTCGCGAAGAACCTCGCGACGAAGTCCGTCTCCCTCAACGAGGCGGAGCGGCGCAAGGACATGGCGAAGGAAAAGGCGCGCAAGACGGCCCACGAAGCCGAGCTGCGCGCGGGCGGCGCCAAGAGCGTCGTCGCCTACGCGATCACGTTGGCGAACGTCGACACGGCGGGGCTTCCCGCGCCCGAGAAGGACGCGCCGAAGCCGGTGACGCCACCGGGCCCCGACAAGGCCGACAAGGCCGACAAGGGGGGAAAGGCGCACGCGCCGGTCAAGACGTCGCCCGAGGACGACGTCACGTTGGTCGAGAGCGAGCGCATCCTCGCCGACTACGTCGGGCTGCTGCGTTCGGCGAGCGCGCCAAAGCCGTGAGAAGGTAGCGATGAACGACAGCCCGGGAGAAGTGCGCGTCGGCCTGCGCGGCGTTCAGCAGATCCTCAAAGCGGTGCTGCTCGAGGTCGGCGCGAAGCCCCTGCGCCTCGCTGAGATCGTCGCTGGGGCCTCTGAAGGTCTGATCGCGTTCGACGGCGCTCGACGGATCCTCGCCGTGAACGCCCGCGCCGCCGCGCTCTTCGGCTATGAAGTCGACGCTGTCGACGAGCTGGTCGGGCGTTCGACGGACATGCTCATTCCCGAGCGGCTGCGACAGCCCGACGCGCCGCCGATGCACGCGATTCCCGACCTGATGCAGGTCGAGCTCATGGGGCTCCTGCGCGACGGTGGCGAGCGCGAGATCGAGTGGTGCTTCGGGGCGGCGCCCGGGCTCGAGCCAGCGATCTTCGTGATGACGGTGCGCGATCGCGGCGCGCTCGATCGCACCGTCGAGGCGCTGCGCGTGAGCGAGGAGCGGTTCCAGCTCTTGGTCAACGGCGTCACCGACACCGCGATCGTCACGCTCGACGAGCACGGGCGCATCTCGAGCTGGAACCGCGGCGCGGCGCGCATCAAGGGCTGGCACGCCGACGAGATCCTCGGACAACCCTACGAGATCTTCTTCCCGCCCGAGGACCGGGCGGCCGGGCTACCCGGAAAGCTGATCGCCGAGGCGCTCGCGACGGGGAGCCGCGAGATCACGGGGTGGCGCGTTCGCAAGGACGGCACGCGGTTTTGGGCGCACGGCTCGCTCACGGCGCTGCGCGACGCCGAGGGACGCGCGCGCGGGTTCGCGAAGATCACGCGAGACCTCACCGACCGCCGGCGCGCCGAAGAGAGCGAGCGCAGCCTCATCGCGGAGCGCGCGGCGCGGGAGGCAGCCCAGGAGGGAGAGCAGCGCCTGCTCGCGAGCGAGGAGCGCATCGCGCGCCTCCAGCGCATGACGGCGGCCCTCTCCGAGGCGGTCACGCCGGACGACGTGTCGACGGTGATCATGAGCGAGTGCATCGATGGCGTCGGGGCCGCCGGGGGCGCCGTGTACTTGCTCGCGGCGACGGGGGACGCGCTCGAGCTCGTCGGTCAACGCGGTCACCCCACGCTGGCGCTCGACAAGTTCCGCTCGGTTCGGCTCGATCACCGCTCGCCCCTCGCCGACGCGGCGCGAGACCGAGCCGCGACGTTCTACGAGAGCTTCGAGGCGTGCGCGACGAAGTACCCCGAGCTTCGAGAGGCCATCGGCGCCGGCGACTTCGAGGCCTCGGTCGCGGTGCCGCTCGTCGGGCGGGGCGCCCTCGTGGGCGTGTTGGGGGTCAGGTTCAATCACCGGCGCTCGTTCGACGTGGGCGATCGGGCGCTGCTGCTGACGTTGGGCGAGCTCTGCTCTCAGGCGCTCGAGCGGGCGCGGCTGTTCGCGGCGGAGCGCTCCGCGCGCGAGCTGGCCGAGTCCGCGAGCCGCTCGAAAGACGAATTCCTCGCGATGCTCGGTCACGAGCTGCGAAATCCGCTCGCGCCGATCTTCGCGGCGATGCAGCTCATGAAGTCGCGCGATGGCGAGGGCTCGGTCCGCGAGCGCGAGGTCATCGAGCGCCAGCTCGTGCACCTGAGCAAGCTCGTCGATGATCTGTTGGACGTCTCGCGCGTCGCGCGGGGGCTGGTCTCGCTCACGCGCGTCTCCGTCGAGGCCGCGGACATCTTGTCGAGGGCGACGGAGATGGCGAGCCCGCTCCTCGAACAGCGCGAGCAGCAGCTCGTCGTCAACGTTCCCGACCGCGGCCTCATGATGAACGCCGATCCGCTGCGCCTCGCCCAGGTGGTGTCGAACCTGCTCGCGAACGCGGCCAAGTACACGCCGCCGCACGGCCACATCTGGTTGAGCGCGACGCTCGACGCTGGGGACGTCGTGATTCGCGTTCGCGACGACGGGGACGGCATCGGCCCGGACCTGCTCCCGAACGTGTTCGATCTCTTTGTCCAAGGCACGCAGACGGTCGCGCGGTCGGGTGGGGGGCTCGGCCTCGGGCTCGCCTTGGTGAAGAGCTTCGTCACGGCCCACGGCGGCAGGGTGAGCGCCACGAGCGGAGGCGCGGGCCTGGGCAGCGAGTTCGTCGTGCGCATTCCGGCTGTCTCCCAGGGCGACGCGCGCGCGGCGGAGCGTCCGGCGGAGCTCCCGCGCGCGGCGCACGGCAAGCGCATCCTCGTCGTCGACGACAACGACGACGCGCGCGAGACGCTCGCCGAGATCCTGCGCGAGCTCGGGCATCAGGTCGAGGTCGCCCCCGACGGGCCGGCGGCGCTCCGTCAGCTCCTGGCCTTCTCGGCCGAGGTCGCGATTCTCGACATCGGTCTGCCCGTCATGGATGGCTTCGAGCTCGCGCAGCGGGTCTCGGAGCAGCAGACGAACGCGCGGCCGCGGCTCATCGCGCTGTCCGGTTACGGTCAAGAGCGCGACATCGCTCAGGGGCGCGCCGCGGGGTTCGACGCTCACCTCGTCAAGCCGGTCGACCTGTCGGCGCTCCTGTCGGCGATTGATTCCTGAGCTGGGAAGGTCGCGGGGGCCTTGCGCTTGACCCAACCCGTCCCAAAATTGGGCCAGAAATGAAACTGTTCAGCTGTCCGGCGTGCCGCGAGGTCATCCACTTCGAGAATTGGCAGTGCACGCACTGCGGTCACGCGCTGGCCTATCTCGCCGATCGCACGACGCTGACGGCGCTCGAGCCGGTTGACGGCGCCGCGGGCGTCTTCGTCGCTCTCGGCCCCAACGCGGGCGGCCGCTACCGCCTGTGCGGCAACCAGATCGACCACGCCGCGTGCAATTGGGCCGTGCCGGAGAAGGACGACCACCGCTTCTGCCGCGCGTGTCGCCTCAACGAGGTCATCCCCGATCTGTCAGACCCGAAGGGCAAGGACGCGTGGCTCAAGCTCGAGAGGAGCAAGCGCCGCCTCGTCTACTCCCTGCTCGCGCTCGGCCTCCCCGTCGAGCCCCGCAGGGAAGACCCGCGCGGGTTGGCCTTCTCCTTCAAAAAAGATCAGCCCGGCGAGGAGAAGGTCCTGATCGGCCACGATCAGGGCCTCATCACGATCAACGTCGCCGAGGCCGATTCGCCCTTTCGCGAAAAGACGCGCCTCTCGCTGGGCGAGACGTATCGAACCGTGCTCGGCCTCTTTCGCCACGAGATCGGGCACTACTACTGGTATCGCTTGGTCTCCGACTCCTCTTTCTTGGAACCGTTTAGAGCCCTCTTCGGCGACGAACGAGCGTCGTACGAAGAGGCCGTCGCCGTTCACTACCGAGACGGAGCCCCCAAGGACTGGCAGACGAAGTTCGTGACCTCGTACGCCTCGATGCACCCGTGGGAGGACTGGGCCGAGAGCTGGGCGCACTACCTCCACATGGTGGATACCCTCGACACCGCGCGGAGCTTCGGCCTGGCCGTGCGCTCGAACGCCAAGCCTGGTGCCGCGAAGGTGGAGGTCGTGACGCCGCGGCTCGACTTCGACGACTTCGACGATCTCAACCGCGCGTGGACGCCGCTGACGCTCGCGCTCAACAGCCTGAACCGCAGCATGGGCCTCAACGATCTTTACCCGTTCGTGTTGCCGGAGCCGGCCGTCAGAAAGATTCGCTTCGTCCACGACCTGATCGACGGCGCGAACCGTTGAGCCCCGTGCGGACGCCCCAAGAAGAGCTCTCCGAGCATGTGGCGCACACCATCCAGACGGTGGCGTCGCTCCGCTCGCGGGCGCAGGAGGGCGTGTCTCGACATCAGCGCGCGGTCGAGCTGTTCACGGCCGCCTTGGGGCGACCCAGGACGCTGTACGCGATTCTCCTCGTCGTCGTCGCATGGACGGGGCTGAACCTCGCGCTCCCGGCTCCGATCGATCCCCCGCCGTTCTTCTGGCTTCAGGGCTCCTTCGGCCTCGCGGCGATGCTGACGGCGACGCTGATTCTCATCACGCAGAATCGCCAGACCCAGGAAGCGGAACAGCGCTCGCAACTGGACCTGCAGATCAACCTGGTCGCCGAGCAGAAGATCACGAAGGTCATCGAGCTCCTCGAGGAGCTTCGGCGCGATCTCCCGACCGTCCGCGACCGGGTCGATGCGAAGGCCGACGCCATGACCCAAGCCGTCGACGCGACCGCGGTGCTCGCCGCGCTCGAGGAGACCATCGACGGGCCGCGCCCGCCGAGCGTCGCCGCGTCTTCCGCTGAAACGCCGACCGGCCGTCGGTAGCGGCGCTACGGCGCCGACGGCGCGAGGACGTCGTCGCTGTCGTAGTTCGACGCGCTGGGTTCGCTCGTCTCGTTGGACTCGTTCCGCGCCGCCCGGTGATGACGATGCCGGGACGTCGTCGCGAGCATTCGCGCCGTGGCGACGACGTCGGCGAGGGCCGGATCGTCGATGGGCGCCTCCGCGACCGTGGGCTCGGGCGCCGCCTCCTTTTCGAGCGCGGCGAAGATGGGCAGCGGGAGGTTCGGGACGAAGGAGGACACCTTGGAGGCGTACCCTTCCTTCTGAATTCGGTAGCCGATCGGGGCCTCGCCGTAGGGCACGTCGATCGACAGCGGCGTCACACCCCAGAGGGTCCCGTCGCTCCGCAGGACCGTCGCGCGATCGGGATCCGAGCTGAAATTCACCTTCACCGTCGCCGGGGCCGGGGCGATCGCGGCGGCCAAGCGCACCGCCTGGTGACGGACGTGCACGCTCGAGATCGCGGCGACGGCGATCGCGGCAGCGCCCAGAAACAGGAAGCCGCCCCGGTTGCGTTTGGGCTTGAGGTCGCTCGAGGGGCTCTCGGCGTCCTTGAGGTGCGCGTCGAGATCCTTATCGTCTTCAACCCTCTCCCCCGCGCTCTCGCGGAAGGTAGACGTCGTCGGCGTCGGGCGCTCCAACGCCGTGCGCAGCAGCAACGACGACGGCGCGTCAACGAGAACCACGTCCTTCTGGGACATCCTGATCGTCGGCCCTGCGGCGCGCATGCGCCCGGACGAATCGTCCTGCACCGTCGTCGCCGGCGTCGCGGCCATGTACCCCTCGGGATCGAGCAGCGCCGCGCGGAACTCCGCCATGCTCTGGAACCGATGCGCGGGGTTCTTGGCGAGGGCGCGGTTCAGGATCACGTCCATCGCGGGCGGCAGGCTCGGAACCAAGCTGCGCGCCGTCGGCGGCCGAAGCGTGACGTGCTTGACGATGACCTCGCCGTAGGCCGAGCCGCCGAAGGGGACATGCCCCGTCAGCATCTCGAAGAGCATGATGCCCAGCGCGTACACGTCGGCGCGGTGGTCGAGCTCGGCCTTTCCTTCGCATTGCTCGGGCGCCATGTAGAACGGCGTGCCCATGATCGTGCCCACTCCTGTGTGGTGCGTCGGCGTCGTTCGCGACGCCGTGAGCTTCGCGAGCCCGAAGTCGAGTACCTTGACGAAGTCCGCCGTCGTGTCACGCGCGATGAGGAAGATGTTGTCGGGTTTGAGATCGCGGTGGATGACGCCTTGCTCGTGCGACGCGCCGAGCGCGTCGGCGATCTGGGCGGCGATGTTCAGCGCGCGCGCCGGCGGGAAGGCGCCTTGGCGGTCGATGCCCTCCGACAACATCTCGCCGTGCAGGTACTCCATGACGAAATAGAAGTCACCGGTGGGCGTGTTGCCGAAGTCGGTGATGTTGATGATGTGGTCGTGGCCGATCTGGTTGACCGCGCGCGCCTCGGTCACGAAGCGCGAGACGACGTCGGCGCTGCGGGCGAAGTGGGGGTGGATCGCCTTGATGGCGACCTTGCTCCCGATGACCGGGTGTTCCGCGAGGAACACGACGCCCATCCCGCCTTCGCCGAGCTTGCTCGTTACGTTGTAGTTCCCGACGGTCTGTCCTACGTCGATCATTAGGCCCTAGGGTTGAGCAAGCGCCGTGCCGCCCGCAAGCCCGCGCGGGACGGGGCCTCGGCTTCTTCGGGGTGGATCGTCGGTTTTTTCGGGTGGTCTGGCGGTGACGGTCGGTTACTTCTACGGCGTCGCGATCGTCCACGGCTCGCCGATCCGCCGCCGCGTCCCCCTCGGCGACGACGCGCCGCGCGACGAAGCGCGGGACGTTCGCGACGAAGGTGTTCATGGCGCGGAAGGTCTCCGTCCTATCCCGCTCAGCCGTACTGAACCGCCGACACGCGTACGTTCATGAGGTCTTCGTTGAAGGTGATGCGTCCGACGTCGTCGCCCGCCGCGCCCGCGACGACCATCAAGGGGAGCAGGTGCTCTTCGCGCGGGTGCGCGCGCCGCGCGCTCGGCGCCGAGCTCCACGCGGCGAGCCGCTGGCCGCGCGTGTCGGGATCCGCCGTCGCGGCCTCCTTGAGCCAGGTGTCGAACAGCAACGAATCCTGCCGCGCGGCCGCCGCGCCAAAGCCGCGCATGTTGTGGTAGCTCATCCCGCTGCCGAGGATGAGCACGCCTTCATCGCGCAACGGCGCCAGCGCGCGTCCGATCGCCAGGTGCTCGACGGGATCGAGCCCCGCCTTCAGCGATAGCTGAATCGTCGGCACGTCCGCCTCGGGCCACGCGAGCTTGAACGGGACGAAGGTGCCGTGGTCGAAGCCCCGCCGCGCGTCGGTCTTCGCCTCGATGCCCGCCGCGCCGAGCAGATCGACGACGCGCGCCGCGAGCGCCGGGTTCCCGGGCGCCGGCCACGCAAGCGAATACGCCTCCTCCGGAAAGCCGCCGTAGTCGTAGAGCATCGGCGGCTTCGGCGACGTCATGACCGTGGGCGCGCGCTCCTCCCAATGCGCCGAGATGACAAGGAGCGCCTTCGGGCGCGCGGGCAGCTGCTGGGGCAACGCCTCGAGGTATCCGCGCAGCGCGGCCACATCCCCCGCGGCCATGAAGCCGCTCACGTCGACGAAGGGCCAGGGGCCGCCGCCGTGCGGGACGTAGATGACTGGTTGGCGCGTGCTCTGTTCCCCGTGGCCCATTGGATTGTCTCCTCGTCTGTCAGGCGTGCAGCAACTTGAAGCCGATGTTCCCGCCCCTCACAAGCACGTCGCCGAGCTGGATGTTGAGGGACGCGAGCGGCTCGAGCAACCGCACGTTCTTGAGCGGCCCGGCGTCGACGGCGGCGAAGCTGCGACAACTTGCCGCATGCCCCCCGGGCTCTGTGGAGGTACTGTCGCGACCCTCGGCCGAGCTTGTAGGCGATGACCCTGATCGAACGATGGCGCTCGACGATCCTTTGGATCGCTGTTCTCGGCGTGGCGGCCTACGTGATCGGGTACCCGTTCACGCTGGCGACGTACCCGCCGATCACGGACCTGCCGGTTCACGCCGCGGACACGTCGATCGTCCGGCACTACTTCGATCCGAGCTTTCACTTTCGCGAACAGTTCGAGCTTCATTTCTTGGAGCTGCCGTACGCGGCCGAGTATTTCTTGGGCGCGTTCTTCGCGCTGTTCGTGCCCATCACCTGGGCCACGAAGCTCACGGCCGCCGTGATGCTGTCGCTGCTGCCCGTGGGGCTCGGTGTGTTTTTTTACGGCATGAAGAAGAGCCCGCTGTGGGGGAGCCTGGGGCTCGGCTTCGTGTGGTGCACGCTGACGCACTGGGGGTTTCTCAACTTCATGGGGGCCATTGGCCTGTACGCCATGAGCGCCGGGTTCACGCTGCTCGTCGTCGACCGCCCGTCACGCGGGCGGCAGCTCGCGCTCGGCGTGACGCTCGTGGCGATCTTCTTCACCCACTTCTATCGGTTTCCCTTCGCGCTGCTCACGGTGGTGGGAATCACCGCGCTCATGTACCCGGCCACGCGCACGTGGAAGCCCGTGCTGCCGCCGCTCGGAGCCGCCACGGCGCTCTTCGGCGTGTGGGGGGCGTTCTTCAAACGCCCTGGGTTGTCGGGAAAGATCGGCCCGCTCTCCGTGCACGGCGAGCGCTTCGCGCAGATCCCGGACTATCTCTTCGGGGCGTTTTCGGGACCGCGGGAGCACGTCGTCGGCAGGCAGATGCTGTGGCTCGTGCTCGGCCTGTTCGCGCTGACGGCCGCGACCTTCTTCGTCGAGGGGCGACATCGCGGGCGCAGCGTTCGTGACCGGTGGTGGGGCATCGGCGTCACCGTGGTTCCGGTGCTCATGGGCGCGGCGTTCCTGCTGGCGTACTTGATCCTCCCCATGGACATCGGCCCCTGGTGGTACGTCTACCCGCGCGAGGTGACGACGGCCGGCTATTTGGTGCTCGCCGCGATGCCGGATCTACCGAGGGCGTGGTGGCTGCGGTTGCCGCTGCTCGCGGCGTTCGCGGTCGTCAGCGGGCGCATGGCGCTCATCACCGCGAGCGAGTGGCACACGTTCGAGGTGTCGACGAAGGACTTCCGCGCGATCATCGCCAAGATCCCCAAGGCCCCGAAGCTCATGTACCTGGTCTTCGACCACGGCGGCACGACGCGGACAATCAGCCCGTACGTCCATCTGCCCGCTTGGGTGCAGGCTGAAAAAGGCGGCTGGTCGTCTTGGAGCCCGGCGGTCCTCGGCGACATGCACCCGATTCGCTTCCGCGCCGGCGGGATCCTGCCGCCGGCCGTTCCGTATCGCTGGGAGTGGACGCCCGAGAAGTTCGACCTGCAGGCCAACGGCGCGTTCTTCGACACGTTCCTCGTGCGCAACGTGGGGTCGCCGGAACGCCTCTTCGCGGGCGACACGTCGATTCACCTCGCGGCGAGCGAGGGAGGGTGGTGGCTGTATCGACGCGAGCTCCCGGCGGTCGCGCCCGCTCAGGCCGGGACGAGGTGAAGCGCGGTCGCCTTGAGAACGGCGCGGACGCGAACGCCGGGCGCGAGCGCTAGCTCGTCGACGGCGGCGCGCGTGACGGCCGCGACGATCGGGAAGCCGGCGTCGAGGCTGACCTCGACGCGGCCTTCGCGCGGGAGCAGGGACACGACGGTCGCCGGCAGGAGGTTGCGCGCCGACCCGCGCGAGGCGTCGTGCAGGGCGCGCAGCTCGACTTGCTCGGGAGAAAAGACGATCCACAGCTCGCCGCTGATGGGCCTCGGCCGCGCGACCGACGCGTGGAGGGTGACGCCTTGCACGTCGAGGACGACGCCGTCGGCGGTGTTGGCCGTGACGCGGCCTTTGAGCACGTTCTCGAGGCCGAGAAATCGCGCGACGTCGGGATCGACGGGGTGGGCGAGCACATCCTGCATCGGGCCTGACTGCCGGAGCTCGCCGTTCCACATGACGACAAGCCGTGTCGCGAGGCGGAGCGCTTCGTCTCGTCGCTGCGTCACGAGGATCAGCGTGCGCTGCGCGAGCCGCACGGAGGCGAGGATGTCGGCGACGAGGAGCTCGCGCGCGGGATCGTCGACCCCGTTGAACGGTTCGTCGAGCAGCAGCGCCTCGGGCTCGGTGACGAGCGCGCGCGCGAGCGCCACGCGACGCGCCTCACCGCCGGAGAGCTGCGCCGCCTGCCGGGCGGCGAGCGGCGACAGCCCCATGCGCTCGAGCAGCGCGCTGGCGCGGCTCAGGCTTTCTGCGCGCGAGATACCGCGCAGCGCGAGCGGCGCTGCGATGTTGCTCGCGACGCTGCCGGCGAGCATCGGCGCGTCCTGAGGCAGGAGCGCGACCCGGCGGCGAGCCGCGAGGCGCTCGGCCGCGTTGCCGCCGATGCGGACCTGCCCCCGCGAGGGCGCTTCGAGCCCCGCGAGGATCGAGAGCAGCGTCGATTTTCCCGCGCCGTTGGGCCCGACAATGGCCAAGGTCTCGCCGGGCGCGATCGAGAGGGACGGAACGCGGAGCACGGTGCGCGCGCCGCGCGTGACCTCCAGCCCTTCGATCTCGAAGCCGATGCCCGCCGCCGCCGCCGCCGCCACCACCATCAGTAACGCCCCTTCGGCTGCAGCAGGGCCGCGCCGCCGTTCGCGAAGAGCGCGATCGCGAACAACAGGAACGCGAGCCCCACGGCGAGATCGAACTTTCCCATGCGGGCGGCCAGGACGGTCGCCGTCGTCAGGACGCGGGTCTCGCCGGCGAGGTTGCCTCCGAGCATCATCGCCGCGCCGACCTCGGACAGCGCGTGGCCGAAGCCGGCGAGTACGGCGACGATGATGCCGGTCCGCGCTTCGAGCGCGAGGAGGCGCGCGGCTTGGACGGGGCTCGCGCCCAACGCGCGCACCTGCAGCACGACCCGCGGCTCGATCGCCGACACCGCCGACGCCGTCAGCCCGGCGACGATCGGGAAGGCGATGACGATCTGACCGAGCGTCACCGCCGTCGGCGTGAAGAGCAACCCGAAGGTGCCCAGGGGTCCTTCCCGCCAGAAGAGCATCGTCAGCACGAGGCCCACCAACACCGTGGGCATTCCCATGCCGGCGTACAACGCCGCGCGCACGGCGCGGCGGGCGGGAACGCGGCCGATCGCGACCCAGAGCCCGAACGGGATCGCCACCAGCGTCGCGAGGATCGTGGCCGAGCCCGAGATCAGCAGCGAGCGCGCGGTCGTGCCCCAGATCTCCGGGTCACCCAAAAGGAGCAGCCGGAAGCCCTGCAGGAGGCCGTCGAGGATCTCCCGCACGGGCTCAGTTCGCCGGCGGCTCGCCGGGCGTGAAGCCGCTGGCGCTGATGATCGTCGCCGCGTCCGGACCCTTGATCCACGTCAAGAAGCGCTTCGCCGCGACGACATTGGTCGTGGGATGCACGATCTCATTCTCGCGCATGACGTGGTACGGGTTGGTGAGGGAGGGCAGGGTCTTCTTGCCGCGCGCGTCGACGAGCACGACGAGCCCGCCCGGCTTCATCTTCGCCCACGTCGCGGAATCACAAAGCGTGTACGCCGCGCGCTGGGCCGCCACTTGGAGTGTCTCGCCCTGACCTTGCCCCGTCGCGAGGACGTGCGCGTCCTTGGGCTCGAGCCGCGCCGCCATCCAGAGCTCCTGCTCTTTCTTGTGGGTCCCCGATTCGTCGCCGCGCGAGACGAACGCGGCGCCCGAGGCGCGGATCTTCTTGAAGGCGTCCGCTGGAGAGCTGAGACCCGAGATCTTCGCCGCGTCCGCCGCGGGACCGACGATGACGAAGCGGTTCCACATGAGCGGCGCGCGCTCGACGAGGTGCCCGGCGGCGACGACCTTCTCCTCGGCGGCGGGCGCGTGCGCGACGAGGACGTCGGCCTCTCCGCGCTCGGCGAGCTTCAGCGCCTCGCCGCTCCCGACGGCGATGACCCTGATGTGCACGCCCAGCGCCATTTCCGCGGCCGGGATCAGCTTGTCGAGCAGCCCCGAGTCCTGCGTGCTCGTCGTCGTCACGAAGTTGAGCGGGGCGGCCGCTGCGGCGGGCTGCGCGAGCGCGGTGAGCGTCGCCAACGCGGTGAGCGTCGCCAAGGTGAGCGTCGCCAAGAAGAAGAGCGCGGACCGCGGAGCCGACGGCATCGGCGCAGTATAACGGACGAAGGCAATCACTCGGGATCGTCGCGGTCGACGTCGCCCAACCACTTGCGCAGCGTCGCCCGTCTGCGCCAAGGCCCACGCGGCGTAGCGAGGCTCGGCTAGCCGGGCGCCTGACCGGCGTCGTCCCGGGAGCTCCGGGACGACATCCGAAAGGTTGTTAGGTGGCGGCCGCGGCGCTCGCCGTTTCGGTCGGCGCGAGCTCCACGATCGATTCGGGGCTGGCGGGGGTGGCCGCACTGTCGGGCGCAGCGTGTGGGGTCACTTCGACCGCGGGCTCCGCGGCAACGCTCGGCTTTGGCTTCTTCTTACCGAAGTCGTTGAGATCGCGAACGCCCTGCTTGTTCATTCTCATTGAGGCACTCATGTGTCAGGCACTCTGGGCCTTCTCCGTCCTGAACGGAATCAGGAATTCTCGCTGGCAGTCTTCGAGAAGTCCGAGGGGTTGATTCATCCGGCGGCGCGCGCGCCCGAGCCGCCTTCGTCGGCGGTGCGCGGTGGCAGCTGCTGATCGACCTTGAGCTGAGCGTCTTGCAGCGTGAAGACGACGCTGGTGGCGCCGTCGGCCGTCAGGCTCTCGGCGCTCTCGCGGCTCCTGGCCTGAACGCCGGGGCGAATGACGACGATCGGCGTCGTCGGGAGCTTGGCGCGCAGGCGCCGGCAGATGTAGCGCGCCTGCGCGAGCCCGCCCGGAGGGATCGAGGTGATGCAGATGACGTCGGGGGCCTGCGCTTCGGCGGTCGCGGCGACGTCCGCCCCGAGGTAGGCGGAGCCCACGGATTGAACGACGACCTGCTTGGGATCGAAAAGCTGCGCCAGCATCTCCCAGATGATCTCGTCGGTGAGGGAGCGCGTCGACACGCCCAGCAGCCGTCGGGGCGCGGGATCGCGAGGCGCGTCCTCCGCGGCGCTGGGCGGTGTCGCGTCGTCGTGAGGGAGGGCATCGATGAGCGCGCGCGTCGTTCGCACGACGAACTGGTGATCGGCCTCGCTGATCTCGTGCCGCGCGCGATCGCGGCCCGCGAGCAGCAACGAGGGGATGACGATCTCGTCGAAGACCTGCACGCGCGGCCCGGTTTCGAGCTGCTTCTCGAGGATCTCCTGAGCTTCCTCTTCGTCGCCCGCGAGGAGGCGCTGATAAAGGACGAGCTCCGGCTCGAGCGCGGGCTCGTCGCCGAGCAGGACGCCGAGGAAGGCCAGGCGAGGGACGTGCTTGCCCAGGACGACCAAACACACGGTGAGCGGCGTCGAGAGCACCAAGCCCACGGGACCCCAGAGCCACGTCCAGAAGATCGCCGACACGAGCATCGCCATCGACGACACGCCCGTCTTCGAGCCTATGACAATGGGCTCGATGCCGTAAGCCGTGAGCGCGTCGAGGCCGAGAAAGAGGCCCAGCGTCGCCACGGTCTGCCACCAGCCCGGGAACTGCGCGAAGGCCAGCGCCGCGGGCAGCACCATCGCGAGGATTGTCCCGATGAACGGCACGAACCGCAGCACGGCGGCGACGAAGCCCCACAACGGCGCGTAAGGGATCCCGATCCCGAGCAGCCCGCCCGCGACGACCAAGCCGAAGGCCCCGTTGATGGCGAGCTGGTGCATGAGGAAGCGGCCGATGCGCTGGCCCGCCTCGTCGAGGGTTCGCGTCGTGAGCGTGACGTGGCCGCGGCCGACGAGGCGGATGAACCGATCGCGGACGTCCTCGTGCTTGAGCAGCAAGAAGATCACGAGCACGAGGACGATGAGCGCGCGCGCGAGCGGCTCGAGCACGGGCGTGAGGGTCTCCTCGACGCGCTCGAGCGTCGTCGCGCCCGCGGGCACGAGCCTCACGGGGCGCGCGTCGCGGTTCTCCGCCACCTGCGCGTCGAGCTCGTGGACGACCTTGTCGACGTTCTTCGACAGACCGGCGAGGCCACCGCTTTCGGCCCCGCGTTGCAGCGCCACGACCTTGCGTTGCATCGAATCGGAGTACTTCGTCATCTGCGTCGACAGATCGACGAGCTGACGCTCGAGCACGTAGCCGAAGGCGGCGACGGCGGCCAGCGCCACGAACACGACGACGGCGATCGCCGCGAGCCGGCCGAGCCGTCGTTCGAGGCGTTTGACGGCCGGGCCCAGCGCGAACGCGATGACGATCGCCAACGCCAGGGGCACGAGGATGGCCTGGGCGCGCGCGAAGATCGTCACGAGGAGCGTGAGGGTCGCGAGCCATATGAAGGCGGGCCGCTCGGGGCGCGGAGCCGCGGCGGGCGACGCGTCGCTCGGAGTCGTCGCGGGCCCTAGGACGCGGGGATCAGTCGACATGAGGCCAATGTCGTTCCTCCGAGGCTTCGGCGCCATGCCTTTGAAGTGGGGTCATCGAAGATTTAAAGGTGCACGGTCGTGTCATTGGAAAAAACGAAGTATCGTCGCGGGTCATGGAGTGGCTCAACTATCATCACTTGCTGTACTTCTGGGCCGTCGCCCGGTACGGCAGCGTCGTGCGCGCGTCGGCCGAGCTGCGGCTCGCGCAGCCGACGATCAGCGGGCAGGTGCGCCGCCTCGAAGAGGTCCTCGGCGAAAAGCTGTTCGATCGCGTCGGGCGCCGGCTCGTCCTCACGAACGTCGGGCGAACGGTCTTCCGCTACGCGGACGAGATCTTCGCGCTGGGGCAGGATCTCGTCAGCACGCTCAAGGGGCGACCGTCGACGCGACCGCTGCGGCTCACCGTGGGCGTCGCCGACGTATTGCCGAAGGTCCTCGTGCAGAGGCTGCTCAAGCCGGCCTTCGAGATCGACCGACCGGTCCACCTCGTATGCCGAGAGGACCGCGTCGTCGAGAACTTCATGGGTCAGCTCGTCGGCCAGGAGCTGGACCTCGTGCTCGCCGACCGGCCGCTCGGGCCCGGCATCCGGAGCAACGCCTTCAACAACCTGCTGGGCGAGTGCGGAACGAGCTTCCTCGCGGCGCCCAAGCTGGCCGCGAGGATCCGTCGGGGCTTCCCGGCTTCGCTCGAGGGGGCGCCGTGCCTGTTGCCGGGGCCGCACGCGACCGTGCGCCGCAGCCTCGACCAATGGTTCGACCACAAGGCGATCCATCCCTCGGTCGTCGCCGAGTTCGACGACAGCGCGCTCATGTACGCCTTCGGCGAGGAGGGGCAGGGCATCTTCCCGTCGCCGACGGTGTTCGAGGACGAGTTCCGTCGTCGCTACAAGGTCGCCGTCGTGGGTCGTGTCGAGAGCGTTCGTCAGCAGTTCTACGCAATCTCGGTCGACAAGCGCATCAACCACCCGGGCGTCATCGCCATCATCAAGGCGGCGCGGCAGGAGATCTTCCGCTAAGGATTGACGCGGCCGACGTCGAGCACGACCACCCGCCGGGTGCCGGCGTCCAACTGATAAAAGACGCGGTAGCCGTCGTAGACGTAGAAGCGGTGGGGCGGCTCCTTGGGGGACTTCGGCTTGGCCGCCTTCGCGAGGCCGCTCGCGGCGTCGGCGATGTCCTTGAGCTGGTCTCGAATGGCCGCGCGGATCGGCGCCCGGCAGCGCCGCAGCTTTCCCTCGAGCTCCTTCGACATGACGAGCCCATAGGCCGGGCCGCCCGCTTTCGTCATCGTCGCGCCTGGATGTTCATCGCCGTCGAGCGTACGTACGTCAGCAGGATTTGAATATGAGAGAAGTTCGGAGCAACGGTTCGTGAAAGCCGATGGGTCGTCGAGGACGGCGCGCCTCTGCAGATTCTCGCTATCGAAACGTCGCGGCCTTCTTCGGCGGGAGGTGGCGCCGC
>JBBQJG010000046.1:0-24614 GCA_038325725.1 Polyangia bacterium | reverse complement strand
CCTCCATCGACGTGACGCGCGCGTCGTCGCGCAGCGCGGGCACGAGCTGTCCATGCCCGACGTCGATCGCGAAGACGTGGGCGGCGCCGTGCGCGAGGAGCGCCTGCGTGAAGCCGCCCGTCGACGCCCCGACGTCGACGGCGCGCGCGCCGCGGATGGCACGCTCGAGCGCAAAACGCGCGACCGCCGCCTCGAGCTTTCCGCCGGCGTTGCTGACTCGTGAAGGATTCCGGCTCGCTGCTGGTGGCAAGCCCGGCAGTCTAGCTCGCCGTCGACGTCAGAATGCTCGGGAGCTTGCGGCCCAGGCAGTCGGAGCACAGCGCGAGGCGGGCGGCGCGCGGATCGTGGCGAACGTCTTCGGTGCTGCCGCAGGCGACGCACGCCTCCGGCGTGTCACGAGGGTCCGGCCCGCCGCTCAGCAGCGAGAGCGCTTCACGCGTGACGATGCCGAGGAGCGCCGAGCCCTTGACGACCGGGAGACAGGACACGCCGTGCTCCTCCATGAGCTCGACCGCCTCGTCGAGCGTCGTCTCGGGATCGATGCACAACACGGGCGTCTGCATGAGCTCGCCCACGAGCGTGTCGCGCGACGCCGTCCGGAGGTCCTCCTCGCAGACGATCCCGGTCAGGGTGCCGCCATCGAGGACGAGCAGGTGGCGGATGCCGTGATCGAAGGCCAGCCGTCGCGCCGAGGCGACGACCGTGTCGGGGGTGAGCGTGAACAGCTCCGTCCCCATCACTTCCGTGACGTGGCACGATCCGGCTTCAGCTTCAGCGGCGGCGGCACCCATCAAAGCCCCCTCGAAGGTGTATCGGCAGTTTAGTGCCGATTTTCGAGAGCGCTAGTGACGCAATCCGTCGCCGCGCGGAGCCGCGGCGCCCCAGGTGGGACATAAGATACGGGAATACTTAGGTTTCTATCGACGTCACGGGCGGTGTCAGGGCGTCGGCTTGCTAGGGGGCCGGCCGCGGCCGCGCGGGCCGAGGGGCGGGCTGGCGGCCCAGTTAGACCTGCGCTTGCGAGCGGGCGGCTCGGTGCCGTTCAGCCGTCGCTGTTCGCGTTCGGCCGCCTCACGGGCAGCCTGCTGTGCGACGATCGCGGCGCGCCGCTCTTCTGCGTTTCCCATCGGACCTCCCTAAAAGCCTAAGAACGCCCAGCGTTTCGGTCCCGGCGGGCAGGGCACCGTATCACGGAATCTGCCGGAGCGCCCGCTGCAGGGTGACTGTTGTCGTCAAGTCGGGACCTGACGACAAGGCCGTGACGAAGACATGGCAAGCCCCTGACAGGCCAGACCGTACGATTGGACACGATGACGAACCCCGAAGTTCCAGTCGCACCGCCCCTGCCTCCCTTCCCCTTGAGCGCCTACCTGAGGTCGACCTCGGTGGCCTTCTGGGGCGTGCACATCGCGGCCGTGGTCGGCGCCATCAGCCTCGGCATCACCTGGGCCGGCGTCACGCTCGCGTTGGCGTCCTACTTCATCCGGATGTTCGTGGTCACGGCGGCCTATCACCGCTACTTCTCGCATCGCGCCTTCAAGACGTCTCGTTGGTTCCAGTTCGTGCTCGCGGTCGCGGCGCAGAGCGCAGCGCAAAAGGGCGTCATCTGGTGGGCGAGCCATCACCGCTGGCACCACAAGCATTCGGACGACGAGCGCGACGTCCACTCGCCGGTACGCCGCGGGTTCTGGCACTCGCACGTGGGCTGGGTCATCCGCCCTGACTGGGAAGCCACCGACGAGAGCAGCGTGGGCGATCTCTCTCGCTACCCCGAGCTCCGCTTCTTGAATCACCCGTACATGGCGATGGTTCCGACGATCGCGCTCGCGCTGGCGTTCCTGCTCATCGGGGGCCTGCACTGCCTCGTGTGGGGCTATTTCGTCTCGACGGTGCTGCTGTGGCACGGGTCGTTCTCGATCAACTCGCTTTCGCACGTCTTCGGCGACAAGCGCTACGACACGGGCGACGATTCGCGCAACAACTGGGCGCTCGCGATCCTCACGACGGGCGAGGGCTGGCACAACAACCACCACCATTACCAGAGCTCGGCGCGCCAGGGCTTTCGCTGGTGGGAGGTCGACATCACCTACTACGTCCTGCGGTTGTTCGCCGCCGTGGGCCTCGTGTGGGATCTGCGCGAGCCGCCGCGAAACGTCGTCGACGCTCCGCGCCCTGCGGCCGTGCCAGTAGCCGTCGAGAAGCAAGCCGCCTAAGCGGTCGCGGTAGGCGCGGGCGTCGCCCGTCTGGCACAATGGGCGGGTGAAGCTTCGCTCGCCCACGACCATCTTCCTGCACAGGGCGCGGCGGGTCTTCGTCCTCACGGCGCTCATCCCGACGGTCCTCATCACGATCATCGGGGTCGTGCTCGTCGCGACCGGCTCGAAGTCGGTGGCCGTCGTGGGCGGGATCCTCGTGCTGTCGCTGTGCGCGACGGCGCTCGCCGGCTACACGCTGGGGTCGATCTTCGTCGGGCGCGGCGCGAATCTCGCGCAGGTGCAGAACGAGTTCTTGTCCTCCGTGTCGCACGAGCTGCGCACGCCGCTGACGTCGATCCGGATGTTCATCGACACGCTCCGTGAAGAGCGCATCAAGGACCCGGTCGAGAAGCAGCGCTGCCTCACGGTGATCGATCAGGAGCTGGCGCGGCTCGACGGGCTCGTCGGCAAGCTCTTCACGCTGTCGAAGATCGAGTCGCAACACGGCGCGTTCGATCGGCGGGTCGTGCCCGTTCGCGAGATCATCGACGAGGCCCTCGTCGGGCTCGAGGCGCTCAGCTTCGGCGCCGACATCGACCTGCGCGTGAACCTCGAGCCGGGGCTCGTCGTGTGGGGCGACGGCTCCGCGCTCGCACAAGCGGTCGCCAACCTGCTCGCGAACGCCTGGAAATACACGCCCGCCGAGGGCAAGCGCATCGAGATCACGGCGGCGGGCGACCTCAAGCACGTCACGATCGCCGTCGCCGACAACGGCTGCGGCGTGCTGCGCGAAGAGCGCGACGCGATCTTCGACAAGTTTCAGCGCGGGTCCGCGGCGACGGACACGGGGAGCCCGGGCACGGGCCTCGGCCTCGCCGTCGTGCGGGCCATCGTGACGGCGCATCGAGGCAAGGTCGACGTGCGGGCCGAATCGCCGCGCGGCGCGCGGTTTCGCATCGTGCTGCCGCGGCCGAGCGCGGAGCTCGCGTGACGGTCGTCGACACCGACGCCGCGGACGCGCTCGTCACGATCGTCGAGGACGACGCCGCGATCGCCGAGGGGCTCGCGCTCAACCTGAGGCTGCAGGGTTACCGCACGGAGACCGTGGGCGACGGAGAGGCGGCGTACGAGCGGATCGTCGCCGGCGCGCCCGCGCTCGTGCTGCTCGACGTGACGCTCCCGAAGCGGAGCGGCCTGTGGGTCCTCGAGCGGCTGCGCTCCGAGAACATCCACGTGCCCGTCATCGTGTTGTCGGCGCGCCAGGACGAGTTCGACAAGGTCGCGGCGCTCCGACTCGGCGCCGACGACTACGTCACGAAGCCCTTCGCGCTCGCCGAGTTGCTCGCGCGCGTCGCGGGGCAGCTGCGCCGCGCGCGCCTCGGCTGGCCGGCGCGTCCCCCGGTGGCCGCGGAGCCCGCCGCCCCGGCGCGCGTCCCCGAGGCCGCGCCGACGTCCGAGGGACGCACGCTGTCCTTCGCCGACGTCGTCGTCGATCTCGAGCGGCGCACCGTCATGCGCGCCGGGCAGCCCGTGGGGCTCACGCACCGCGAGTTCGAGCTGCTGAAGTTTCTGTGTGACAGCGGCGGTCGCGTCTTCTCGCGCGACGAGCTCGTGCGGCGCGTCTGGGGCCTGCCGACCGGGGGACAGGGACGCACCGTCGACAACTTCGTCGCGCAGCTGCGCGCCAAGCTCGAGGCCGATCCGGATCGGCCTAGGCATCTGCTCACCGTGCGCGGCAGCGGCTATCGCTTCGTGCCCGAAGGCGCGTGAGGCGACCCCTCAGCGCGTGAACCAGCCCTTGCGGGCGGGCGGAGGCGGCGGGGGCGGCGACCGGGCTTCGACGGACTTCTTGGATGGCTCGGCGAGCTTCTTGAGGCTCACGTGGACGGTCTGCGCGGCCTTCGCGGCGGCGGGCACGACGTAGTGCTTCGTCGCGGGTGCGTAGCCTGCCTTCGTGAACGTCAGCTCGTACGCGATCCCCGGGACGAGCTTCGCGGCCTGCGGCGTCGTGCCGTACGCGTGCGTGCGCGTCGCGACGTGGGCGCCCGCGGGATCGGACTTGAACGTCACCGAGACGCTCGTGACGTCGCCGGTCTTGTGGGCCTTCGTGCCCTTCGTGTTTTCGTCCGCGCCCGCGACGGTCTCGTCGTCAAGCTTGTCGCCTTTTTTGTCGACCGACGGCGCGGGCGTCGCGGCCAAGTCAGCCGCGGGAACATTCGCCTCGGGCTTCGCGGGGGCCGCGGGCGCGATGGGCTGCGCGGGCGGCGGCGCGACGGCGACGGCAGCATCTGCGGTGGCTGCGGCGCTCTCGATCGTCTGGGCGGGGGGCGCCGCGCTGGGTGTGGGAACAGGGTCCGGCGGCGGCGTGGGGGCCACCGCGGGCGCGACGGTCGTCGCGACGGTTCCGTCGCCGCGCGGAGGCGGCTTGCCGCCGGAGAATCCCTTCACGGCCACGACAAAAAACAGAACGAGCACGATGCCGCCCGCGAGGTAGACGGCGCGTCCGCGGTACCACGGCGCGGGTGAGAGATCGGGCACGGGCTCTTCACCCGGTGGGACCGCGGCCGCGCGCGCGGAGGACACGCCGACGCCGCTCATGTCGGGCGGATGCAGATTGATCTCGGTCGGCCCGGCGACGGGGGGCGAAGGTGGCTGCGACGCCGACGCGGAGATGACCTCGATCGCGTCTTCGAGATCGAGGACGACGCCCGACTCCTGTCCGGCGTCGGTGCCGCCGCTCGGTCGCCGCGGCGGCGCGCTGGGTTTCGCCCCCTTCGCCTTCGCCGCCTTCGCGTTCGCCGCGTTCGCCGCCGTCGTGGCCGGCGCGACGGGCGCGGGCGCTGCGGGCGTCTCGGTCTGGTCGCGCGTCAGCGGCGGCACGCCGTCCTTTGTAGAAAGATCGGACAACCAGCGCTGCAGCTCGGTCTGACCGACGGGCCGAAAGGCGAGGCGCATGACCTGCTCGACGTCGACGAGCATCTCCTCGGCCTTCTGATAGCGATCGGCGGGCGACTTGCTCATCGCCTTGCGGATCACGCGATACAGCTCCGGGTTCAGCCCGGGGCGCGCCGTCTCGGGCGGCAGATAGTCGCCGCTCTTGACGAGCATGAGCGTCTCGTAGTCCGTCGCGGCGTCGAATGGCAACCGCCGCGTGATCATCGCGTAGAGCATCGTGCCGAGCGAAAACAGATCCGAGCGCGAATCGAGCGGCGTGCCCGACGCCTGCTCGGGCGACATGAAGGAGATCTTCCCCTTGATCATGTTGCCGAGGCTCTTCTCTTTGCGGTTCTGCGCCTGGGCGATGCCGAAGTCGGTGAGCTTGACCTCGCCCTCGTTCGACAGGAGCACGTTGTGAGGGCTGACGTCGCGGTGGACGATGCCGAGCGGCTTGCCGTCGCGCCCCTTCGCGTGCGCGTAGCCGAGCGCGCGACACACCTCGGCCGTGACGTAGAGGGCGAGCGCGGGCGGGAACGGCACTCCGGCCGCCTGCGCGCGCTTGAGCGTGCGGTCGAGCGTCCAGCCGTCGACGAGCTCGAGCGCGAGGAAGTAGCGGCCGTCGACGTCGCCCAGGTCGAGCACCTGTACGATGTTGCTGTGGTTCAGCGTCATCGCGATGTGCGCCTCATCGACGAGCATGTGGCGGAACTGCGGGTCCGCATAGAACGCCGCGAAGATCCGCTTGAGGACGACGGTCTTCTCGAAGCCCTGGGCGCCGTGCTGCTTCGCGAGGAAGATCTCGGCGGTGCCCCCGTCGGCGATCTTGCGAAGAATCGAATATCGCGACTGCAGGGTCATCCGCGGACGTTCCTCGGACCGACAAAGTACCACGGCTGGGGGCGCGCTTGACCGCTCATGGCGGGGGCCCCTCGGCGCGGTTTTTCTCGCCCGCCTCGACGGAGATGCGGAGGCGATTTTGCGGCGGCGGCAGCGGGCACGTCGCGTGCGGCGTGAGCGCGCACGGCGGCGAATAGGCGCGGTTGAAGTCGAGGACGAACGTGCCGTCAGGCTGGCGCAGCGCGCGTACGAAGCGGCCCGCGCCGTAGGTCTCGTGTGCCGTCGTGAGGTCACGGAACACGACGAGCTGATCGGCGGCGTCGTCGCCGTCGAGCACGGGATCGAGGTGCTGCGTCGTGCCCGCGAGGGTGAACGTCAGCGTGCCGGGGCTCGTGAGCGTCTGTTTTCCGCCCGTCGCGTCGGGCACGACGAGCTCGGACGAGCCCACGCGCGGCGTGAGGCGCGCGACGACGCGGTACGCGGGCGCGATCGGATACCAGCGCGGCGGTGGGCACGTTTTGCGTGCCGGGTTGTCGCGATCGCGCACGCGCACTCCTAGCCGCTCGCCACGCGCGATCACCTGCCAGGTCAACGACGCGACGCCGAAGACGTCGGGCTCGGGCTCCGCGTCCGTGCGGACCGCGCGTGACTCAGCAGGGCGGCCGTTCATCGTGAGGGGCGACCCCGCGGGCACCGCGACGCTGACCTGGCCGTTCGCGACGACCAACGTCCCCGCGTGCGCGGGCGCGCCCGCGGGCAGGCGCACGTCGTTGTCGGGGGCGCTGCCGAAGCGGTTGGCGCCCGGCGCGAGCCACAGCAGACCGACCACCGTGAGCCAGCCGTCGGGCGCGCGCAGCCTGGCCTCGCGCGCGACCCGCCAGCTCTCGACGTCGGCGCGGTACGCGGCCGCGGGGGCGGGCGGTGGAGCTGGGGGAGTGGCCATGGCGAAGAGGGTGACGGAGGCGAGCAGGGGAACGCGGGGAACGAAGGTGGCGAGCGAATGCATCTCTTGGGACATCTCGCGCGGAGGAGGGCCTCGGGTGAGCCGAACGGCGGCCTGTCGACTCTATGCTAACGGATTCGTCCCGAAGGGCGACGCCTACATTTTCAGGGAGAAACAGGCCATGAACGGGAAGACTTGGACGCGCAGGCAGGTGTTGAAGGGGGCGGGGGTCGCGTTGTCGTTGCCTTGGCTCGAGACGTTCGCGCCGCGCACGGCGCGCGCTCAGGCGGCCGCGGCGAAGAGGCGCTACATCGCGCTGTATTTCCCCAACGGCACGGCCGAGTTCTGGCACCCGACGTCGTCGGTCACGACGAACGCGACGGGTGACCAGTGGAACCTCTCTCCGATCCTCGCGCCGCTCGAGCCGCTCAAGGAGTACGTGTCGGTCCTGCAGAACGTCGGGTACGTCACGACGCTCCAGAAGTGCAACCCGAGCCACGGGCAGCTCGCGCAGTCGATGATGACGTGCGTGCAGCCGGATCTGAACCCGGCCGTCGCGCACGCGGGCGTGTCCGTCGACCAGCTCATCGCGAACTCGCTCGCGGCGAACCCGGCGACGAAGACGGTGTTCCCGTCGCTGCAGGTCGGCCTGTCGACGATGGACTCCTATACCGACGGGACGCACCCGGCGAACTCGCGCAGCATCTCGTGGTCGTCGCCGACGAACCCGCTCTACAAGGTCATCAACCCGCAGGCGGTGTTCGACAGCCTCCTGTCGCCGGCCAACCAGGCGGCGGGGATGTCGATGGCGCCCGATCCGGCGGCCGCGCGTCGCCGCGCGCTCCAGAAGAGCTCGCTCGACTACATCGTCGAGCAGTCGACCGCGCTCAAGACCCGCCTCAGCAAGAGCGACGTCGCGCGCATGGATCTGTTCCTCACGTCAGTGAACAACCTCGAGACCCGCGTGCTCAATGTTTCAGCGATGGTGACGCAGGGCTGTCACGTCGGGACGAGGCCCGCGCAGGCGTACAGCGTCGCCGGCTTCAACGGCTCGGGCAACGGCAAGGTCACTGCGGGTTACGATCGGAACCTGCACGCCGACACGATGATCGATCTGGTCGTCATGGCGCTGCAGTGCGACCTCACGCGCGTCGTGACGTTCATGCTCGACGACGCGCGCAGCGACTTCCCGTACCTGTTCCTCAAGCTGCGCAACTTCACGGACGGCGGCTCGCAGCTCGCGACGACGAACGTCACGGACGGCAACATTTCGTCGGGCCTGTCGGGCTTCCACGGCCTCCAGCACGCGGGCGACAGGAACGACGGCTTCGCGACGATCAACTACTGGCTGTCGACCAAGGCGGCGGCGTTCGCGACGAAGCTCATGGGCTCGTCCGAGGGAGCTGGAAACATTCTCGACAATTCGACCATCCACTACGGCAGCGGCATGCACGGAGGCAACCATCAGGGCATCGACATCCCGCTCGCGCTCATCGGGGGGCACGGCGGCGCGCTCAAGGCGAACACCTATTTCCCGTGGCCGCAGACGCAAATGCTTCAGGACGTTCACCTCACGGTCATGCAAAAGGTGTTCGGCATGACGTCGACGACGTCGTTCGCGGGCAGCGCGGGCGTCTTGCCCGACCTCGTCGCTTAAAGCGGCGCTCGGCGCCGAAATTCGGGTGACGAAGCGCCTTCGTTCGGCGCACAGTGGGGGCCTGTTGATGCCAGACCCCCGTCGTCGCACGAAGATCATCGCCACGATCGGCCCCGCTCAGGATGCCCCCGGAGCGCTCGAGCGCCTGCTCGACGCCGGCGTCGACGTGTTGCGCGTCAACCTGTCGCACGCGTCCCCGCGTGACCAGGCGGCGCGCGTCGCGCGCGCGCGCGCGCACCGCCCCGGCATCGCCGTGCTCGCCGATCTCGGGGGCCCGAAGCTGCGCCTCGGCGATCTCGCCCACGACGTCCCCGTCGCCGCGGGCGAGACAGTCGTGCTGGGCGCGGGCGGCATCCCCGTCGGCGATCCAACGCTGTACGTGCGCGTGCGCGCGGGCGACCCCGTGTTCGTCGCCGACGGGACGATCGCCCTCGAGGCGGTCGCCGTCACCTCGGATTCACTGACGTGCCGCGTGCGCGTCGGCGGCACGCTGCGCTCGCGCAAGGGGATCAATCTACCGCGCGACACGTCCTCGTTGCCCGTGCTCACCGACAAGGATCGGCGTGACCTCGCCGAGCTCGACGTCCTGTCCGCCGACTTCGTCGCCGTGTCGTACGTGCGCCACGAGCAGGACCTCGCCGACGTGCGCGCGCTGACGTCGCTGCCGCTCGTCGCAAAGATCGAGAAGCAGCAAGCCCTCGATCGCATCGAGGGGATCCTCGCGGCGTCCGACGCCATCATGGTGGCGCGCGGCGATCTGGGCGTCGAGATCCCGATCGAGCGTGTGCCCGCGGCGCAGAAGCGCCTCATCGCCGCCGCGAACCGCGCGGGCCGGCCCGTCATCACGGCGACGCAGATGCTCGTGTCGATGGTGTCGAGCCCGCTGCCGACGCGCGCCGAGGTGACCGACGTCGCGAACGCCGTCCTCGACGGCACGGACGTCGTCATGCTCTCGGAGGAGACGGCGATCGGCGCCGATCCTTGCGGCGTCGTCGACATGATGACCCGCATCCTCCTCGAGACCGAATCCTTGGCGACGGCGTACCAGGAGCCCTCGCGCACCCACGAGGGCAACGCTCTCGCGGCGGCGGCGGCGCGGCTCGCCGACGATCTCGACGCCGACGCGATCGTCGCGCCCACGCGCACAGGCATCAGCGCCTTGAGGCTCGCGACCTTTCGGCCGCGCCGCCCCATCCTCGCCTACAGCCGCGTGCCCAAAACGACGCGCATGCTGCAGCTCGCTTGGGGCGTCACGGCACGCGACCTCGTCGTGCCGGCGGGCGGCGACACGCTCGCGGCGACCCTCGAGGCGGCGCGGCGCGATCTCCGCCCCGGCGCGCGCGTCGTCGTGCTCGACATCGCGCCCGCGGGCGCGCGCGGGGTCGCGTCGCTCATCAACGCGATCACGCTCTAAGGTCGCGTCCGTTACTCGAAGGAGATCGAGACCGCGTTCGCGATGTAGAAAATGCTGTTCGCCGGAGGAGGCGTCGGACCCATCGCGACGAATGAGTTGATGGGCTGACCGTCGAACGTCGAGGCGCTCACCGTGACACCGTTGTTGCCGCCGGCCGGTTCTTCGATGTCCAGCGCGGCACCCGCGCCGATGTTCGGGTCCTTCTCGAAGGTGTTGTTGCCCGGATCTGTCTTCGTGCCGAGGTCGAGGTGCCCGTTCCAGAGGCGGTAGGCGAAGCCGCCGTATTGCGAGAACTGCGTGTTGCGCACCTCGACGGTCGACGCCGGCGAAGCCTGCTCGATGGACACGCCCATGAGCTGGCACCCGGTCACCATGAGGGTCGCGCCGCGGAACATGATGCCTCCGCTCTGAGAGGCGAAGAAGGTCGTCGTCGCGATCGCGGCGTCGGCGGTCGGGGCGTTGATCTCGAGCCGGCCACCGATCTTGCTTCGTTGGATGGTGACCATCGTCGGGCCGTCGAGGATCACGTTCTTCACGCTGCCCAAGCTGTTGCGGATCTCGGCGTCGAGCATCGTGAGGGTCTGGTTCAGGCCCGTCATCCGGATGGCCTCGATGCCGTCCCTGCCCGTCGGCACGACTTTGGCGTTCCACAGGAGCGCCAGGCTAGCAGCGGGGGCGCGGACCGCGATCGGACCGTCCGCGTTGGCGGCGAACGAGTCATCGGAGCGAATTTCGCTGCCGCCGCTGATCTCCAACGCCGAGCCCCTCGCGGTTTCGGCGACGGTGATGCCATCGATCGACATGACGTCGTGGAGACGAACGGTCGAATTCGGGGCCCTGATCAACAGGCGCTGCCCGAGGCGAAGCCGGTCCAAGGCGATGCTTCCCTGCGGAACGAGGGTGACGGCGATCAGCTGATTGCCGTCCTCGCCCTCGATCGAGAGTCCAGGCGCGAGGCTGACGGGGGTCGTGGTTTCGGCATCGGTCGGGATGCCGTTCATGCTCGTGGTGCCGTTGAGCAGCTTGAGGGTGTCGCCGGGCCCCGCGACGCTCGCCGCGTGACGCAACGTCTGGAACGGATGCTCCGTCGTGCCCTCGGCTTGGTCACTCCCGTCGGGCCGCACGGCGATCTGCGAGACGATCAAATTGATCTCGCGGGTGACGGCGACGCCGTCGACGGTCGTCGTGATCGCGATCTTCCGATCGCGGGGGGGCGTGCCGTGCGGGGCGGACACCAAGATGGCCGTGCCGGTCATCGACGGGACCACGGTCGTGCTGACGTCAGCCGACGCCGTGATCGTGACGTCGGCTGGTGAGAAGCCGGGGACGGGAACGAGGGTGCTCGCGCCTTGCCGCACGGTCACCCACTTGCAAACGTTCAGGTCCTTGACGGCCTCGGGGCTCATGCAAGTCCCGCTCGAGGGACAGACTTCCTGTCCCGCCAGGCAAGGGGGCGGGCGATTGTCGAGGTCGAGCTGGGGCGTACACGCGACGAGCGCGAGCAACGCGGGCAGAGCCCTGCATAGGGTCCTCGTGGGGGGCGCCCTCATTACTCATATGTTTATCCAGGATGAAACCCCGGTGGTGCAAATTCGGTCTAGGAAACGCAGCCTGCCATCAGGGGAAAGACTGAGCAGCGGTGGGCTAGGTCTCAGACCTACACCTCATTCCAGGAAGGCCCGCCCGGGCCGGCGTTTTGCGAGGGCGTCGGCCCGGAGGTGGGCGCCGTTTACGGCTCGCCGCGCCGGTTTCTGAAGGTGTCGCTCTGGACGACGGCCTCGACCAGCGCGTGAACGTTCGTTCCGTTCTTCTTCCAGCGGTACCGGATTTGGTCCAGGAACGGCTGGTCGCTCTCGACGATCGTGCGGCCCAGGGCGTAGGTCATGACCTTGGAGCTCGCGCAATCGAGCAGGTTGTGGTCGGGAGCTAGGAGCTTCGAGAGCTCGGGCAGACCGCTGAAGGCCTGCCCCGAGGGGAGCACGCCCGTGGCGACGATCGGATCGCCGTTGGGGTACGCGGTCCGGGCGCGGCCCGTGGCGTCGAACGTCTCGAGGCCGAGGCCGATGGGATCGAGGACGGCGTGGCAGCCCGAGCACTTGGGGTTGTTGCGGTGCTCGGCGAGTCGGGCGCTCACGTTCAGGTTCTGCGCGGCCGGGTCCGACGGCTTTTCGCTGTCGAGCGGCGGGATGGGGATGTTGGGCTTGTTGATCGTCTCGCACATGAGGTTCAGCAGGACCCAACGTCCGCGCAGCGTCGGTGCCGTCCGGTACGAGTACGACGAGTTGGTGAGGAAGGCGCCGAGGCCCATGAATCCCGTGCGCTGATCGGCCGTGTTCGTGACCTTCACGAGCGCGTCGCCCGTGATGTTCGGGATGCCGTAGTGCTTCGCGAGCCGCGCGTTCACGAAGTTCATGTCCGTCGTGAGGAACTCGGTGAAGCTGCGGTTCGAAGTCAGGAAGTCGCTGAAGTAGGCGTAGCCCTCCTGCGCCATCGCTTGCCGCAGCGGCTCGTCGAAGTCGGGGTAGGCGGTCTTCTCGACTTGGTGGCTGAGGAAGTCGCGCACGCCGAGCCACTGACCGGCGAAGGCCTCGGTGAAGGTCGCGCCCTTCGGATCGGCGAGCTGGCGCGAGAGCTCCGCCGTGAGGACGTCGCTCTTCTGGATGTCGCCGCTCGCGGCGAGGGCGAAGAGGTGGTCGTCGGGCATCGAGCTCCACGTCAGGTACGACAGGCGCGTCGCGAGCTCGTAGGGGCTGAGCGCGTGGCGTGCGGGCGACGTCGGGTTCGGATCGATCTCGACGCGGTAGAGGAACTGCGGCACCGCGAGCATGACGGTGACGACCTGCTTGATCGATTCGGTGAAGGTCGCGCCCGCGGTGCGCGCGTCGGCGGCGAGCTTGACGAGGCCGTCGACCTCGGCCGCCTCGAGGGGGCGACGCCAGGCGCGCAGGCCGAACTTCGCGATGATGTCGCGCGTGCACTTCGAGTCGGTGGCCGCCGTGTCGGGCTGCGTGCACGTGAGCACGCGCGCCGCGAGCGTCGGGCTCGCGAAGGCCTGCGTCGCGATCGAGTCGGCGGCGGCGTAGTACTGCTCGATGCGCGTGTCACCGATCGCCAGCGCCTCGGCGTTGTTGTCGAAGTCCGCCTTTTCGTCGCTGATGAAGGTCGCGCGTGCCATCGACGTCACGCCGAGGAGATCTCGGATCGTGTTGTCGTATTCGAGGTTGTTGAGACGGTGAATTGCGACGCGACCGACGTCGGCGTCGGCGGGGATTGGAGGTTCGACTTCTGAACCTCCGTCGACCGGCGGCGGCGGGGGTGGATTCGTCGTGTCGCCGATACCACCACCGACCTGCCCCGTGCATCCACCCAGCGCGAGCGCCATCGCGAACACATGCCTGGCGCATCGAAAACGTTGATTGCGGTTCATGCCGCCTCCTGTGATCGATGTCGATCGGCGTCGAACGTTCTGACGAACAAACGAACGCGCGATCGAAGATCGACTACGCGTCGTGCGACGCGCGACGACCGAACGAGAGCGCGTACACGAGCACGGAGCGCCGCGGCTCGAGCCGCCACACCCACGGCTCGATCACGAAAGGATCGATGACTTCGCGCGCGAGCACGGGGTCGCTCGCGAGCAGAGAGAGCGCGAGCGCGGGGCTCGTGCCGGAAAACAAACGGCCGTCGGCGTCGAGGCCTCGCAGCAGCGCGCTTCGTTCGTGGCCGGCGTGCGGAGCCTCGAGCTCGTCGAGCGGCACCGTGTCCGACGAGACGGCGTCGGTGACGAGCAGACAGCGGCCGCCTGGCTTCGTGAGCGAGAGGAGCGCGCGCAGGTGCGACGCGAGCGAGACGTAGAGGACGGAGGCGAGCAGCGCTCCGCCCGAAAGCGCTTGATAGCAGGTCCAGGAGATCTGGCTCAACAGACAGTCGGAGACGACGAGATCGAACGGCCCCGGCAGGCGCGACGCGACGAGCGCGGCGGCGAAGGGCACGGCGCCGGCCAGCTCGACGGGCGTCGGCGCGTGCTCGCGCCAGGCGGGCAACACGGGGAGAAGTCCGCTCAGGTCGCGGCCGCGGTGGAGTCGCACGCGCTTTCGCGCCGGGGCGGTCAGCCGGCGCGCCGCGCGATCGAGCGCGGCCCCGTCGAGATCACCGAGATGAACCTCGCGAAAGCTCTGCGTGAGCGCTTCGAGATCGAGATCGTTCCCGTTGCCCGCGCCAAGGATCGCGAGCCTGCGCCCCGCGTGGGCGGAGAGGACTTCGTGAAGGCGCGCGCGGTGGCTCGTGTACAGCGCCCAATGGCTCGCGGAGCGCGCGTTGTTACCGACGTGAATGTCGGCGAGCCCGCGTGACGTAGACGCCCGCGGGCGCGTCGGCGGCACGAGCAGCGCCTCGGGCTGTGACGATTCGAGCTTGAGCCGCGTGCTCTCTTCCACACAGTCAGTCGAACGGCGCCGCGCGCGCTGACGGCGAACGTCGCGCGTTCAGGGCAGCGCGCGTCGCGCGTTCGCGCCGCTCAGAACGAACCCGAATAGGCGAGGCACGCTTCGCAGCCCGGCGTCGACGCGACGATAACTGCGGGCGCGTCTTTCCAGAGCCAGAGGATCGTGCCCGTGACGACGGAGGCGCCAGCGACGCCGAAGAAGATGTTGCGCGCCTCGTACCGGCGGTTGATTTCACCCGGCACGTCCTTGGGGACGTACTTGCTCTTGTCCTTGTAGGTTTCGGCGAGGTTGTGCCCCGCGAGCCAGAACGCTCCGGCCGTTGCCGCCGACGCGACGCCGAGGCCCAACGCACCGATCGCGACGCGTTTGCGGACGACGCGCGCGTGCTCGGCGTCCTGAGCGTCCTTCATCCACTTGAGGTCAGCGGCCGTCTCGTCGTCGAGGCGGAACGACGTCGCGGATTCAACGTCGAAGGAACGCGCGAAGAGGTGCATGAACGCCTCGTGGCCGGCGCCGCGCGCGCTCACGTGCGGCGTGTCCGTCGCGAGCGCTGAGAGGCGGATGTGCCCGGCGTGCGGCTGCAAGCGAAACTCGCGCAGGCTCGTCGACACGTTGGGCGTCGTCTCTTGCTCGACGAAGAGGCTGCCGAGGTCGGTCGGCAGGCGAAGGCGAATCGCGGGGCCCGCCCCCGCGTGCAGGTC
Source organism: Polyangia bacterium (assembly GCA_038325725.1). GTDB lineage: Bacteria > Myxococcota_A > Polyangia > Fen-1088 > Fen-1088 > DASZFV01. The sequence continues at coordinate 9,485 of JBBQJG010000046.1, read as the reverse complement.
GACGAGGCGAATGCCCGTCTCCGTCTCGACGAACGCCCGCCCCGCGGGCTGTACGTCCATCTCGAGGACGATCGGGCCCTCCGGCAACAGCGCGAGCGTCGCATCGAGGTCGCCGCCCGGCGGCGTCGTCGACAGCTCGGGGCGGTAGCGGCGGTTCGGGATCGCCTCGTTGGCGCGCTTCACGAACGCCGCCAGCTCGCGGTACGTGACCTTGCCGTCGACGTTGATGTCGGCGGCGCCCGCGAGACCGGAGCGCAGCTCGTGCGAAAAGATGCCCGACTGGTATTCAGCCCACTCGTGCGTTTGCCCGCCCGAAGAGCGCGCCGTGAGGAAGCCCGTGCGCGCCGGCCAGACGGCGCTCGTGCCGTTCGAGAAGCCCGGCGGCAGGCGCTCGCGCTCGCCGCCCGGACCCCGATCGCTCACGAAGGCGGCCGCGTAGCAGGCGTCGACGACGACGTGGTTCTCGTCGGCGCCCGCCGTGCGCAGCATCTCGGCGAGATCCTCGCGGTACAGGCGCGCGTCGTCGAGCTGCAGGAACGGCCGCCCCTCGGCGAGATCGCCGTGGCCGGCGAACAAGAAGTACAGGTCGGTGGGCCGCCCGGCGGCGTGTGCCGCCGCGAGCTTGCTCTTCGCAACAACGAAAGCCGCGCGCAGCTCCGCGCTCGTGGCCGGGCCGTTCGGCTTCGTCGTCGGGTAGAGGTCGCGCGTCTCGGCGTCCGGCGCGACGAGCAACGTCGTGTCGGCGCCTAGCATCGTGAACGTACGCGCGTTCTGAACCGCGTCGTCGTCGCCGTACTTGAGATCCTGCAGCTTCGAAGCCGGGCTGTGATTGCTGCCGACGACGACCGCGACCGAAAATGGCGCGGAAGCGAACGCCGAGAGGGGCACCACTGGCAGCTCGGCCCCGTTCGCGCGTGCGACGCCGCTCATGGCGGCGAGCGCGAGAGCGAGCCCGGCGAGTTTTCGGGGAGTCGTCGCGATCATCATGGGCTGACCTCCAGCGTATCCGTCCAGATGTGCCCTTCGAAAGCCTGCAGGCCGTCCAGGCCCTTGGCAAGCGCGGCCTCGACTTCGTGTACGTGCAGCGGGTGGGGCGTGAAGAGACCCACGATCGTGAGCGGCCCCGTCTGCAGCGGGTGACGCACGGCCTCAGTGAGCTCGACGGGCCCGGCGCTCGCCGAGATCGGCACCGACGTCGGATCCTGCGAGGCGTCGTTCCACGCGGGCCAAAACCAATAAACGCGCCCGCTCGCGTCGCGGCCGAAGACCATCAAGCAGCACGCGCCGAGCGGCGCGGGGTTCGTGTACGAGAACGCGAGCGATTCGCCCGCGTGCACGAGGGTGCCCGCGCGCTGCGTCTCGCCCGGGGCGAGGACCTCGGGGTTCTCGCGATCGCGCGGCACGCGGTAGATCGCCAACGACGGCTCGCTCGCGGAGGATGCGCCCCCGCCGCCGCGCGCTTGGAACGAAGCCGGCCCGCGACCGAACGACACGACGAGGGCCAAGCATCCGAACGCCAGCACGAAGCCGGCGCCGAACATCGTCGTTCTTTTCGCTTTCGCGCTCGCCTGGGGCGCGGCCGTCTCGAACACGCCGCGCGCGAGGCGCGCCTGGGCGCGCTCGGCGCCACCGGCCTCGAGCGACTCGAGCAGCGCGAAGCCGCGGTACTCGTCGCGGCAGCGCGCGCACGTCCTGACGTGGGCGAACATGTTGCGATCCGCCGCCGACGAGGTCTTGCCCTCGAAGTGCGCCTCGACGTCGGCGTGACGACCGAGCCAGCTCATTGCGGCTCCCTGCCGTTGATCGGATCATTCGCCGGCCTCTTGCCCGCGACGTGCGCCGCGAGCGCCCGCTTGAACTGGTGCTCCCAGTCTTCGAGCGTCGACCGCGGCTTGCCGAGCACGGCTGCCGCCTCCATTTGGGTCATGCCCTCGACGTAGCGCAGGCGGATGAGCTGTTGCTTCTCGGGATCGAGCTTCGACGCGAAGCGGACAATTTCACGCCGCAGATCATCGAGCGGGTCCACTTTCGAGGTCGCCTGATCGATCGCCGAGAGGTCGACGAGGCGGCTCTCGCGGCGCGCGAAGTCGAGCGCCTGGTGGCGCGCGATCGCGCCGAGCCACGCGCTCATGACGCCGCCCCGGTGGCTCTCTCGGAGCGCGCGGCTCTCGAGCAGCTGGACGTAGACCTCCTGGACGACCGCGTCGCGGTCGGAGGGCTCGTGCAGAACGGTCCCCGCCGCTCTTTTCACGTCCTCGAAGGTCGCTCGATAAATTTCCTCAATCACGTCTTTGTCTCCGCGAAGGAACCGCTCCCGCCACGCCGGATCATTTGTCCCTATCACTTCGCTACACCCCTACGTCGATCCGGAGCGCCGGGAATGACGGCGCCACTGCACGCGCGGACAAAAGACATGTTGTGAAACGATATCAATCGCTTAGAGATTGGGTCGGCGGGGTCGGATTTGTGACGCCGCGGCGTCACCCCCGCGTTCGTCTCTGTCTACTTGGGCCGGTGGCCCTCGGTGAACGTCACGGGGACGCGCGCCTCTTTGCCTTCGCGCAACACGGAGGCCGTCACCGTCTCGCCGGGCTTGCTCGCGTTGAGCGCGAACATGAGGTCTTCGACGCTGCCGATCTTGTGGAGGCCGAGCTGAACGAGGATGTCGCCCCGGCGCAGGCCCGCCTTCTGGGCGGCGCCGCCCGGGCGCACGCCCGCGAGCAGCACGCCGGGCGCGCCGCCGGGCGGTCCCGCGTAGTCGGGCACGGTGCCGAGCGAAGCATTGAAAGAACGCACGTCGCCCTCGGGCGGGGGCACGGCGATCTTCTTGAAGGTGAGCGGCGCCGCGCGCGCGGCGACGGTCGCCGCAAGGCTCGCCACCGTCGCCGCGATCTGCGCAGCACCCGCGAAGTTGATCTTGTCGGCCGTGTCGGACGGCTTGTGGTAGTCGCCGTGCGTGCCCGTGAAGAAGTGCAGCACGGGGACGCCCGCGACGTAGAACGGCATGTGATCGCTCGGGCCGAAGCCGCCGCCGTCGACGGGCGCGCAGTCGATTCGCGCCGACGCGCAGGCTGGCGTCAGCAGCGCCGTCCACTCGGCGGCCGACGCCGTGCCGAACGCCGTGAGCTTGTTGTCGCGAAGGCGCCCGATCATGTCCATGTTCAACATCGCGCGCACGTTCGTCATCGCGAGGCCGCTGGGCGGCGTGCGCGTGAAGTGCGTCGAGCCCAGGACGCCCGACTCCTCGCCCGAGAACGCGACGAACAAGACGTCCGCCGGCAGCGTGTGCGCGCGGCCCGAAAGCGCGCGCGCCGCTTCTAGGACGCCCGCCGTGCCCGAGGCGTTGTCGTCGGCGCCGACGTGGGGCAAGTGGCTGTCGGGCGCGAGCGAGTGGCGATCTCCGAAGCCCAGGTGATCGTAGTGCGCGCCGATGATGACCGTCGGCGTCGGCTTCGCCTTCTGCTTCTTCTCGGGTTTGTCGGCTGGCTTCGCCGGCAGCCGCGCGACGACGTTGAAGGCGGACTCGGTCGTGAAGGTGAGCGCGACGTCGAGGTCGACCTTCACGGCCTCCTTCTTCTCGAGCTTCGCGATCACGGGCGCCATCGTGGCGCGCTTGATGAAGAGGACGGGGATGCCCGCGTCGCCGTAGCCCTCGGGGCGCGGCCGTGACAGCGCGGCCTCGTCGGGCGCGTGCCATTCGGCGCTGGCCGCGAGCGGGCGGATCGGCAGATCGACGACGAGCATCGCGCGCGCGCCGTGCTCGCGTGCGCGCCAGGCCTTCTGTCGCAAATCGCCGGCGCGTCGTTGCCGCTCGGGCGTGTCGAAAGGCGCGCCCTCGGGGACGAAGCGCCGCACGACGACGACCTTGCCCTTGACGTCGAGGTGCGCGTAGTCGTCGCTGATGCCGCTGTCGTCGGCGAGGCCGTAGCCCGCGAGCACGAGCGTCGAGGCGACCTTGCCGTTCGCCGAAAAGCCGGCCGGCATGAACGCGTCGTTCGCGACCGCCGCGCCGTCGAACGTGAGGTGCGTCGTCGGGCCGATCTCGAGGCCCGTGCGCACCGAGAACTCCTGGCGGAAGGTGCCCTTGTCGCCCGCGGGCTCGAGGCCGAGCGCGCGGAAGCGCTCTTCGAGATAGGCGCCCGCGGCGACGAGGCCCTTCGTGCCGACGCCGCGGCCTTCGCGCGCGGGATCGGCCAACCACCGGATGTCGGCGCCGACGCGATCGGCCGGCAGCTCTTCGGTCGGCGTGACGTTCTCGGGGTGCCAATCTGCGACGAAGACGTTCGTGTCGTGCTGTCCCGCCGGCGTCGCCCGGTTCGACGAGAACGCGAGCCTCTTGCCGTCGGGCGAGAACAGCGGGAAGCCGTCGAAGCCGGGCGCCGCCGTGACGCGCTCGAGGCGCGTGCCCTGGACGTCGATGGCCCATATGTCGAATTCGCGCCCCTTCGGATCGCCGTAGTTCGACGCGAACACGAGCCGTCGTCCGTCCGGCTGCCAGGCCGGTCCGAACGACGCCGCGTCGAGGTACGTCACCTGCGTCGCGTCGCTGCCGTCGGCGTTCGCGACGTACAGCTCGAGCTTGCTCGGGCGCACGAGGTTCTGCGCGAGCAGCTTCTTGTAGTCGTCGAGCTCGGGGCCCGGCTTGGGCCGCGACGCGCGCCACACGATCTTCGTGCAATCGGCGTTGAAGAACGCGCCGCCGTCGTAGCCGACGTCGTGGGTCAGGCGGCGCACGTTCTTGCCGTCGGCGTCCATGCGGTACAGATCGATGTCGCCGTCGCGCACCGACGTGTAGACGATAGAACCGTCCTTGCCGCAGACAGTGCCTTCCGCGTCGTAGCCGGGCGTCGTCGTGAGCCGGCGTGGCGACGAGCCGTCAATGCCGGCGCGGTAGATGTCGTAGTCGGGGTACAGCGCCCAGACGTAGCCCTGGCTGTGATCGGGGCGGGGCGGGCACGTGGGCGCGCCGCCCTCTGTCGACGCGAAGATCACGTCTTTGTCGCCGGGCAGGAAGTACGAGCACGTCGTCGCGCCTCGTCCGCTCGAGACGGGCACGGGCGTCGGCAGACCGTCAGCGTCGCCCGACGCCGGCACGGGCATGCGGAAGATGCGATCGCACGAGGCCGTCGCCGCGCGCGCTTGGAGGATCAGTTGTTGGCCGGTCCAAGCCCAATACGCCTCCGCGTTCTCGCCGCCCGCCGTGAGCGCCCGCAAATGCGAAAGGTGAGTCTCCGCGGGCAGCGCCCAATCACGCGCCGGAGGGCCTGCCTGTTTCGCGGCGGCGACAGCGGCCGGTGGCGTCGACGGGGGTTGCGGCGCGGGCGCCGCGCAGCCGGCGGTCAGGAGCGTGGCGACGACGAACGAGAACCGAGGGGGCGCGTTCACGGGCGCCAGTCTTCCCGGGAGCGCGCGCGCGGGCAACGGTTGTTTTCGCGACGGGGAGGGCGGCGTAAGCTCGGACCCGCATGCACTCTTTCGTCGCACCAGGCAAAGGGTCGATCGTCGGCGTCGTGTTGCTCGCGTCTTTCGCGGGCGCGGCGTCGGCCGCGACGCGCTCCGTGGGGCCCGGCAAGACGTACGCAACTCCCTGCGCCGCGATCGCGGCCGCGCAGGACGGCGACGTCATCGAGATCGACGCCGCGGCTACGTACGCGGGCGACGTGTGCGCGATCGCGCGCAGCAACCTCACCTTGCGTGGCGTGAACGGCCGCGCGCACGTCGACGCCGCGGGCAAGGCCTTCGGCGGCAAGGGAACGTGGGTCATCCAGGGCGCGAACACGACGGTCGAGAACATCGAGCTGTCGGGCGCGACCGTCGCCGACAAGAATGGCGCCGGCATTCGCCAAGAGGGCGCGGGGCTCACCGTGCGCAACTGCTTCTTCCACGACAACGAGGACGGAATCCTCAGCGGCGGCACCGGCGAGATCTTGGTCGAAGGCTCCGAGTTCGCGCACAACGGCGCCGGCGATGGCTACAGCCACAACATGTACATCGGCCATGAGAGCAAGTTCACGCTGCGCGGCTCGTACTCGCACCACTCGAAGATCGGCCACCTCGTGAAGTCGCGCGCCCAAGAGAACTACATCCTTTACAACCGCCTCATGGACGAGTCCGACGGCACGAGCAGCTACGCTGTCGATCTGCCGAACGGCGGCACGTCGTACGTCATCGGCAACCTGATCCAGCAGGGGCCCATGACCGACAACGCGACGATCCTCGCCTACGGCGAAGAGGGCACGACGAACCCAAAGGCCGACTTGTACGTGGTCAACAACACGTTCGTGAACGATCGCGGCAGCGGCACGTTCTTGCAGCTCGCGGCGACGGCGCTGCCGGCCGTCGTGCGCAACAACATCTTCCTCGGCGGCGGCACGCTCACCAATCAGATGAGCGCGCTCCAAACGACGAACTTCACGACGGGCGATCCGTTGCTCGTCGATCGCGCGGGCTTCGACTACCACTTGAAGGCGGGCTCGCCGTGCGTCGACGTGGGCGGCGCGCCGGGCGTCGCGGGCGCGATGAGTCTGATCCCTCTCTTTCAATATGTTCACCCTGCGCAGACGCAGCCGCGCGCCACGGTCGGGGTCATCGACATCGGCGCGTACGAGCTCGGGGGCGCCGCGACGGGAGGCGGCGCGGGTGGCGCGACGGGCGGTGGTGGCGCGAGCGGCGCGGGTGGCGCGACGAGCGGTGGCGGCGCGAGCGGCGCGGCGGGCGCGGGCGGCGGTGTGGGGACGGCGGGCGGTGGTGGCGCCGCGGGGACCGGCGTCGCGTCATCCAGTGGGTGCGCGTGCGCGATCGAACGGCGCTCGGACGCGACGCGCTGGTCGGGTGGGCTCGCGCTGTTGATCGCCGCGCTCGGCGCGCGGTCGCGGCGCCGCCTGTCGCGTTCTTGACGCCGACGGCGCAACGCGCCGGCTTCCCTTCCCGACCGAATCGCGACAGGATTGTCCGGCGCTCCAACGATTCGACGAAGGCCCGCGGCCCGGTCGCGCCACTTTCAATCTCTTCGCGAGGATTCCCTTTGGCTCATCCGTTGCTTATGTGTCGGCTCGGCCTCTTGGCGACCGCAGCTCTCACGAGCGGTTGCTTCACGAGCCCGGTCAACATGGGTCCCCAAATCTTCATCGAGCCGCCCACAGTCGGCGTCTTTCGCGGCCAGGACGCGATGTTCACGGCGACGGCGAGCGACCCGGACGGCCCCACGCCGAGCGTCGATTGGGACGTCGTGGACGTCGTGAATGACGCCTGTCCACCCGACGCCACCGACCCGAGCACCTGGGTCGGCATGAGCTCTGTGACGGACTTGTTCGTCGTTCCCGGCAAGGACACGCGCGTGGCGTTTTGCGTGCGTGCGCGCGCCCGTGACTCGCACGGCGCCACCGCGATCGTCGCGCGGCTGATCACGCCCGGCGATCGCGCGCCGACGGTCGCGATCGTTCCCGAGATGCCGGTGCCAGATCCGATGAAGCCTCACGTGGGGAGCTTCCCCGTTCACACCGCGTTCGTGTTCGCCGAAGACGCGCACGATGCCGACCTGATGGACGAGCTCACGTTCACGTGGAGCCTCAAGATCGACGGCAGTCCTGCCACCGATTTGCTGTCGTGCGACAACGACCCCGATCACCACAAGACGTGCTTCACGGCCACCGTGCCGGGGAGCTTCGACCTCGAGCTCGACGTCAGCGACGGCCTTGAGACGACGGTCGCCCACTTTCCGTTCCTCGTGCTGCCGGGGACGCCGCCCGTGGCGCACCTCGACGTCCCGCCTGGGACGCATGAGCTGGGGAAGACGATCGAGCTTTCGGGCCTGCGCTCCACGGGAACCGATCCGGCCCTTGCCGCGAAGTTCACGATCACGCCCATGGGGGGCGCTCCCATGGACGTCGCCCCCTGCGCCGACTCGACGTCAAACCTCGAGGCGTGTTTCACGCCGACCGTTCCCGGGACCTACACCGCGAAGCTCGAGCTCAGCTCGGACGGCGGGACTGCCAGCGACTCGCAGGAGATCGTGGTCATGTCGGATCGCTTGCCCTGCATGGGCGTGACCGACCCGACGCGCGGATCCTTCGAACCGGATCCCCTCGTGCGCACGCCGCCGATGAGCTCATCCGCTCCGTACATGTTCTCCATCAAGACCGTCGACGACGATCTGGACGGCGGCGACGCCAAGGCTTTGAACCCGAGCGACTTCGAATGGCTCGTCTCCGTCGGAACGGAGCCGTTCACGTTGTTGGCGACGGGGCCTGTGCTCTCGGTTTCCCAGACAGAGTTTTCGAGTATGCCGGCGGTCCGCTTGCGGCTGCAGCTGCGCGATCGCAATCGCGACGCTGGCAACGCCCACTTCGCGACCTGCGGTCTTGATGAGTGCCACACGACGGAGACGTGCTTCCAGCGTTGGACGTGGACGGTGACGTTTCAGTGATGACGAAGGCGTTCTCTCATCGGTTGGTATTGCGTCGCGCGGCTCTCGTGGTCGCGCTCGGCGTCGGAGTGGGCGGGTGTGCTGGGAGCTCCAGCGGTGGCGCGTCCAGCGGCAGCGCCGGCTCGACGGGCGGGACGGGGACGATGGGCGCCGCTGGCGCGATCGGGAATCCTTCCGGCGGGCAGACCGGAAGCGCCGGGACGACCGGCACGGCCGGCACCGTCGGAGCCGCGGGCGCGACGGGCTCGATTGACGGAGGTACGGACGCGAATGGGTCGGGAGGCGCGGGTGGCGGCGCGGCGGGCTTTACGGGCGCGGCGGGCACGACCGGCGCGGCGGGCGCGGGTGCGGCGGGCATGACCGGCGCGGCGGGCGGACCCCCACCGAGTCAGTGCGGCGTCAGGTATGACCACCTGATTCCGGATCCCGAGTGCGCGACGCCGCCCTGCAAATACGTCGTGACGCCGTCGAGCTATCAGGAGGCCGGGCCTACGTCCGTCCTGCGCTACCGCGCAAGCCTGCCCGGCCACACGGGCACCGTGACGTGGGATTGGACGATCACGCGCCCCGACGGTTCTCCGGCCGTCACGAGCGCCATCGACGCGTCGAACGCGACGATCGACATCAAGACGGACGTGGTCGGGTACTACACGATCGTGCCGAGGTTGGTCGCGGGGCCGGCGTGCTTCCTCGCGGCGTTCTCCGTCCCGGTCGCTTCGCCCTTGAAATCTTCGTTCGTGTTTCGCGCCACGCCGCCCACGTCATCGCTCTTGCCGACCCGAGAGCTCGTCGTCGTCGCACGCGAGATCGCCAACGTAGAGCACACGCTCGATCTCGGCACGGTGAGCGCCGGCAGCGCGATGAGCTTCATGCCCCACGCTGGATCCGTCCCGGTGCCGTCGTACGTGCGCGTGACGAGCCTCGCGCAGTCGTTCAACGTCGAAGCGTACACGGGCCAGGGTCCGCTCGTCGCGAACCTCCCGCCCGAGCTTTCCTACGACGTGCTCATCGTGCCCGACGGTCCGTGGGCGCCGTTGCTCGTGAGCGGGCCGCTCGCGAC
>JBBQJG010000045.1:0-25035 GCA_038325725.1 Polyangia bacterium | reverse complement strand
GGGGGCCCCGGCGGGTCTCCCACGCCCCCCCCTGGCGCACCGCCCAATTCCTCCGCGCGGGTCCCCGCGCCCCCTCCGGGGGCGGCGGACTTTTCGACGGGGCGGGCTTCGGCGAGCCAGCCGGGGGTGTTGGCGCGGCCGTAGGGATCGCGCTCGCCGTGGAAGCCGCCGCGCATGTCGACGACGTTCGTGTAGCCGGCCGCTTCCATCAGGGTCGCGGCCTGGAGCGAGCGGCCGCCGGCCTTGCAGCCGACGACGAGCTTCGTGTCCTTGGGGAAGTTGGCCTCGACGACGCGCTGGAAGTCGGGGTTCGGGGCCATGCGACCGCCCGCAAAGTGCAGCAGCGGCACGTTGGCGGCGCCCGTGGGGTGGCCCTCGTCGAACTCGGGGATCGAGCGAACGTCGAGATAAGTCCAGCCCTCGCCCAGCAACGCGGCGGCTTCCTTGGGAGCGATGCGCTTCATGGCGGCGGGTTTAGCACGCGGAAGCGAGACAGACCTCCCCCCGCACCCCGAACGGCGTTATCATCTTCGGCCATGGCTGGCGCTCATGTGAGGGTCGTTGCCGCGGTCATTTCGCGCGACGATCGGTACCTCATCACGCAGAGGCGCCCCGCGGCGGTCTTGGCGGGGTTGTGGGAGTTCCCGGGTGGTCGCGTCGAAGAGGGCGAGACGGACCTGCAGGCGTTGAACCGCGAGGTGCGCGAGCGCGTGGGCGTCGAGGTCGCGGGCGGCGCCTGCATCGGCCGCCGCACGCACGACTACGACGGCTACTCGGTCGACCTCGCGCTGTATCAGGCGACGATCCTGGGCGCCGACGAGCCGCGCGCTTTGCGCGTCGCCGATTGCCGCTGGGTCAAGTCGAGCGAGTTCGAAAACTATCGGTTCCCGGCCGCCGATCAGGCGACGATGGACCTCTTGCTCGGCATCAAGCGCGGGTGAAGCCGCGCAAGACGTCGGCGGGGGGCGCGGCCAAGGCGGCCAAGGGAATCGTCCGTAAGGTCGCGCCGACGGGGGACGCCGCGACGGGCGTGCACCCGACGGCCGCGCGCTGGATCAGCGCGCTCATTCGCATGACGGCATCGCACCCGGCGCTCACGGCGATCCTCGACGTCGTCGAGCGGCTCCAGGACACCCCCTTTCGCACGAACTTCGTGCTCCTCGGCGAGCCGGGCACGGGCAAGGAAGGCCTCGCGCGCGCGCTGCACCACCTCATGCACGAAGGCGGCGCGACGCCGGGGCCTCTCGTGCGCCTCGACGTCATGGGCTTCTCCGACGCGGACGGGCTCGCCGCGCTCGTGGGCGTCGGCAAGGCGCAGGGCGCCGCCCAGCGCGCCCACAACGGCACGCTGCTCATCGAGGAGGTCGCCGCCCTCGGGCCGCGCACGCAGGCGGCGCTGCTGCGCCTGCTCAAGAGCGGGCACATCGACGTGCCGGGCGGCAAGCCCGGCGAGTATCTCAAGATGCACGTCAACGCGATCGGCATGTCCGATCGCGATCTCGGCGAAGAGGTCCGCGCGGGTCGGTTCCGCCACGATCTGTACTGGCGGCTCGCGCGCGTCGTGCTGACGTTGCCGCCGCTGCGCGAGCGGCCCGACGACCTCGGTCCCTCGGCCGTGTGGATGGGCAACCGCATCCTGCGCGACGCGGGGCTGCCGTACGATCTCGTGCTGACGACCGACCTGCCGCGCCTCGACGCCCAAGAGGCGGCGCGCGCGATCGAGCTGACGGACGGCGCGATCGGCTCGCTCGCGGGGCACGACTGGCCGGGAAATTTCCGGGAGCTCGAGACCGTGCTCGAGCGGGCGCTGCTGCTGTTTCGCTCGGGCCGCTCGCTCGACGGCGAAGCGATTCTGCGGGCGCGCCGCGTCTGAGCCGCGACGCGCGGGTTGCGTAGCGGGGTCCGGCTCGCTGCCGCTCGCGAACCCCTGACCCACTCGCTCCGCGCGGCGAAGCCGCGCTGCGCTCGCCCCTACTTCGCGAGGGCGAGTGGTTTCACTTCGCGAGGGCGAGTGGGTTCACTTCGCGAGGGCGAGCAGCTTCGACAGCTTCGTGGCGAGCGTCGGATCGCCCGAGACCTTGAGCTTGCCGCTGAAGAACAACGTCATCGCCGCCTGCATGCCGCCGTCGACCATCGAACGGAAGTCGTCGTCCGTCGACTCGATCGTGCACTGGGGCTTGCCCACTTCACCGGGCAGGCACGTCGGCGGGTTCGCGAGGAGATCGGCCGTCCACGTGCCGCCGTCGGGGCCCGAGACCTTGAACAGGTAGATGGCAGCGACGTCCTTCGCCTTGTCAGGGTTGCTGGCGAGCGCGGCGGGGACCTTCTGATCGAAGAACGCCTTCACGGACGTGGGCATGTGGGAACCTCCGGTTTCATCTTACTTCTATTGTTTCTATTGCTTCGACTTCTTCGTGGACGAAGTCTTCGTGGACGAAGTCTTCGTGCTCGTCGAACGGTCGACGGTGCGGACTGAATAGCGCTTCGCGACGGCCTCGGCGTAGCCCGGCTTGTGGACCTGCGGCACGCGCCCGATCGCAAGCGCGCCGTCCGGCACGTCCTCGGTGATCGTCGCTCCCGCGGCGACGACGGCTCGCTTGCCGACCCGCACGGGCGCGATGAGCTGGCTGTCCGAGCCGATGAACGCGCCGTCCTCGATGATCGTCTGCTTTTTCTCGTAGCCGTTGTAGTTGCACGTGATCGTGCCGGCGCCGATGTTGACCTTCTCGCCGACGACGGTGTCCCCGAGGTACGTGAGGTGGTTGGCCTTGCTGCCACGCCCGAGCACCGTCTTCTTGAGCTCGACGAAGTTGCCGACGTGCGCCTCGGGGCCGACCGACGTGCCGGGCCGCAGCCGCGCGAACGGCCCGACGATGGCGTTCGCGCCGATGACGGCGTCGTGCGAGACGGTGTAGGCGTGCACGCGCACGCCCGCGCCCACGTCGGTGTCGACGAGGATCGAACCATCGTCGATGTGCGCGCCGTGGCCGACGCGCGTGCGCCCGCGCAGCGCGACGCCGCGGCCGATCTCGACGTCGACGCCGATCTCGACGTCGGGCTCGATCACGGTGCCCGCCGGATCGCGCAGCGTCGCGTGCTCCTGCCACCGACGATTGATGCGCGCGCGCATGGTCGCCTCGGCCGCCGCGAGCTGCTCGCGATCGTTGATGCCCGCGACGTCGCGCGCGTCGGCGTCGACGCTCGACACGCCGATCGTGCGCGCCGCCGCCGCGATGATGTCGGTGAGGTAGTACTCACCCTGCGCGTTCTTCGCGACGAGCCCCGCCGTCGCCTTTCGCAGGAACGCCGCGGGCGCCGCGTAGATGCCCGCGTTGACCTCGCCGATGGCGCGCTCCTCTGGCGTCGCGTCCTTGTGCTCGACGATGCCGATGACGTGCCCGCGCAGGTCGCGCACGATGCGCCCGTAGCCCGTGGCGTCGGCCGGCGTCGCCGTCACGAGCGAAAGGCACTGGTAGCGGCGCGCCGAGCCGACGAGCTCCTGCACCGTCTCGCGGCGCAGGAGCGGCACGTCACCCGAGAGAATGACGACGATCCCGTCGAAGCCCGCGAGCGCGGGCATGGCGACCCGCACGGCGTGGCCCGTGCCCTTCTGCTCGGTCTGCTCGACCACCGTGACCCCACCGGGCCCGAAGCGCGCAGCCAACGCAGCCTCGACGGCGTCGCGCTGGTGACCGAGCACGGCGATGACGGGCGCGGCGCCCAGCGCGCGCGCGACGCCCACGGGGTACGCGACGAGCGGCCGCCCGAGCATCTCGTGCAACACCTTGGCGCGCGCCGAGCGCATGCGCGTCCCCCTGCCCGCCGCGAGCACAATCGCGGCCAACGCGCCGCCTTTCTTCTGCGAAGATTTGGCCGCCAATTTGCCTTTTTTCGCGCCTTTGCCGACGTTTTTACCCGTTGCCATACGTGCCGTACTTAACCACGCCGGTCGGGATAGTCCAACGAGACCGCCTGAGTTAGTCTGCCGCCATGGCGGGGTACGTCCTCATCGTCGAGAGCGACCCCGATCTCCAGCGGCGCATCGGGGACGCCTTGCGCGAGGGCCGCTACGAGCTGGCCTCCGAGGCCGAGTCGAAGTGGGCCGCGCGCAGCGTCGCCGTGCGCGCGCCCGACGCCCTCGTCATCGACACGAAGCTCTCCGACGGCGATGGCTTCGCGCTCGCCGAGATCCTGCGCCGCGATCCCGACACGCGCGACGCACCCATTCTCTTCATCGCGACCTCGCACCGGGGCGCGAGCCACCGCGCCGAGGCGCGCCGTCGCTTCGCGCCCGCCGACTATCTATCGACGCCGCTCGACGCGAACAGCCTCCTCGCGGCGATGCTGCGCGCGCTGCCGCCCGAGGGACGACTGGACGTCGGCTCGGGCGCGCTCGCCCTGCCGGGGCCGCCGCCGCCCATCGACCAACCCGACGTCGGCCACCTCGTCGCCGCGCTCGACGGCGTGCTGCGCGACCCCGAGCAGCAGCGCGAACGCCGCAGCGTCGAGCGTACGGCGAAGAACCTCGCGGCCGAGAAGGCCGAGCTGCAGGGCACGCTGCGCCGCATCCCCTTCGCGCGCTTGCTACGGCGGCTCTACGAACAAAAGGCGACGGGCTCCCTGCTGCTGCTGCGCGACGCCGCGAAGAAAGACGCGACGAAGAAGATCGTCATGTTCGTCGACGGCTATCCGACGTCGGTCAAATCGAACGTCCTCGCCGAGTGCTTGGGTCAGATCCTCGTCGACCGCAAGCTCATCACGGACAGGGCGCTGTCCGATTCGCTCGCGCGCATGAAGACCGAGAAGCGCCAGCAAGGGCAGATCCTCGTCGAGATGGGCGCGCTGTCGCCCCACAACCTCCAGCGCGCCCTCGTCGAGCAGGTCGAGACGAAGCTGCTCGAGGTCTTCGAGTGGCCCGACGGCAAGTTCATGTTCAAGGAGGGCGACACGGGCGAAGCCAACGCGCGCCGCCTCGAACGGCCGCCCGCGGCGCTCATCCTCGAGGGCATCCGGCGCCACTACGACGAGGCCCGCCAGCGCGCCGTGCTCGACGCCTACGTCAACCAACCCGTCGCGCTCAGCCCCGATCCGGTGCTGCGCCTCCAGGACGTCACGACCGATCCGGCCGTGCTCGCGTACATCAACAGCATCGACGGCAACGAGAGCCTCGAAGAGATCCTCGGACGCGCGCCCACGGCGCGGGCCGAGGCGCGGCTCCTCCTCGTCGCGCTCGCCGAGGCCGGTATGATCACGCACGCCGAGGGGCCGAGCGCGCGCCGGCGCGGCACGCCTGGCCTCGCGGGCTTCACGCTGTCGCCCCCCCAAGGCGTCGTCGCCGCCGTCTCGCCCCCGCAGCAGTCGGGGCCGCTGTCGGGCGGGCAGCTCTCGATGGTCGCCGAGACGGTGCGCACGCAGGATTTCTTCTGGTCGCTCGGCATCGAGCGCGACGCGACGGCCGCCGACATCGACCGCGCCTACGATGCGCACGCGCGCACATTCCACCCCGACCGCTACCGCCACAGCACGGACGAGGATCGCAAGATGGCGCAGGAGATCTTCGAGCGTCTCGGCGAGGCTCACCGCACGCTGCGCGAGCCGCAGCGGCGCCGCACGTACATCGCGCGGCTCGATCGTGGCGCCGTCGCGACCCCCGACTCGATGGAGCGAGCGGGCGAGATCACGACAGGCGTCGATCTCGTCTCGGGCCAGCCGCCGCCCCTCGCGGCGCCCACGCTCGCGTCGAATGTGGCCGCGCGCGCTCTTTACGAAGCGGGACGCGAGCACCTGCGCACGCGCCGCCACCACGAGGCCGTCGAGGCGTTCCGCCAGGCCGCGCGCCTCGTGCCGAACGAGGCCGAGTTCCGCGCGTCCCTCGGGTGGGCGCTCTTCCGCGAGGCGCCCGCCGATGCGCGCGCCGGCCGCGCCGCGCTCGCCGAGCTCCGCCGGGCCGTCCAGCTCGACCCGCGCAACCGCAGGGCCGCCGAGTACCTCGCGCAGATCCACGCGCAAACGGGGCAACCCGAGCTCGCGATCCAAGAGCTCGAACGCTTGCTGTCGCACGATCCCACGGCGACCGAAGCCGCCGAAGAGCTGCGCCGCCTGCGCGGCGAAAACTGATCCGCTACGTCGACGCGGCGACGAGACGCCCGAGCTCGCCCGACACGTCGGCGCGCAGCACGGCGTCGTAGCCGCCCACGGGCGCGCCCGCGATGAACACGAGCGGCAGCTCGGTCGACTTCGCGGCCGTCGTCGCCCACGACCGCTCGGCCTCATCGGCGCTCACGTCGAGCACCTGATAGAGGAAGCCGCGCCCACGCAGCAGCTCTTCGATGCGCGCGAGCGTCCGGTAGTCCTTGCCATCGAAGTACACGAGCACCGGCATCCGCCGCGCGGCGGGCGTGGCCGCGGGTGCTGCCGCCTCGGGCGCCAAGGGCACAGTGGCCGCGACGGGCGCGCCCTCGTCCACCGGGTGGAGCGGCCGGCCCAGGAGCTCGTTGGCGATGCTCACGAGGTTCCGCAAGTGCTTCGCCGCGGGCCGCGCCGCGCGCCGAGGCGCCACCAGCTTGTCGTAGGCGAATCCACTCGCGCGGCGCTGCAACTCTTTGAACACGACACGCGACGAAACACCGCCCACCCTGAAGTGTCAACGACGTTGCGCGCGACATTCCTGTCGCGGTGCCCCGCCCTTTTTCTCGCGCGTTCTCGACGGAAGCCTGCGATCGCGGGTCGCGCTCCGAGGCACGCGGATTGCGTATATGGCGGGCCATGAAGGCCCTTCGCCTCGAGCGTTCCCGATACTCCCCAGAGCTCCTCGCGCGCGTCGCGGGTGGCTGGCGCACGCTGGCCGAGCGCGAACGCGTCGGTGTCATTCAGGCCGCCCGCATCACGACCGAGCTCACGGCCCTCGGCGCGCCGCCCTCGATCCTGACGCTCGCGGCGCACCTCGTGCGCGACAAGGCGCGCCACCTCCAGGTCTGCGCCCGCGTCCTCGAGGGCCTCGACATCCCGGGCGCGCGCGCGCCCGCCACCGTCGAGCTCGCGCTCACGGTGCCCCGCGCGTCGATCGCGACCGAGACCAGCCTCGCGCGCACGCTCGTGTCCGAGTTCGCGCTCGGCAAGCCCGTGACGGCCGCGGCCTTCGCGACGGCCCGCGCCATCGTCCGCGAGCCGCTTTTCGCTTGGGCCTACACCGAGCTGCTCCACGACGAGACCCGCCACGCGACCTTCGGCGCGAAGGCGGCGGCGTGGGTCGTGCGCCACTGGGCCCACGCCCAGCGCGAGGCCCTGTGGGCAACCTGCCTCGCCTCGACGGTGACCGGCCTCGCGCCGCTGATCCGCGACGCCGAAGCCGAGGCCCTCGGCCTGCTCCCCGCCGAGACCGACGACACCCTCCCGCGCTGGATCCTCCCCCACCTCGCGCCGCTGGGCATGTCGAACAACCCCTCGAACCACCGCGCCCTCCTCCAGTAGCTTGCCTTCTCTCAGTAGCTTGGCTTCTCTCAGTAGCTTGCCTTCTCTCCAGTAGCTTGCCTTCTCTCAATAGCTTGGCTTCTCTTCCTCGTTAGCTTCTGTCTCCCTCCTTCTTACGAATTTCTGTCTCCCTCTCCCCGCTAGGCGGGGAGAGGGTCGGGGAGAGGGCCGCTCGGGTGTTAGGCTCGCCCCCTCGTGACCTCGCGCTCGCTGCTCGTGCTCGCGGTCTTCCTCTCTACGTCGCCTCCCCATGCGGCCGAGCCGAAGGCCGCCCCGAGAACGGCGGCCTTCGCCGGGGCGTTCACGCTCTCCGCGGGTCAGGAGGCGCGCCTCGTCCGCTTCGGTCTCTTACTATCGCCGATTCAAGTGACTCGAAATTCGCCCTCTTGATTCGGCGATAGTTGGGAGCCGTGCTGCCGCCCTCGGAATTCATGCCGGCGCGGCCAGAGGGCGGCGGCGAGAAGGATCGGCCCACGGCGAACAGGCTCATCGACCTGATCCGTCGCACGCGTTTCGTGCCCGGGTGACGGCCCCCCCTCTCCCTCCTCCCTCGACGTGACGCGCGCTGAACCGCTCAGGCGTCCGGCGCCGCTACGACCGCGCTCGCCGTCGCGTCGAGCCCGCGGGCCCGCAGCAACCTCACGAGCGCCGGCTCGATCTTCCAGCGACCCAGCAACGCCGCGAGCGTCGCGCGCGCCCCCGCGCCTCCGCGTCGCACGCGTCGCGCGAGGATCAGCTCGTTCTTCATCGAGTGCTGCCACCCGACGAGCTCGGTGACGGTGACCTTGTAGCCGTGGGCCTCGAGGCAGAGGCCGCGCACGACGTTCGTGAGATGCGACCCGAGCTCGCGGCGGTGCAGCGCGTGATCGATCAGCGCTTGATCAGCCGGGTCGCGCTCGGCGCGCGCCTCGAGCTGACGCGCGACCTCGGCCTGACAGCACGGGACGACGGCGATGTGGTCGGCGCCGCGCGCGATCGCCAGCGCGAGCGCGTCGTCCGTCGCCGTGTCGCACGCGTGCAACGCCGTCACGACGTCGGCGCCCTCGACCGTGGCGCCCGCCTCTTCGATGTGTCCCTGCAAGAAGGCGAAGCGATCGTGCGCGTACCGCTTCGCGCGCGCGGCGCCGCCCTCGACGAGCTCGGCGCGCGACTCGATCGACAACAGCCGCCCCCTCCCCGCGGGCCCCACGACGAGCTCGTACAGCAGGAACCCGAGGTAGCTCTTGCCGGCCGCGCAGTCGACGATCGTCGGCTCGGGCTTGTGCTCGTACGCGTCGTCGAGCGCGGGCTTGAGCAGCCCGACGAGGTGCCGCACCTGCTTGAGCTTCCGCCGCGCGTCCTGATTGAGCTGCCCGTCGCGCGTCAGCAGGTGCAGATCCTTCAACAGCTCGACCGACATCCCCTTCGGGACATCGGGATCGGTCAGGGGATCCTTGGCGGGCGACATCAACGACAAGTTATGGGCAAACGACACGCCCACCCTTCCCCCGGGTAGGCGTCACAAGAATCCCTGAGCGGGCAGTCGCCGTCGGCGAGGCACTTGTCCGTCGATGCGTGGCACCGGTAGCTGAGGATCACCCGCGAGCACGAGTTCGGGCTGACGACGGGACCGCAGTAGCCTCCGACCCCGCAATCGGCATCGACGCGACAGCTCCCGGGCACACAGCCATTGCCGATGTCGATCGGGTTGCACGCGCACAACTCGCCGCCCCCGCAATCGCCGTCGGAGCCGCAGGCGTCGTAGACGCAACCGCAAACGCCCGCATGGAAGACCGCCTCGCAGCGACCGTTCGGCTTGGCGCCACAATCGCTGTCGTAGGTGCAGAGCCCTGGCAAAGTATTCGGCAATCCCGCGGTGGGGCAGCCGGTCGGCCCCGCCAGGCGCTGTAACACGGGGCAGGCTTCGGCTGTGGTTCGGTGCTTCGCGGGAACGCCCGCTCCTGCAACACCGGCGTTGCCGCCCGAGCCCGCGAGGCCATCGCCCCCGCTCGCTACGGCCTCCGGATCATCCAGAGGCGCGCGACCGCAGGCGCTCGTCGCCGCGAGACCCATCAAACAGACGCAGCGGCCAAAGGACAGGGGACTCACGTTGGAAGTCTAACCCTGCCCTGTCCCTCTCCCCGCTGCGCGGGGCCGACGGAGAAGGCGGAGCGAGCCCTAGTCGTAGTACTCGTTGCCGAGGTGGGTGATGAGGTCTTCACCCTTGAGGTGGCGGAGCGTGTTCTTCAGCTTCATGAGCTGAATGAAGAGATCGTGCTCGGGGTAGAGCCCCGGCGCCGACTGCGGGCTCTTCCAGTAGAACGAGAGCCACTCTTGGATGCCGCTCATCCCGCAGCGCTGCGAGAGGTCCATGAACAGCGCGAGGTCGAGGACGATGGGGGCCGCGAGGATCGAATCCCTGCAAAGGAAGTCGATCTTGATCTGCATCTTGTAGCCCATCCACCCGAAGATATCGATGTTGTCCCAACCCTCTTTGTTGTCGCCACGCGGAGGGTAGTAGTTGATGCGCACGACGTGGTGCATGGCCCCGTACAGGTCGGGGTACAGGTGCGGCTGCAGGATGTGCTCGAGCACGCCCAGCTTCGAGACCTCCTTCGTCTTGAACGACTCCGGATCGTCGAGCACCTCGCCGTCGCGGTTGCCCAAGATATTCGTCGAGTACCAGCCTTCAACTCCAAGCAAGCGCGCCTTGAAGCCCGGCGCGAGGATCGTCTTCATGAGCGTCTGGCCCGTCTTGAAGTCCTTGCCGCCAATCGGGACGCCGTTCTCCTTCGCGAGCTCGAGCATGCACGGGATGTCGACGGCGAGGTTGGGCGCGCCGTTCGCGTAGGGCACGCCGCACTTGAGGGCCGCGTAAGCGTAGATCTGCGACGGCGCAATCTCCGGATCGTTCGCGACGAGGCCCTTTTCAAAGGCCGCGACCGTCGCGTGACAGGGCGCTGGGCTGCGGTACACCTCGGTCGACCCACACCACACCATGACGAGGCGATCGCAGTTGTTCGTCTTCTTGAAGCTCTTGATGTCCTCGATGAGCTGCTCGGCCAGGTCGAGCTTGTTCTTGCCCGTCTTGGCGTGCGTCGCCGTGAGGTTCTTCACGAACGACTGGTCGAAGACGGCCTTCATCGGCTTGATCGTCGACAGGAAGTCCTTGAGCTCGGCGAGGTGCTCGTTCGACAGCACGCCGGCCTTCTTCGCCGCCTGGTACGCGTCGTCGGGGAACAGGTCCCAGCCGCCGAACACGATGTCGTCGAGCTTCGCGAGCGGGACGAACTCTTGAATGAGGGGCGTCTTGGCGTCGGTGCGCTTGCCGAGGCGAATCGTGCCCATCTGCGTGAGCGAGCCAATCGGCTTCGAGCGTCCTTTGCGAATGGCTTCGACGCCCGCCATGAAGGTCGTGGCGACGGCGCCCATGCCGGGGCACAGGATGCCGAGCTTGCCGCTGGCGGGACGGACGTCGATGGGAACATTTGCAGGCTTCGTGGGCGACATTGGGGGCTCCTTCTATAAACCTTTCTGCGAGGGTGCAACCCCTATACCGGCGCGGCCGCGGGCGCTCGTCGCGGGCGACGCCGCGGAGGCCCGGGCCGCCCCTCTATACAGGTGTCGAAAACGTGGTAGAAACCCACCCTTCTTAAACACCACACGCCCGCCGAGGGGACCGTGCGTGCCGCCTCCCGAGAGTTTTTTCGGGCTGCGGTTGCGGTCTCTGATGACGCTGGCGGAGGAAACCAACGCAAAAGGAACCCCATGGAAACGCAGCCCGATCTCACGCAAGCCGACGTCGCCGCCTCGCTCGACCAGCCCATCACGATCCGCGAGATGATGGAGGCCGGTGTCCACTTCGGTCACCAGACCAAGCGCTGGAACCCCAAGATGAAAAGCTACATCTTCGGGGCCCGGAACGGCATCCACATCATCGACCTGCAGCAGACGGTCCGCGCCTTCAACAAGGCGTACCGCTTCTTGGTCCAGACGGTGTCGAACGGCCGCTCGGTCCTGTTCGTCGGCACCAAGAAGCAGGCCCAAGAGGTCATGCGCGACGAGGCCCTCCGCGGCGGCCAGTTTTGCGTCACGAACCGCTGGCTCGGCGGCACGCTCACGAACTTCAACACGGTGAAGGGCTCGATCGACCGCCTCCACGCCATCGAGAAGATGTCGACCGACGGCACCTTCGAGCGCATGACGAAGAAGGAGGTCCTCGGCGTCACGCGTGAGCGCGAGAAGCTCGAGAGGGCCCTCGGCGGCATCAAGGAGATGTCCGAGCTGCCGGGCGCCGTTTTCATTGTCGACGTCGTCAAGGAGCACATCGCCGTCACCGAGGCGCGCAAGCTTGAGATTCCGATCGTCGCGATCGTCGACACGAACTGCGATCCGGACCTCATCGACTACCCGATCCCGGGCAACGACGACGCGATTCGCTCGCTCAAGCTGTTCGCGGGCAAGGTCTCGGACGCGTGCTTGCTCGGCCAGAAGGTCGGCAAGGAGCGCTCGAACCAGCAGCGCGCCCAGCGCGACTCGGGTCCCGAGGAGCCGCAGACGATCCGCGTGTCGTCGGGCGGTGAAGGCCCCAAGGTTGAGGTCGTGTCGCGCCGTCGCAACGATCTGCCGGCCCCCGAAGCCGCCGCGACGCCGGAAGACCAGGCCGAGAAGGCTTAGTCGCCTCTCGCCCCCTTTCATTTTTTCATGCTCGGAAAGACGAGGACAGCAGAGCTATGGCTGACGTAACGGCACAGATGATCAAGGACCTGCGCGAACGAACGGGCGCGGGAATGGCGGATTGTAAGAAGGCGCTCGTCGAGTGCGAGGCCGACGCCGAGAAGGCGATCGAGTACCTTCGCAAGAAGGGCATCGCCTCGGCCGCCAAGAAGGCCACGCGCATCGCCTCCGAGGGCACCGTCGTCAGCTACCTGCACGGGTCGCGCATTGGCGTGCTCGTCGAGGTGAACTGCGAGACGGACTTCGTCGCGCGCAACCCCGACTTCGTCGAGTTCGCCCGCGACATCGCCGTGCAGGTCGCCGCCATGAACCCGCAGTACGTGTCGGCCGAGGAGATCCCCGCCGAGCTGCGCGCCAAGGAGACCGAGATCCGCGTCGAGCTCGCCAAGAAGTCGGGCAAGCCGGAGTCGGTGATCCCGAAGATCATCGAGGGCCAGCTCGCAAAGTGGGCCAAGGAGATCTGCCTGCTCGATCAGATCTGGGTGAAGGACGCGGAAGGCAAGAAGGACATCCGCACCCTCCTGACGGAGCTCGTCGCGAAGACGGGCGAGAACGTCAAGGTGCGCCGCTTCGTCCGCTACGAGGTCGGCGAGGGGCTCGAGAAGCGCGCCGACGACTTCGTCGAGGAAGTGAAGAAGCAAGCGGGCACGGCTTAACCGGAGCGGGCGCGATGGCGACACGAAAAGCCAAAGGCGCCCCTCGCGCCCCCGCAAAGGCCATCCCCGCCAGCGGTCCGCGCGGCGGGGCCCGAGACGGCAACAGGGATGCCGACGACGACGGCGACGACGATCCCCGCACGCCGTCGCGCCTGCCGCTCGCGCCCGGCGTGAAGTACCGCCGGATCCTGCTCAAGCTCTCGGGCGAGGCCCTCATGGGCGGGCAGACGTACGGGATCGATCCCGCGACGATCGCGCAGATCGCCGACGAGATCATCGACGTCCAGGGCCTGGGCGTCGAGATCGCGCTCGTCATCGGCGGTGGCAACATCTTCCGCGGCATCGCCGCGAGCTCGAAGGGCATGGACCGCGCGCACGCCGACTACATGGGCATGCTCGCGACGGTCATCAACTCGCTCGCGCTGCAGGACGCGCTCGAGTCGCGCGGCTCGCACACGCGCGTCCAGTCCGCGATCGAGATGGAGCGTCTTTGCGAGCCGTACATTCGGCGGCGCGCCATCCGGCACCTCGAGAAGGGCCGCCTCGTGATCTTCGCGGCCGGCACGGGCAACCCGTTCTTCACGACCGACACGGCCGCCTCGCTGCGCGCCATGGAGATCGGCGCCGAGATCGTCATGAAGGCGACGAAGGTCGACGGCGTGTACGACAAGGATCCGAACAAGCACAAGGACGCGCGCATGTTCCGGCGCCTGTCCTACCTCGACGTGCTCAACCGCGACCTCGGCGTCATGGACTCGACGGCGATCTCGCTGTGTCGGGACAACAAGCTCCCCATCCTCGTGTTCAACATGACGAAGCCCGGAAACATCCGCCGCGTCGTGCTGGGCGAACCGCTCGGTACGCTTGTGCTGGACGAACGACGCACGCCGCGCAAATCATAGGCCCAAGGGGGAAACGACGATGGTCAACGACATCATCAAGAGCTTGCAGGGCGATCTCGACAAGGGCATCGAGGCTTTCAAGCGCGACCTCACGAAGGTGCGCACGGGCCGGGCGAGCCTCGGCATCCTCGACGGCGTCCGCGTCGACTACTACGGCACGCCGACGCCGCTCAACCAGATCGCGTCGTGCAACGTCGCCGACGCGCGGCTCATCACGATCAAGCCGTGGGAGCGCACGCTCATCCCCGAGATCGAAAAGGCCATCCGCGCGGCGCAGCTCGGCCTGAACCCGCAGAGCGACGGCGAGATCGTGCGCCTGCCGATGCCGGCGCTCACGCAGGAGCGTCGTCAGGAGCTCGTCAAGGTCGTCAAGAAGATGTCCGAGGACGCGCGCGTCGCCCTGCGCGGCGCGCGTCGCGACGCCAACGAGATGATGAAGGACGCGCTCAAGGAGCACGCCATCACCGAGGACGACGAGCGCAAGGGCCTCGAGACGGTGCAGAAGGCGACCGACAAGGCGATCGCGGGCGTCGACGAGATCCTCAAGAAGAAGGAAGCTGAGATCCTCGAGGTCTGAGTCGAGGCCGCCTGACGCGGTTTCGTTAGTGTCCGTTTTCGTTTTTCGACTGGAGGCCCCTTTGCCGCTCGTTTTCCGTGAAGCTCACGCCGCACCCGACAAGAAGAAGATCAACGAGGAGTGGTTCCTCCTCGAGAACACGGGCGCCGCGTCCATCAACACGCGCGGCCTGCAGGTGCTCGCCGGCAAGAAGGGCCAGCGCGGCTCGTTCCTCGGCACGATCGATCCCGGCTTCATGCTCCAGCCGGGGGAGAAGATCGTGATCGCCTCGGGCTCGCCCGGGAAGAAGTCGCACGGCGAGCCGCCCACGCCCGAGAAGATGCGCGTCTACCACCTGCTGCAGCGCGAGTGCCTCCTGCAAGGCGGCGGCACGACGATCCGCTTCACACTGAACCAGATGGAGATCGCGCGCCTCCTGTTCGACCCGGCCGCGCCTGCGGGCATCGGACAAGAAAAGAACGAAGACAAGGGCGCCGAGAAGGCCGCGGAAAAAGCGTAAACGCAGGGGTTGCGACAGCCGCGCTGTTCTGAGCGGCCCGAGCCCTCCCCCGCGCGCGCGGGTCTCGTGGTAGGAAATCGCATGCCGAAGTTCGAGGTCGACATCCCGCACACGCTCGAGCCCGACGTCGCGAAGGAGCGCCTGTCGCGCGCGACAGCGAAGCTCGAGAAGGACTACGGCGCGACGTGCACCTGGAACGGCGACGCCGAGCTGCTCGTCTCGCGCAAGGGACTCGACGCGCGCGTCAGCATCGAGCCCGCGCGTGTGCACATCGATTTGACCCTCGGCTTTCTGCTGACGCCGCTCGCCACCGCCATCAAGACGGGCATCACGAAGGAGCTCTCGGGGCTCCTCACGTCGCCGGCGTAGCGATTTCGTAGCGAGCTCGCCCGCCATTTGAATCCGTCCGCGCCACGGATCTGACAGCCGCGCGGCGGCGAAGTCATATGACCAATCCGGCACGCGTCTCGCACCGTGATGGCTCGTGCTCGTCTCGATTTGGGACGCGCGCGTCACGGTTGGCCGGCAAACCAAGGAGATTCCCTTGAAGCGCAATATGATGATCCTCGTCGCCTTCGCTCTAGTCATGTTTTCCGTCGGCGCGATGGCGCAGGCGGCCACAGTCACGACGTTCAAGCTGCACGACCGCAGCCTCATCGCGAACACGGAGTACGCCTCCGACGACGGCTGCATCGTCACGCAGACGACCGTCCGCTGGACCGAGTCGGTGACGCGCAGCGACGGCACCGTCGACGTGCAGGCGCCGACGACGATGGTCGACGTCGTCTACTCCAACGGCTGCACGGGCGAGTTCGTGACCTTCGACGGCGGGACCCCGACGCAGACCACCCACATCGCCGGCGACTTCGGCACGGCGTCTCTCTCGGCGGTCGTGCCCGTCGCCTCCGAAGACGGTCAAACGGCGTCGGTCTCGTTGAACCTCGTATGGACGGCGAACGGCCCCCTGCAAGAGGCGAAGGACAAGACGCGCACGCGCGACGGCAAGACGATCACCGTCGAGAAGTTCGACTTCAAGGTTCGCCCCGCCGACATCTCGGGCACGGCCCTCACGACGCTGCCGACCGTCAACGGTCCGCTCACGCTCGACCTCGCCGCGTTCTCCGAAGGCGGAACGATCGGCAAGGACGTGCTCGGCGACCGCACCGTCACGAAGAAGTAGCGGCGTCGTACAGCGCGGCGACGGCCGCGACGGCGGCGGCGATCTCGTCGTCGGTCGCGTCGGGAGAGCCGCCGACGACGACGGGCGCGCCCTGGGGCCACGGCTCGGGGCGCGCTGGCAGCCTTTCGTCGCGCTCGCCGAGGCCGGGCAGGTAGCCGGCGTCGACGCCGACGGCGTCGGTCTCGAACGCGGCGCCGCACTTGCCGGCGACCGCGTCGATGCGTTCTTGGGTCAGGCGCATCCCGAACGCCGCGAGTGTCGACAGGCGACCGGGCGCCCACGCGAGCGTGAGCGGCGCGCCCGCGAACGCCTCGAGCAGCGCGAGCGCCTCGCGCGGGCTCGGCACCTCCCACGGCGAGCCGCCGACGGGCAGCACGAGCGTCACGGCGCGCGCCTCGGCGTGGCGGGCCAACCGCTCGAGCGACCAGCGGCACCCGTCGAGCAGGCTTTCGGCCCACGCCTTCCGCGCGCTCAGAACGATGGAAACGTCGGTCGCGCCCTCTTCGCCCTCCCCCGTCTCCCGTCGCGCGAACGCCGCCGCGATCTCGCGCCGCGCGACCGGCAGCGTGACGCCGCCGAAGTCGAGCCACGCCCACCGCACGCCGAGGCCCGCCCCGGCGTCGAGCCCCTCGCCGGCGAGCGCGAGCGCCGCCGTTCTCTCGTCACTGTCACGGGCGCACAGCGACGGGACCCGCTTGCCGCGGCCGAGCTCGTGGGGCGGCAGTGGCAGCGCCATCGACGGCACCGTGAGCCCCGCGCGCAGGATCGCCGGCGCCAACGGCGCGAGGTCGTGCAGGGCGAAGCGCGCCCCGAGGTGCACCCCTTGCGCGCCGGCCTCGCTCGCGGCGCGCACGAGCGGATCGATTCCCACGCCGTGCAGAGGACGGAGGTCGCTTGCACATAGAACCATCGGCGCCGGCAGGATAGCGCTTTGACAGCGATCTCGACGCTGTTATAAATGGGCCTCTTTTCAGGGTCGTAGCTCGGTGGAGCCGGACGGAAATGGGCTCCGTGTTAGGGGCTCCCGTTCACCGGAGGTTTCCATGTCCGTTCGCGCACGCCGGGGTCTGGTTCAGGGGGCGCTGCTCACGGCCGCGTTAGGCGTCGCCGGATCGGCCCAAGCTCAGCAGCTCAAGAACGCGCCGGTCGATCTCCAGATCTTCCACTCGGCGATGGACTCGAAGGGGTTCATCACGCTGAACTCGTCGGCGGTCCTGGGCCAGGGCGACTTCTCGTTCGGTCTCGTGACGACGTACTCGCGCCGTCCCCTCGAGCTGTCCGGCGGGCAGATGCTGGGCGGGCAGACGAACGCGCTCACGATCGACAACATCGTGACGCCGTCGCTGCAGGCGGCCGTCGGGTTCACGAAGCTCCCGCACCTCGGGATCGAGCTCGGCATCATCTTGCCGGTGTCCGTGCTCTCGGGCCACGGCACGCCGAAAGAGCCCGGCATCCCCGGGATGCCGAACTCGTCGAAGGACTACTCGTTCACGAACCAAGGCCTCGGTGACATCGAGGTCCATCCCAAGCTCCGCTTCCTGAACGCGACGCGCGGGGGCCTCGGCGTCGCCGTGATCCCGTCGCTGATCCTCGGCACGGGCGACAAGAACGGCTTCTTCGGCGAGGGCAAGACGATCTTCCAACCGACGGTCGTCGTCGATGCCGAGATGGGCTACCTCGGCCGCTTCCGCGTCGCCATCAACGCGGGCGCGCGCATCCGCGGCGGCAAGTCTCAGTTCATCGACAACACCGCGGCGTACGACCGGACGTTCATGGGCGCCAACACGAACACGAACGCCGGCATCTCGCTTGGCAACGAGGTCATCGGCGGCCTCGGCCTGTCGTACGGCATCGTCCCGCAGAAGCTCGACGTCGTCGGCGAGCTCTACGGCCTCGCGGGCCTCGACTCGCACAAGATCGTCAACGGCGGGCAGGGCGACAAGCTCGGCCCCACGGCCGAGGCCATCGCGGGCGTCAAGCTCTACCTCGCGCGCAACTCGTTCTTCGAGATCGGTGGCGGCTGGCGCGTGCTGCAGGGTTACGGCGGCGGCGCGCCCCGCGCCTTCCTCGGCTTCATCTTCGAGCCGTCGATCGGCGACCGCGACGGCGACGGCTACAAGGACGACGTCGACCAGTGCCCCGACGATCCCGAGGACTTCGACGACTTCGAGGACGAGGACGGTTGCCCCGAGCCGGACAACGACAAGGACGGCATCCTCGACGTCGACGACAAGTGCCCCAACGATCCCGAGACGAAGAACGGGTACCAGGACGAGGACGGCTGCCCCGACAACGCCAACCTCGACCGCGACGGCGACGGCATCCCGGACGACGTGGACAAGTGCCCCGACGATCCCGAGGACAAGGACAACTTCGAGGACGAGGACGGCTGCCCGGATCCCGACAACGACAAGGACGGCATCCTCGACATCAACGACCTGTGCCCGAACGACCCCGAGGACAAGGACGGGTTCGAGGATCAGGACGGTTGCCCGGATCCCGACAACGACAAGGACCGCATCCTCGACGTCAACGACAAGTGCCCGAACGAGCCCGAGACCTACAACGGGTTCGAGGACGACGACGGCTGCCCCGACAAGGGCCGCATCAAGATCACCAAGGGCAAGCTCGAGCTCCTCGACAAGATCTACTTCGAGACGGACAAGGACGAGATCAAAGCGATCTCCTTCCCGCTGCTCGACGCCATCGCGGCGACCCTCAACGGCAACCCTCAGATCAACCTCATCGAGATTCAGGGCCACGCCGACGAGCGTGGCGACGACGCCCACAACCTCGACCTCACGGAGCGCCGCTCGGCCTCGGTGCGCCGCGCCCTCGAAGAGCGGAACGTCGTGCCGAGCCGCATGAAGAACCACGGCTACGGCGAGACGAAGCCGATCTGCACCCAGCACAACGAAGACTGCTGGAGCCAGAACCGCCGCGTCGAGTTCATCATCCTCAAGCGCGCCGACGAGGCGGGTCTGACGGGCGGCGAAGGCCAGTGATGTAACCGCGCGAGAGAGGGGCGTCCCTCTCTCGGAAAGCGCCTCGGACGCCGTCGTCCGGGGCGCTTTTTTTTGGTCCAGGTCGGGGTCGGGGCGGCACTAGTCAGGAGGGGGATGGGCCATACGACGCGCACGGTCACTTCGGTTTACAAGCCCGGTCTGGCAACGTCAGGCGGCTTGCAGTCCATGAGCGTTGATTCCTCTGGATCTGCCTTGACTCGGCCCTGCCGTGGGCTAAAAATTTCGCGCCTTCCGTTGGCACGGGTGGAATTTTGGCCTTAGTCGCGCGGGAAAAAATCGATGACGTCCGTGAGCGCACGAACATCGTCGAGGTGGTGAAGCGGTATGTGGAGCTCAAGCGGGCGGGAACCGGAAGTTGGAAAGGGCTGTGCCCATTTCACGCGGAGAAATCACCATCCTTCCACGTCAATGAAACCCGTCACTACTTCCACTGCTTCGGCTGCCACGAGAAAGGCGACGTGATCGGCTTTCTCGAAAAGATCGAGCAGCGATCGTTCATGGAGGTTCTTGCGGATCTCGCGAGCGCCGCCGGCGTCGAGCTCGATACCA
This sequence comes from Polyangia bacterium, assembly GCA_038325725.1. Classification (GTDB taxonomy): domain Bacteria; phylum Myxococcota_A; class Polyangia; order Fen-1088; family Fen-1088; genus DASZFV01. The sequence continues at coordinate 5,460 of JBBQJG010000045.1, read as the reverse complement.
AGCCGCTGTCGGAGGCCGAGCGCAAAGCGCGGCGTGAGGCCGAATCCGAGCGCGACCGCATGTTCCGCGTCATGGAGATGGCGGCGCAATTTTTCCAGGAGCAGTACGCCTCGCCCACCGGGCTCGCCGCGCGCGCGTACGTCGAGAAGCGCGGCATCTCGGCGGCCGTCGTCGAGCGCTTCCGCGTCGGCTACGCGCCCGGCGGGTGGAACGGGCTTTCGGGATTTCTCGCGGGCAAAAAGATCCCGCCGTCGGACCTCGAGCGGCTCGGCCTCGTGGGCGTCAACGAGCGCGGGAGCTACGACTTCTTCCGCGACCGCGTCATGTTGCCAGTCATCGATCGCCAGAAGCGCGTCATCGGCTTCGGCGGGCGCGTGCTCGATCCCGAGATCAAGGACCGCAAGTACGTCAACTCGCCCGACTCGCCGCTCTTCCACAAGAAGGAGCAGCTCTACGGCCTGCACGCCGCGCTCGACGGCATCCGCAAGACGGGCGTCGCCGTGCTTGTCGAGGGGAACTTCGACGTCATGTCGCTCCACGAGGCCGGCATCGACGAGGCCGTCGCGCCCATGGGCACGGCGTTGACGTCGGAACAAATCACGTTGCTTGGGAAGCTCGCCAAGACCGTCGTCGTCGTGTTCGACGGCGACACGGCCGGGCAGCGCGCCGCGCAGAAGGTGATCCCGCTCTTTGTAGAAGCGGACGTCGACGGCCGCCTCGCGCGCATGCCGCCGGGCATCGACCCCGACGACTTCGTGCGCAAGCAGGGCGGCGAGGCGTTTCGACGGTTGATCGCCGGCGCGCGGCCGATGTTGGATCAGTTCATCCAGGACGCCGCCGCCGAGCCGAGCATTCCCGGCAAGATGTCGACGCTCGAGAACGTCGCCGAGCTGCTCGTCAAGGTGCGCAACCAGACGACGCGCGAGCTGTACGCGCAGCAGCTCGCGGGCGTGCTGGGGCTGTCGCCGCCGCAGGTGACGCGCGCGCTGCGCGAGGCCGCCGCGAAGCTCCAGAGACCGAGCGCCGCGAACGCCTCGCGCCCCGCGGACGTCGCGACGACCGCCGTCGCGCCAGCGGTGCTGTCGAACGAGGAGCTCTCGGTGATCGTGCTGCTCGCGACGTATCCGCGTCTGCTGGGCTCGGCGGACGCGACGCGCGCGGGTGAGCTGCTGCTGACGCCGTCGCTGCGCCAGCTCCTGCGCGCCGCGAACGAACAGGTGACGGCGGCCGGCGAGCTGCAGATCCCCGTTTGGCTCGACTCGGCGCAACCAGACGTGCGCGCGCGCGTCGCCGCGGCGATGTTGGACGAGAGCCTCACGAAGACGGAAGATGCCGCAGGCCTTTTGCGGAAGCTCGCCACGAGGCTGGAGCTCTCTCGCGTGGACGCGGAGATCGCGATGAACGACAAACTGATGGCGGCCGCCAGTGGCCGCGGGGACGAGGAACAGGCTCGCTCGATGATGCGACGAGGAATGGAACTGACGAAGACGAAGCTCGGGCTCAAGGGAGCCCTGGAGAGGCCGTAGGACAATGAACGACACCTTCGACAACGACGCTGACAACGACGCTGACAACGACGACAACGACGAGGAGGAGATTCCTCGGATCCCGCGCGCCAGCGCCGCGAAGAAAGACGGAGCGTCGGGCCCCGCGAAGGCAGCGGGCAAAAACGGAGCGTCAGCGGCCGGTAAGAATGGTGCCGCCGCGGGCGGTCCGCCTGTTGGCAAGTCCGGCAAGTCCGAACAGAAGGGTGGGCCCGCCTCGGCGAAGGAGTCCGAGCGCAAGAAGCGCGAGCTCATCACGATGGGCAAGGCGAAGGGCTTCCTGACCTACGACGAGGTCAACGAGCACATGCCCGAGAGCATCGTCTCGTCGGATCAGATGGACGATTGGTTGTCGGCGTTCTCGGGCGAGGGCATCGAGATCGTCGACTCGTCGTCGAAGGTCAAGGTCACCGAAAAGGGCGGCGACGCGGCGGCTCCCGAGGCAGAGGACGCCGACGAGGACGAAGAGGTCGCCACCAAGAAAGAAGAGGCCGAGGAGGAGGACGACGCCGACGGCTACTCGAAGACCACGGACCCGGTGCGCATGTACCTGCGCAAGATGGGGTCGGTCTCGCTGCTCACGCGCGAGGGCGAGGTCGTGATCGCCAAGCGCATCGAGGACGGCGAGCGGCGCGTGCTGCAGGTCGTGCTCAACACGTCCGTCGCGATCGACGAGATCCTCGACCTCGGCGACAAGCTGCGGAACCAGAAGATCCGCGTCAAAGAGGTCGTCAGGGACGCCGACGAGGAAGACGCCGAGTTCGACGAGCAGTGGCACATCGACCGCGTCTGCAAGGTCATCGACAAGGTCCGCCGCCTCTGGAAGGACCAGGAGAAGGTCGCCGAGAAGCTCGACGCGAAGGTCTCCGACCAGACGAAAAAAAAGTACAAGACGCAGATCGACGATTGCAGGCAGGAGATCCTGGACACCCTCCAGGAGATGCGATTCAACAAAAAGCAGATCGATCGCATCGTCCTGCACCTCAAGGAGTTCGTCGAGCGCATCGAGCAGGCGAACCGCGAGATTACCGACTGCGAGGCGAAGTCGGGCCTCACGCTCAAGGAGTTCAAGAAGACGCTGCGCGAGATGCGGGACTCGCCGCTGCGCCAGCGCGCTGTCTCCAAAAAGCTCGGCATCCGGCCCGACGAGATCGAGGAGATGTCGCGGGTCATCCAGGCCGCGCAGAAGAAGGTCAAGAAGGTCGAGGAGGAGGCCAAGCTCTCCGAGGACACGCTGCGCAGCACCGTGTTCGAGATCGAGGACGGAGAGCGCACGGCCGAGAAGGCCAAGGGCGAGCTCGTCGAGGCGAACCTGCGCCTCGTCGTGTCGATCGCGAAGAAGTACACGAACCGCGGGCTGCAGTTCCTGGACCTCATCCAGGAGGGCAACATCGGCCTCATGAAAGCCGTCGACAAGTTCGACTACAAGCGCGGCTACAAGTTCTCGACGTACGCGACGTGGTGGATCCGTCAGGCGATCACGCGCGCCATTGCCGATCAAGCCAGGACGATCCGCATCCCCGTTCACATGATTGAAACGATCAACAAGCTCATCCGCACGAGCCGCTATCTCGTGCAGGAGCTGGGGCGCGAGCCGACGCCCGAAGAGATCGCCGAGAAGATGGAGCTGCCGCTCGACAAGGTCCGCAAGGTCCTCAAGATCGCCAAGGAGCCCATCTCGCTCGAGACGCCGATCGGCGAAGAAGAAGATTCGCACCTCGGTGACTTCATCGAGGACAAGAGCGTGATCTCACCGTCCGACGCGGTCATCTCGATGAACCTCGCCGAGCAGACGCGCAAGGTGTTGGCGACGCTCACGCCGCGCGAAGAGAAGGTGCTGCGCATGCGCTTCGGCATCGGCGAGAAGTCAGACCACACGCTCGAAGAGGTGGGCCAGGACTTCGAGGTCACGCGCGAGCGCATCCGCCAGATCGAGGCAAAAGCCCTCCGCAAGCTCCGCCACCCGTCGCGCAGCAAGCGCCTCAAGTCCTTCATGGAAAGCTAGATCCCTCTCCGCGGGAGAGGGTCCGGTGGTGACGCCAATGCTCAGACGGTACTCGGTCAAGATCGCAACGCGCGAGTACATCGTCGAGCTGAGCACCAGCGACGACGGAAGAGAGCTCGTCGTCGTCGACGGCATCGCGCGTGACGTGGAGCTTTCGAACGTCGACGGCGCGTGGCTCATTCGCGCCGGGCTCGCGCAGACGTTCGCGCGCGTCGACAGCCAAGGCGGCGCGGGGAAGGTGGGCGTCGCGATCAAGCGGCCGGGCGCGGACGTCGTGTTCTTGAACGCCGAGGTCGCGGAGGCGCGCAGCGCGAGCGTCGCGGCGCTCGTCAAGGGCGCGCGCGCGGCGGCGGCGAGCGGGCCGGTCACCGTGAAGTCGCCGATGCCGGGGCGCGTGGTGAAGGTGCTCGTCGCGCCGGGCGCCCGCGTCGCGAGCGGGCAGTCCGTCGTCGTCGTCGAGGCGATGAAGATGGAGAACGAGCTGCGCGCGCCACGCGCGGGCACCGTGCTGGACGTGCGCTGCGCCGAGGGCGCCACCGTCGAGGCGGGGCAAGACCTGGTCACGCTCGCTCCTGATCCAGCGACGTAGATTTTCCGCGTGGGTTAAGCTCGCCGGATGTCGCCGATGTCGCTGGCCGCGGCGTTCCTCTCGACTTGGATCGCCCAGGCCGAGCCCGCGCCCGTCGAGCCCGTCCCCGAGCCCGCGCCGGCGGCCGACCCTCTGCCCGCCACGCGCCGCAACTCGATGACCCTCGCGGCGCGGCTCGCGCAGCGGCTGGGCACGGATGCGAAGGCGCTGGGCCCCGTGACGGGCTTCTCCCTCGGCGTCTCGTACCAGCGCCGCACCCTGCTCATTGCCGAGCACCTCGGCTTGGGCGTCGACGTCGACTTCTTCTACGACCACTTCGCCCAGGATTTTCAGACCGCCCAGCCGATCGAGCCGGGCATCGCCTCGCCGCCCGACGCGCAGCGGACGCTCTCGCAGACCAGCTTCTCCGCGCTGCAGACGCTCTCGTTCGACTCCGAGCCCGCCGTCGTTTGGCTCGGCGCCGGCCTCGGCGTCACCGTCGCGTCGTTCGCGACGCTCGAACCGGCGCTGCAGCCGGGCTCGCTCACCGCCCTGCAGCCGCTCTCGCGCGTCGCGGCCGGCGTCGACGTCACCGTCGCTCCGCGCGTCGCCGTCGGACTGCGCGCCGACTTTACCCACCCCTTTACGAGCCCCACGCTCACGACGACGCGAAACGAAACCTACCGGCCCTTCGGCAATCTCTTCGACGTGGGTCTCGGCCTCACCTACAGGTTCTGATGAGCCGACGCGCGCTCCCCGTGCTGAACGTCTTGCTGGTGGCGGCGCCGGCGGCGGCGCTCGGCGCGCTGGGCGTCGTCGTCGCGGCCGCGCAACTGCGCGCGACGGGTGCGCACGTGCCGGCGCACTTCGCGTCGCGCGGGGTCTTCGCGCTCGTCTTCGGCGCGCTCCTCGCGATCGCCTCCGTCCAGGTCGGCCCGCGGCGTCTGCTGCGCGCCGCGCCCGTGTTGTTCGCGTGCGCGCTGCTCGCGTCCCTCTCCGTGTTCGTCCCCGGCGTCGGCGTGCACGCCGCGGGCGCGACCCGCTGGGTGCGCGTCGGCCCGTTCTCGGGCGACCCGGCCCCGCTGCTGGTCGCGGCGACGGCCATGCTCGTCGCCGCCTGGGGCGCGCCCGCCGCCGCCGGTCTCGCGACGTCGACGTCGACGGGCACGCGAGCACGCCGCGCCCTCGCATTGGGCCTCGGCGCCGGCGCCGCGCTGACGTTCGTCGCGCAGCCCGATTTTTCCGCGGCGGCGATCACCGCCGTCGTCGTGCTCGCGACACTCGCGGGCGCCGGCGTCGAAGGGCGGCGCCTCGCGCCCGCCGCCGCCGCGACGTTGCTGCTG